>NZ_CAWPKR010000034.1:0-534 GCF_963888765.1 Vibrio sp. B7
TCATCAATAGTGCTTATGAGCTTACTGATACCGTTACTCTAAGAAAACGAAAGCTCACTTTAGAGTCGATGGCATGGTTACTGGTTGGCATGGCTATCTATAACGATAAATCCATGGCTGACATTGTAAACATGCTCGATATTGTTGACCGCACAGGTAAGCCATTTGTTGCTCCAAGTGCATTAACACAGCGAAGAAAAAATCTCGGAGAGTTAGCCGCAAAAGCGCTCTTTGACTGTACGCAAAGTCATTGGTTCAAACAGGCTAACTTACCAAACTGGAACGGACTTACGTTGCTGGGTGTTGATGGGGTTTTATGGCGAACAGAAGACTCGAAAAACAATGCTGAAGCGTTTGCCAAGCCCACGAATAGGGATGGTAAAGAAACACAGTACCCACAAGTACGTATGGTCTGTCAGATGGAGCTGAGCAGTCATTTAATCACAGGCAGTGCTTTTGACTGTTATACCGTCAATGAAATGAAGCTGGCAGAGCAGCTTATCGAAACGACCCCCGATAACAGCTTAACGCTCT
>NZ_CAWPKR010000035.1:0-302312 GCF_963888765.1 Vibrio sp. B7
GCCATACCGAGGCAACTCCAAAACTTCTATGCAATGAGTGGGAGCTTAATACTTGAGCCAAGGCGAGAAAGAGCCTTCCCTAGAGTCGTGAAGAAAAAGCCAAGCCGATACCCTAGAAAATACAATGCCGCTCACCTTAAGTGAACGGCATTATAGCAATACACCCTAACTTATTGGTTAGGGTGTATTGCTTACTTCAGCGTTAGTTTTGTGCCATCAAACTTCAATTGGCTTAATAAACTCTTTGCATTTTTGACACCTTCTTCATCAAACTGCACTCCGTAACGAGCATAGTGCAGTGAGCGTTGCAAGTTACAAACTTTACCCATCAAAGGCGCAAAGAATTGGCTGCTGCGAGGATCAGTAAATAATTCGAGACTAATCTTATCACCCACTTGGAAAGTACGCCCAAGAGGAGGTGTGACAAAACGACAGCCACTTTTGGAGAGATCTCTTACCTCACAATCCGACTTATGCGTTCCTACCGTTGCTTTTCCTGCTAGATTCACATCGTAACGAGCTTCTTTGCGCAGTTGGGTCACTTGCATGCTGTTGGGAATAGATAACATGGCGAGCGGTATAGGCTCTTGCAATACATGTAACAACTGGCTACGAAAATGGATTAAAGCTCCTTCGCCACGTGGTGAAATAGCTCTGATATTCATCCAAAAACCTTCTTGGAAGAAAAAAGAGAGATCATCTGCGGAAATTTTAGGAATTTCTACAAGGAGATGGGAATGAGAGTAGGTACCGATAAATGACGTTTTACACTGGAATTTCGTACCAACGGGAGTGGTTATACTTAAGGTTAGTTCGCTACTGTGTTCAACCATAGATAACGCATCAGTACTATTAAGTGTCGATAGGGTTTTATTACGTTCGGTTGAACGGTTTGGGTTCTGTTCATCTTTCAGCACTGCCGACTGCGATTCCATCTTAATTTTCTCCGTGATGCAGTAGCTGCATTTTATTCTAATTTTTGTAATAGTTTAAATTCTAGGGGTAGATGTTGGAAGATTCAATTCTGAGAATATCAATTTATTTGATTTATATATCAATTAGGACGTTACCATGATTCATGAAGTGCAACATGATATACAAAATTGTCAATATAAAGTACATCTTGAGGGAAATCTATTCGCAACTGTGACATACCAACAACAGGATGAAGTGTTGTTTATTACTTCGACTCGCGTACCGGATGAACTTCAGGGTAAAGGATACGGAAAAATAATGATGGAGAGTGTATTACCGCAAATTGAAGCGCAAGGTTACACCATTAAACCTGTCTGTAGTTATGTTGTGCATTATTTAAATCGACACAGTGAATGGCAGCATTTATTGCATCGAGAGTCGTAGCATACAAACCCATTAGCTCGGTGCTGTGTTTACTTTTAATGTGACCGCGACCAGTGCATGGTCAGTACTAAAGTTATCGAGCTCATAGCTCGGGTTGATCAGATGTTGATCAAGCACAGTATAGTGGCTGATATAGCTTTTCATTGGCTGGGTAAAAGGCGCGAAGTCTGCGGAAAGGAGAATATAGTCGAGTACAGATCCCGTGGAGCCGGCGTAATGAGTGGCTTTGCGAGGCTGCTCAACACTCTCGGTATGCAGATCCCAAGCATCGTAAAGCGCATAGTCAGCCAGCGGTTGTTGTGTTTCTGGTCTGCGGTATAAGGCCTGCGATAGTAGTCCTTGAAACTCCTCGTGATGTAACGGTTTATTAAAATCGCCCATTAGCACACAAGGCCGCCCAGTTTGTTTTTGAGTATTGACGATATATTGGTGAGTCAGGTTTGCTTCAAAGCCTCGCTGAACAGTAGAGAGCCAGCGTCCTAGCGTTTCTTGTTGCCATTCATCGATCAGATGATGAGGTGCCGCAGGCGATTCTGCCGGACGTTGAGATTTAAAATGCACAATATAGACATCGATATCCCCGAGCATTGGCAGGCAAACCGTAGCGTGTAACGGTGTACGATTAAAGCAAAAAGGGGCAGCTTGGTTTGGTAGCGTGCCATGTACGGCGCTCACTTGGCGCAGAGAATAGCGAGAGGCAATTACTACAACCGGATGGCTATAGATGTATCCATCTTTGACGATAGGTTCATCTACACAGGCCACATACGGGTAGCCTAAATCCATCATCTGGTTGCGCAGTTCATCAAAACTGAAAACTTCTTGAAAGCCAATGATATCGGCATCCAGCTGTTTGATCTTCTGGCTAAACCATTGCTTTTTTTTCTGCCACTCTGCTTGCGTGTAAATATTGTCGAACTGATAATATGCGTTCGGCGGAGCTAAATAATTGAATAAATTAATCGTTGCGAACGTAATCGTCATGTTAAATCCCAATATTTGTGTCTCGGTCGATCTTATACCCGAACGGTGTAATTTAGCAGTGCTAATCCCTAACCTTGTTTCCTGTTGTGATGAGCTCTCGCCTTTTAAGGCGACTTGAGTATATGATGCGCTGAAACATAGATAAGGATCTCTCATGTACCCTAAAGCCTCTCAAGGTTGGCGCACGCCACAAAATTTCCTATTGATTATCTCCATTATTGTGCCGATTGCATTTTCTAGTTGGATGGCACTGTTGAATAATTTCGTGATTGAAAAAGCGAATTTCGATGGTTCAGACATTGGCTTATTACAAAGTGTACGAGAAATCCCCGGATTTTTAGCCTTCACCGCCGTATTCGTTTTACTGTTCATTCGAGAGCAGCGATTTATCCTGATCTCATTAGGTATGTTGACGTTAGGAACCGCGATGACGGGTTTTTTCCCTTCTTTAACCGGGTTACTGCTCACGACATTATTGATGTCGACTGGGTTCCACTACTTTGAAACGCTTAAACAATCCTTGTCTTTGCAGTGGTTAAATAAAGATGAAGCGCCAGAAATGCTTGGCAAACTCATTTCGGTTGGAGCACTTGCATCACTGATCACTTACGGTGCTTTGTGGGTAATGTTAGAAGTGTTTCAGCTCGATTTTAAATGGGTCTATGCCATTTCTGGCGGTGCTGGTTTTGTGCTGGTGTTGATCATTGCCTTTGCCTTTCCTGAATTTAAAGCGGAAGTGCCACAAAATAAAAAGCTCGTGCTACGCAAACGTTATTGGCTGTATTACGCCTTGACCTTCATGAGTGGTGCGCGTAGGCAAATTTTCACTGTTTTCGCTGGTTTCCTTATGGTGGAGAAATTTGGCTATTCAGCGGCCGATATTACCTTACTGTTTTTGATCAACTATTTGTTCAACTTTTTGTTTGCTAAACGTATTGGTAAGTTCATTGGTGTAGTCGGCGAGCGTAAAGCGCTACTGTTTGAATACACGGGGTTGATTGTTGTTTTTGTTGGGTACGGTCTTGTACAAAACGCACATTGGGCGGCGGCACTTTATGTGGTTGACCACCTCTTTTTTGCCTTGGCCTTGGCGATTAAAACTTATTTTCAGAAAATTGCAGATCCTGCGGACATGGCGTCTACAGCGGGAGTTTCTTTTACCATTAACCATATTGCGGCCGTGTTCATCCCCGCCACGTTTGGTTTAATTTGGCTTATCTCTCCGGCGAGCGTTTTTTATATTGGAGCGGTAATGGCACTTGTTTCGCTGCTTTTATCACTCAATATTCCAGTAAAACCCGAAGCGGGTAATGAAGTGAGAATTCTGCGTTGGAGCGACAGATAACAAAAGGGTCGTTTACGACCCTTTTAACATGATACCAATAGCCACTAGACAAGCGACATCTGGGTTGGCTGTTTTTCAACGTATGTCGTGACGGATGGTATCTAATGATCTATGTAGAGATAGTTTTGCCAACTTTTCATCCGGATGAGTACCTTACGCATAATCGAGACATGAGAGAAACTGTCTGAATAGATAGCGGCTTCAAAAGCAGTACCGAGTGGCAGGTGATAATCGCTTAAATCATCGGTGATTTTAAGGGTGACGAGTACGCGTCCATTGGTACGTAATGCCTCAGTTCCTAGCAAGGTACCTCGTGCTTGGATCTGGCTTTCACCAATAACAGGTAATATTTCAACCACCTCTCCTTTGAAGACTTTTCCGGGTAGTGCTCTGAACAAAAACTCGGCTTCAAAGCCCGGTTTTAGGCGTTGAAGAGAATTTTGCCTAAATGCAGCTGTGTAGATTTTATCTTCTGTGTGTACAAACGTCATCATTGGCGCTAAGGGTAATGGTACGGACATCGCACCTGGTCTGAGAGCTAATTGCGTCACATAGCCATCAGTAGGCGCTCTGACAATGGTTTGTTCAAGGTTGAATTGGGCTTGTCTAAAATCGGCAAGCAGGCGAGCAACGGTAGTATTCTCACCATTGATTTCTGAGTTTAAGGAGATATTGGCTTGATTTAGACGTGCTTGGGCGACTTCTACTGCTGCCTCTGCTGCTTTATAAGCTTGGCGACGGGTATCAAGATCTTGTTCGGTGAATGCACCTTTATCATACCCACGTTGATAACGAGCATACTCACGTTGTGCTTTATCCCGGTCAGCGATAGCCTGTACTTTCGCTGCCGCAGCTTCAGAAACATTCGATTCTAGGCCGAGTGCACCTTGGCTCGCCTCTTTGATCTGAGCTTCAATTTTTGCCAATTCCGCTTCAAAAGGCACAGGGTCAATTCTAAAAAGCACATCACCTTGTTTTAAGGGCTGGTTTGCTTGTACCGGAACCTCAATCACTCTTCCTCGTACTCCTGAGACGACAGGTGTTGTGGAAAAAACTTGGCTACCCAATTGAGTAAAAGGATGATTATAGTTCATCAGTAAGATCAGGGTGCCGATCAAAATAACGCCACCTAATACAGCGGTAGGGACGGTCCACTTATTTAATGGAATTTTAAAGACTTTGAATATCGCAATACATAAAGCGGCATAAGTCATGATCAGAAGTAAATCCATTATTTTGTCTCCTGATTACTGGCATGGTCGATGTTCGCTTGAGCAACGGGTGGCTGCGCTTTTAACTCATGTAATTCTCGAGTGAGTGTTGCGACTTGATCGATAAGTTCATCGACACGATGATGAATATCGTTCTGCTCTTCTTGAAGTTTAGTGAACCCCCACCCGCGATCTTTTCGCCACAAGGTTGCCCAAATCCACAAAAATGGCCAGATGGCATGTAAGGTAAATAGACTGACCCAGCCAGAAACATGAATGGCATCTTGATGTGGATGGTCGCGCTCTTTGGCGATTTCATAAGGGATATCATGAATGACGATGATTCCATAAAAAATGACCAAGGCTACGAAAATCAGTAGACCAAGGGCAAAGTAATCTAAAAACATAGTTGCTCCTGTATTTCAATAACGAGTGTAAACGGCAGCCAATAGCTTAACGTGATGGAAAGTTACTCAGTGCACACTTGGTTGCGGCCATTCGCTTTCGCGCGATATAAGGCTTTGTCGGCGCGGTAGAATGTGCGTTGTGTATTTTCACCATCTCGATGCAAGGTTATACCGATACTGACGGTTAAGCCGCGCTCACCTAGAATATCGTGCCAACCAAATTGGAATATGCGTTCACGATAGTTTTCGGCATGCATTTCAGCTTGGTCGAGCGAGCAATCTTCTAAAATCACCAGAAACTCTTCTCCACCAAAACGGACACAGGAGGAGCCTCGGAATTTAAAGTAGTTTTTCAACTCACGTGAAACATTGACTATCGCTTTGTCACCAACCAAGTGACTAAGTTCATCATTAATCGATTTAAAATGGTCAATATCAATGACTAGAAATGCAAATAGCTTCTCATAAAGCAGTAGGTCTTTCAGCTTGACATCTAACCAGCGGCGGTTGTGTAAGGTGGTGAGTGGATCAGTGAAGACATCCTGTTGAAGTTGGGCTACGGCATTCTTTTGATGTTCGGTAGTTTCTTTGAGCTCACGATTTTCAATCTCAGATAAGATCAGTTTCAATTGCAATTCAAAGCGCGATAAGCGACGCAGTTGATTGGCCCCCAGCTCACTAATCGGGATGTTTTTCATCAGATCAGTTTCAATTCGAAAGCCCTTTTTTTCATAAATCAGGGCGGCTTGATAAAGGCCTTGGCGCTCGCACACGGCACTGAATGCTCGATACAGCTGCTTGGCCATCGTGGGTGACGTGTATCGTTGCAGGCGTTTGTCTGTACTGGCCAGCATCATATTGGCAATATGACTTTTGCCTATTTTAGCCAGGCAGTTGGCCGTTTCAATTCGAATCATATTCGATAGCCAGGTGGAATTCATATTCCCTGCACTGTACTGAACACTAGAGAGCGTAATGAGCGCTTTATCGACTTGCTCCTGATGAAGATAAAGTTGAGCTTGATAGAGTGAAATTTGCCCGGTAAGAATTTTATCGCTGACCAAAATACTCAGCTCTTCACACTCTTTAATTAGGTCGGTGGCGGCGGAGATTCGGTGCAGTTGAATGTAACACGATAGCATGTAAAGTTTATAACGCAGGCGTAATGAGCGGCTGGTGATTGCGTGATCAATACTATCAATTTTTTGATAGTAACGAAGGGCTCGGCTGTGCTCGCCATAAGCATCACACAGGTTACCCATGCCAATGACGGCTAGTACATATTCGTCAATGTAACCTGTGTCGACGGCAATATTAGAAGCGGACACATATTCGTTGAGCGCCGCGGCAAATTCACCGCTTTCCATTAGGCGATCGCTTAAACTGTTTTTCACAGACAAAATAATTTCGGCGTCCTTAGGCAATTCAAGTAATGCTAAGGCGTGACGAAGCTCCTCTATACTGGCGGACGACTGATGCAGTTCTGAACGATACTCTGCACTGATGATGTAGCTAAGTGCTTTTTCTTTTGATGTTGAGGCTATATGTTGTCGGACGTGATTCCAGAAAATGATGGCCTCCTCTCCGGAAACGGAGGTGGCATCCAAACCCGTATCTTTAATCTTACTGAGCAGTACTTCCATGCGACCATTCCTGAGGTTGACTGTCTTCCAGTTGTTCTAATGTGAATGGGAAACTCAAAATGTCTTGGAACATCACTTGAGGTAGCGACCCCGTTAATCCTTTTCTTTCCCAGGGGTATATTTCAATCATCTTAGCCAATACATGGAAGACGTGCAGCGCTGCATCGCCTTTATCGGCAAGAAGCAGCGCTAAGCGTTCGCTACTTAAACGAGAAACGAGATCTTTTTGGTTACAGAGCGAGTGGGCAATCTCGGTACATACATCGAGGTACTTTGAGTCGTTATGTTGGATGACAATGACGGCGTGATTAGAATGCTTCAACTCGGTCTTGAATAGCATGAGTTGTTCCCACCAATAAGTCTCTGAAACTACATTGGAGAGATGTTTCTCTGGGTCGTATTCGTGTTGACCACGAATACGGTTAATGAGTTTACGTGCTCGTTGCTCAAGTTGTCGCTTAGAGGCTCTTGCTTTATCAAGGCCAATGCGCGCCGTTTGTTCTCGAAGCATCTCAACCGTAAATTGGCGATATTTCTTAAATGAGGCTAAAGAAGCTTTAAAATCACCACGCTGCTCTGCGACTAGGGATTGTTGGTAGCAAATTTGTGAAAGTAGCTCACCTTTATCAAATGAAGCAGCAGAGGCTTCAGCAAGAAGCAACAGCTCAGTTGCTTTCTTGGAGTCTTTTCTCAGCAGTTCCAAACGAGCTCGACTAATGAATGAGTGAGCCTTCATCCACACAAGGTTATGCTCAACAGCAAGTTCGAGTGCTTTGGTGGTTGCCGCTTCCGCATCTTCGATTCGTTCAAGCCCGAGCAGTGCCAAGCCGCGAAAATCCCAAACCTCGGCTTGCCAAGTTTTATCGGGATGATCCTGTAGCGCTTCTTCTGCACCATCGAGCACCGTGAGCATATCGATGTATTGGTTAAGTAGATAGAGATCCCATGCCCACAGAATACGGGCTTTGCCTTCTAACCAATGGATACGGGCATTATTAGCGACTTTAACGGCTAGCTCGTGTGTTGAACATGAAAGTTGATATTCGTTAGTAATACGCCAAACATTACCCAGACCAATGAGGCACTCTATCTGGATATCAACTTCATCAACCAGAGCTGATTGTTCTAAGGCATTTATCCAATATTGTTGGGCGGTATAATATTTTGCCTGGCCCCAAAGTTGCAGCGCGTGAATATGCAGAATTTCGGGAAGGCAGTCATCAGTATCGAGGGTATTTTGAGTGGATAAGGCTTCTTTAATGTATTTTAAACCCACGCGGTAGTCCATTAGACACCAAGCGCAGCGAGATAAAATGATCAAACATTGAATCGCCCCTTCTGGGAAAAAGATCTGCTGTGCTCTCAATAAACACTGCTCCGCGACGATCGACACCTTCTCCGGCTCAGTTTCAATACGGGCTCTAAGCTGTTCTATTTCAATTTCAAGAAGGTATTGGCTTTTATCCAAACGGGCTGTTCCTCAAAAGTAAGAAGCCTAAGTCACCGATTCATTATATGAAGCCAACGTTAAAGCGCACTATTTACTTTCCCAAAAGTGGGTGCATTGGTTATTCATTACCACAATAATCTGCGCTACTTCACAATCCACAGTCTAAATATAACCTAAAAATCTAAGAGAGTAGTTCTTTCAATGTCAGTGGATGTTTGGTTAAGTCCAAATTTTGGGCGGCGGTGAATCCATGTTTATCTTGGTAGCACAGATTGTGCCAAGCACGAAAAATATCCAGCATTGGTTGTAGGCCGCCAGGGCGAAGTTTGCGCCTCGGTTCGTTGATAAAGCTTTCGAACAACAGTTGGAAGCGTTTTTGATAGAACTCTGTTTGCTTAATCGATGCTTTATCGAGCCAAGCTTCGGGTGTTGGATTGTCTCCTGCCAAATAGCAAACACCTTTGGCAGCCTGTGCCTGATTGGCAATAGCCCAGCGATCTCGCCACCATCCCATGTGAACAATGTCCGTTTTATTCACGGAATGTCCATTTTGCCATTGCGGATCTTCCTCAACGTACATCAAGTCAACATTCTTACGCTTGATTCGCGGCAAACAGACGCTCAATGCGGCAGAACGTAAAACCGGATCTTGAGGCAGATAGATAGAAACTCGCTTATCTTCAAGGCACAAATCCAGCACGTGGAGGAAGTGAGCATAAGAGGTGTAAGGAGGGCGAATCAAGGCGCCTTTAGAAGGGTAATGAAAAGTGGTGAGGTTACCCATGGGGTCTTCAACATTACCGCGGGCTAAAATTGTTTGGTATTTCTGATCAATACGCTCACGTAATAGCGGAGATGCGTCAGGAGTGGGTAGATTCGCTTCGGATGAATGTTCACGAGAAACAAAACGCGCGGGCGAGTGATAGGGGTTGTGATCAAGCTCACCTGCAGGCTCTTCATTGGCGGAATAGTTTACGTGCTGACAGAGTATATAACCTGTTTTGGCTTCACCTGTTGTAAACCACAACACGCCGTTGTCGCTATGGGGCTGGAGCGGGATGTAATTGCAAGCCAGCTCATATTGGTTTGCATGATTCACCCAACGTGCATCAATCATGGCCAGTTTTCGCCGACAGCGACTGGCAATGTGCTCGACATGATCATAAAACGTTTTTGGGTTGATGGATAATTTACGGCAAATCTCTCGCACCGAATAACTCATGAAGAGCAGGCCGAGTAAGGTTTCTTGAAAAACGAGTTTTTTGTTGGCTCCTGACCACTTATCGACAAAGGTACTCTGACAAGCTTTGCAACGGTATCGCTGGCGATCGCCGCTGTAGCCAAAAGCGTGATAGAGGTGTTTGTGTGTATGAACAGATAAACCGAAATTTTGGCAATCATCACTGCGGCAAGCGGGCAACCCGTCGCTGTGAAGCTGTCTTAAACGGTGTAATTCGTTTAACACTTCTCGGTTGTTAAGTAAGGGGGGGAAAGCACCACATTCACGACAAACCATCGTTGGACGCTTCGGGTTTACGCGCTGCAGAACGTACCGTTCGGCTTCACTCAGTCCAAAGTTGTCACACGCCAATGTTTTACAAAAGTTGAGTTGTAAACCATCTGCGTCCTTGGGTAGTTGGTCGTTGGACACAATCGCCCCCTCGGGGTAATTTAAGGCTGCCAATTTGGGTGAGCAGCTGAGGTTTAAAAATTAGATACTAATCGCTGTTTCAAGCGCGACTTTCATCATGTCGTTAAAAGAGGTTTGGCGATCTTCAGAGCTTAATTTCTCACCGCGAATGATGTGGTCTGACACCGTAAGAATCGTCAATGCTTTTGCGCCTAGATCCGCTGCAACACCATAAATACCAGCCGCTTCCATATCCACACCTAAGATGCCAAGCTTATTCATTTTTTCGAATAAATCACCTTCAGGTGTGTAGAACAAATCAGCGGAAAACACGTTGCCTACCTTCACGGGCACGTTTTGTGCGCGTGCTTGATTGACGGCTGTTTCAAGCAATCCGTAATCCGCAATCGCGGCGAAATCGTGGTTATTAAAACGGATGCGGTTAACTTTGGAATCGGTTGAAGCACCCATACCAATAACGATATCCATTAAATTGACATCGTCACGAACAGCGCCACAGCTACCAATACGGATGATATTTTTTACACCGTATTCTGAAATCAACTCGTGAACATAAATCGAGCATGATGGAATGCCCATACCGTGGCCCATAACGGATACTTTTTTACCTTTATAAGTACCGGTATAACCGAACATACTGCGAACATCACAAACCTGTTTAGCATCATCTAAAAAAGTTTCAGCAATGTATTTTGCACGTAATGGATCGCCTGGCATTAGAACGGTTTCAGCGAAATCACCAACTTGCGCATTAATGTGTGGGGTTGCCATCGTTGTTACTCCAAAGTTTTCGAGTCAGCGATTTATCCGCAATAAGTGGATTAAATTACTAATTCTGTTGAATCTGATGTGTTTTGTTGAGGCAATACTAGATAGACCTGACAATGTTCCTTGAGAGATTTGTCACAGAATGAAGGTTAATACCCTTTTTTGAGCTCATTGATAACTAAAAGTGTTGAAAGTGGTAAGGCAATCGATTCGGGTAAACGTTTACCTTTTATGTGTACATAAATATATTTTGTATAAGGTGATTGGAGTGTGCTATACATTATACAACAAATATTTTTGTATATGAGGCAGCGATGAGTAATCCAGAAATTCGTATCGGGATCAGTGCATGTGTACTGGGAGAGCAAGTCCGTTTTGATTCTGGCCACAAAGCGAGTGACTTTGTGACCAAAGAGTTAACGAATTATTTCTCTTTCATACCTGTTTGCCCAGAGGTTTCGATTGGCTTAACCGTGCCAAGGCCTACCATTCGCTTGATCTCTCACGAAGAGCGTTTAGCGCTGGTTGAAACTAAAGATGAAACCAAAGATTACACGCAAGCCATGTTCGATTTCTCAGAACGAAAAGTTGATGAACTCGAATTGATGAAATTGTGTGGTTATATCGTTTGTGCGAAATCCCCAACATGTGGCATGGAAAGAGTCAAAGTCTATAAGCATCAACGAGCAGACAAAGAGGGTGTTGGGCTTTATACCGCCACTTTGATGCGTAAAATGCCGTGGTTGCCTGTAGAGGAAGATGGCCGTTTGCATGATCCTGTGCTTCGCGAAAACTTCATTACGCGTGTCTACTGTTTACATGACTTTTATCAATCGATAGGTGACAACCCGACACCGGGCAAAGTGGTGGCCTTTCATTCACGTTACAAATTGACGTTAATGGCGCATCACCCGCAAGCGTATCGAGAACTCGGCCGTTTGGTGGCTGAAGTCAAGCAGCATCCGCCACAGTATTTTATTGAGCACTATCGCCAAGGGCTAATGGATGCGCTTAAACACAGAGCGAGCCGTAAAAATAACACCAATGTTTTGATGCACATTCAGGGTTATTTCAAACGAGCCTTAAACAAAGAGCAGAAAGTAGAGTTAGCGCAATTGATTGATGACTATCGAACTGGCGAGCTTCCTTTACTTGCGCCTATTACGTTGCTCAAACATTACATAAAAATGTATCCCGATGCTTATCTGCAGCAACAGCACTATTTATCGCCTTATCCACAAACGCTAAGGTTACGTTATGGACTATGAGAACCCACTGACTGAAAACATGATGACTGAAAAATTATATGCTATTCGAGACGTTGCCGAGATTACTGGAGTAAAGCCCGTTACCTTGCGTGCATGGCAGCGCCGCTATCACCTCGTTCAGCCACAGCGCACGGAAAAAGGGCATCGCCTTTATTCACAAGAGGATATTGCGACGATTCGCACTATTCAAGGCTGGCTGGCGAAAGGGGTTTCGATTGGCAAAGTGAGTGCATTGCTCAGTGGCAGTGAAAGTATCATTGATACTTTGGCAAATCATGGCTCAGAGCTTTTAGAGCAAGAACAATTGCTGCAAGCTTTAGTGGATCTCAATAAAGGCAAAGCGGAATCAACCATTGCTACAGTATTGAAAGAGTATCCGTTAGAGATTGTTGAGCAGCAGTTTGTCTTTCCTGTCATCGACACGTTAGAGCGGGTTAAAGGACCGTTGCGCAGTTTGCAAAAAGGGCTTTTTCAGGCACTGATGATAAGCAAGTTGAGCTCGATCATTGAAGCGGAAAACAAAGCGGCAACTAAAGGAAAATGTCTTTGCGTTAATCTTGATCCAACATCGAGCATACTGGCTTGGCTATGGTTCGTGGGAAAGGTGGAAGCTGGTTATAACCTCACTATCTTAGATGGTGTCGAAGATCTTACCGCTCTTGTTGATCATGATGCTTTAGCAAACTACCAACAGGTTGCGCTGTTTGCCAACCGAGCACTAACCGAGCAGCAAGTTCAAGCGTTACGGAAATTGCGTATCTCACTGGGAGATAAGCTTTCGTTGTCAGATGTGGTTGCTCGTCTGCACCATTCGTTAGATTAATCAGTAAGGATGTACAGTGAAATTACTCTGGCTGCGCCGAGATTTACGATCCGTTGATAATACGGCATTACATGCCGCCATTGATGGTGAAGAACCTGTTGTTGCCGTATTCATTGCAACGCCAGCACAGTGGCAAAAACACCATCTTGCTCCGATGCAGGCGGATCTTATTTATCGGCGTTTATTTGAGCTGCAACGTGAACTGCAAGCACTCAATATTGCTCTATTGTATGAGGAAGTCGATGATTACGCTGATGCTGCGCAGCAGATCGCCACCATGGCTAAGCAGCTTAATGCCAGCGCAGTGTTGGTTAATCGCGAGTATGAAATCAATGAGTTGCAGCGTGATGAGATGGCGAGTCAGTTTTGCCTAGAGCGCCAGATCGAGTGGCGAGCATACGACGATAAGTGCATTATTGCCCCCGGTTTGGTCAAAAACAAGCAAGGTGATTATTTCAAAGTCTTTACGCCTTTTAAACGAGCGTGGTTATCACAAGCGGCTCTACCTCAAATTTTACCAACGCCTATTTCTGCACATTATAAACCCATAAAGGATCTTGAGCCGTTGCTGTGGAGCGAACACCGCTCGTTCAGCTATCCACGCATCAGCAGTGATCATTGGGTGGTCGAGTTCGATGCAATTCGCGCTAAATTACGCCAGTTTTGCCGTGATAAGGTACAGAATTACCACCAGCAGCGTGATTTTCCCGCGTTGGATTCGACCAGCGCACTGTCACCTTATCTCGCAATAGGGGCGCTTTCTGCGCGTCAATGTATGGCGCGTCTATACGCTGAATCGCAACATATTGGGTTGTCTGAAGGGGCGCAAACTTGGCTGAGCGAAATCATTTGGCGTGAATTCTATCAGCATCTGATCGGGTTCCGTCCTGATCTCTGTAAAGGAAAAGATTTTGCACCTTGGGGGAAACATGTATCTTGGTGGGAGAACTCAGCGGCCTTTGAACGTTGGCAGCAGGGGCAAACTGGGTTCCCTATTGTCGATGCGGCGATGCGCCAACTCAATAAAACGGGGTGGATGCATAACCGATTAAGGATGGTTGTGGCCAGTTTTCTAACCAAAGATCTGCATATCGATTGGCGACTTGGTGAACAATATTTTATGCAAACATTAGTGGATGGCGATTATGCATCGAACAATGGCGGTTGGCAGTGGTGCGCCTCAACAGGGTGTGATGGGCAACCTTATTTTCGAATTTTTAACCCTACCAGCCAAGGGGAACGTTTTGATCCGAAAGGTGATTTTATTCGTCAGTGGGTACCTGAATTGGCTTCGTTGCCAGATAAGTACATCCACATGCCTTGGAAATTCCCTGCCGTCAATTCCTTGTCATATCCCGCGCCAATGGTTGATCATAAAGTAGAAAGAGAGATAACCTTACAGCTCTATAAAGACGCCAAGGATACTTGATCACCATGCTACGCAAGCTACTCTCTTTGTGTTGTTGCTGGGGTGCGCTCAGTGTGAACGCGTTTGCCGCGACTTATGATTTTCCTGCCGAAGGCAGTAGCATGGTTGGCCGAACTCAATATCACGTGATTGAGCAGGGCGAAACCTTAGCGCAAATTGCAAAACAGTACGATGTTGGGTTTTTATCTTTGATGGCGGCTAACAAAGGAATTGACCCATTTTTGCCGCAGCAAGAGTTTGTGCTAACCATTCCGTCACAAATTATTTTACCGCGCGTGGCTTACGAAGGCATCGTCATCAACTTAGCGGAACTGCGGCTCTATTACTTTGAGCCTGAAAAACGCAAAGTGCATATTTTCCCCGTCGGTATTGGCCGTATTGGTCGTGACACGCCCGAAATGGAAACCACTATCAGCCAAAAACGACCGAACCCAACTTGGACACCTCCTCAATCTATCCGCACTGAATATAAAGCGAAAGGTATTGAACTGCCTGCGGTGGTGCCTGCTGGGCCAGATAACCCGCTTGGCGAATACGCGCTTCGTCTCGCTTATGGTGCGGGTGATTATTTGATCCACGGTACCAACAAAGATTTTGGTATTGGTATGAGAGTCAGCTCAGGTTGTATTCGTATGGATCCCAAGGATATTGAATGGCTGTTTAAGCAGGTCCAGCGTGGCGAGAAAGTGAAAGTAATTGATGAGCCGATAAAATTAGCCTTAGAGCCAGATCGAAGCGTATTTCTTGAAGCTCATGAACCTTTAACGCGCAGTAACGGCAGTAAAAAAGAGTTGCAGGTACCGCAAGAACTTCGCTGGTGGTTGGATGAATTTAACAAATCAGATGCGAAAGCGAGAGCGGTGATCTTGGCGCAAAATGGTGTGCCTGTCGAAGTTGTGGCTGCAGATTTTTCAACCTCATTGGAGTAATTAAAGAAGTTGATGAGTTCATTAATGGTGAACAGTGTAATAGCAGCAATAAAAAAGGCTTGAATTAACAAGCCTTTTCAGCTATGGAATATAACGAAATTATTTCGTGTATGACTGAGCAATATTATCGATACGCTCGTTTGCACGAGCCGCTTCTTCTTGCGCAGCGGCAGCGGCATCAGCCGCTTGGCTTACTTTAGACGAAAGTGTCGATTGCTCGCTCTTAAGTGCAGAAATTTGATCACTGAGTTGGCTAACTTGGTTGCTTAGCTGATCCATTTTCGTCATTGCTGCGTCATCAGGGCCTGATGCGCAACCAGCAAGTAGAAGTACAGAAGAGGCTGCAGCTGCAATTAACATCTTATTCATTATTGAACTCCTTGTTTGTAAGATTATTATCAATGACGCCCTATTATACTTTTCCTACTTGAAGCTACAGCGGTGCTGTTTACCTGCAACGTCAAGTTGTTTGGGTATACACTTGTTTGGAAATCATCATATAGCGACGAACTCAATTGTAGACACTATTCTAGCGTTCACCCAGTAGCCGAACGTCAAAATAATCCAAGAATTTCAATTTATGCTCATTTACTCCGCTATGTCTCATCGTTAAGAGACGTATTTTCTATCTTCTTATGCCTTGAAAAAGTGTGCGTGTTGATTATTTTTATGTGATCTCTATCTATCTAAGCGCCTTTCGGGCTATCATATTGCGTTTTCATTTTGACCTCTTGCCCTATTTATTGTGGCAACTTTACAAATTTTTGGAGAATCCTTTGCAGTTTAAAGATTTAGGCTTAGACAATCGCTTATTGAAGACCCTCAAACACTATGACTTCAAACAAGCGACAGAGATCCAACAACAAGCGGTTCCCGTGGCGATTGCAGGTAAAGATTTGTTGGCATCCTCTAAGACTGGTTCGGGTAAAACATTAGCCTTTGTTTTGCCAATGCTGCATAAGTCTCTCAAAACTAAAGCGTTATCAGCAAAAGACCCTAGAGCTCTGATTCTTGCTCCGACACGTGAGTTGGCCAAACAAGTGTACGGTGAGCTGCGTACTATGCTCAGTGGGTTGAGCTACGAAGCAACGCTGATTGTGGGCGGTGAAAACTTTAACGACCAAGTAAAAGCACTGCGCCGTTTCCCCCGTTTTATTGTGGCGACTCCCGGTCGTTTAGCGGATCACTTAGAGCACCGCTCGTTGCGTCTTGATGGTTTAGATACGCTGATCCTTGATGAAGCTGACCGCATGCTGGACCTAGGTTTTGCTCCGGAACTACGTCGTATTCATCATGCAGCGAACCACCGTCGTCGCCAAACACTGATGTTTTCCGCAACGCTTGATCACGGCCAAGTGAATGACTTTGGTACCGAGTTGCTTAAAGATCCAAAACGCATTTCGATTGGTGTTGTCAACGAAGAGCATAAAGACATCACCCAAAAATTCTACCTCTGTGATCATCTCGATCACAAAGAAGCCTTACTCGAACGCGTGCTGCAAGAAGCCGAATATCGACAAGTGATCATTTTTACCGCAACCCGTTCTGATACTGAGCGTTTAACGCTTAAACTCAACGAGCAGAAACTGAAAGCTGTTGCGTTGAGTGGTAACTTAAATCAAAACCAGCGCAACACCATCATGAGCCAGTTTGAGCGCGCCGTATTTAAAATTTTGGTCACGACGGATGTGGCTTCACGTGGCCTTGATATTGCAAACGTGACGCACGTGATTAACTTTGATATGCCCAAACATACGGAAGAGTATGTGCACCGTGTTGGTCGTACAGGCCGTGCGGGTAATAAAGGTGATGCAATCTCGCTGGTTGGCCCAAAAGATTGGGACAGCTTCAAGCGCGTGGAAGCCTTTTTGCAGCAAGATATCGAGTTCTCTCAATTTGATGATCTGAAAGGTAAATTTACCGGACTAAAACCACGCGTTCCGGCCTTTAAGAAAAACGCAGCCGCTAAGACTAAAAGTACTAAGCCTAAGGCGAACACCGCCAATAAGAAGCCCGTTAAACGCGATAAAACCTTTTATCAGAATGTGGCAGTGGGTGATGCGGTATTTGTGCCGAAAAAGAGAGTTGCACCTAAAGTGGACGATGAGTAACAGCGAGCGTCTTGTCAGCGTGACCTTTCGGTCAATCGAATCTGCTGACGGACTCAATGCCAGTATTTGCTGAGACAACCTCACCCTAATTATAAAAACACCGCCAAATAGGCGGTGTTTTTATATACACGCAAACGTTAACCCTTATAAATCCCATAATTTCTTTATTTTATATAAAAATGATAATTGATCTCATTATCGTTTAGTGGCAAGCTGCGCCTCATTATAATAATTGGCTATGTTTTCACTGATCATAATGAAATTACTCAATATCATTGCTTTTGTTGTTGGTTTGTCTTGTTTTCATTCATCTTATGGTGAGTCACTGCAGTGGCTGGAAGATGGCTCGCGTAGACAGCCTAAGGTTCGAGCACACCTTGAAGATCACAATAAAAAAACACAACAGTGGCTCAATCAAGCCACACCACTTTCTAATGCACTAGTCAAAACATGGTCAGAGAGTAAGAGCGTAAAAGCACCGACACCTTGGCTCATCCAGTACCAAAATTACTATCATGATCAAGTGATTAAGGGTGAACGTTTTGTTGTTAAAAAGACCGCAGAAGACAGCCCAATTGAGCGATTGGTCAATATCAGTGTAAGACAGCAGCAATCAGATTATTACCAGTTAGCCAATTGGGCAGTGGCAAAAGGGGACCGCTTTATTGCATTAAGCGAAGATTTGACTGGGGAAGAGCACTACACGCTGACGCTGGTGGATCGTGTATCGAAGCAGGAAATCGTGCTTAGCCAATCTGCAACGACTCAAGCTATTTGGTCTGAAAATGGCCAATACCTCTATTTTTTGGCGGCAGAAGAAAGCCGTTCTTCTCGCTTATTACAGCGCTATGATGTGCTGAGCAAGCAGACAAAAAACCTATGGGAGTGGGCTGATCCGCAGTGGATCGTGTCTCTCTATGTGGCAGCGGATCCGCATTTTGCCCTCGTGCAAGTCAACAACGAAAACAGCAGTGAACAACGTATTTTAGAGACCAACAGCTCTCACTTAAGCCTTCCGCTTCGTGCCGCACAGCCGGGTATTGAATACTACGCAGACGTTGCTAATGGTTGGCTCTACATCAATAGTAACCTCAACGGCAAGTTTGCACTCTACCGTCGATTACTGAGCATGAATGAAAACCCTTGGCAGCTTTTTTATGCGCCAGATGATCATTCCACGCTGGATAATTTTTATTTATATCAAGCTGGCGTTGTGGTTAAAACCAACCAAGCACAGCATTCTCAACTGGCCATTATGGATCAGCATGGAAAGTTGAGAGCATCACAGCCTTTGGCAACAGAAAGTGAGGTCGCTTGGGTCTCTCGTAACGGTGATTGGCAAAGCAATAAACTGCGCGTGCGTTCAATGTCGATGGTTTCTGCAGGAGTTTGGCGTGAGTTTGATGTGGCAAGCTTACAATGGAAGCGACTGGGTCAAGACCACTATCCTGCTTATTTACCGGAACAGTATGAGTCACAACAGATTGTGGTGGATGTTGATGGCGTGGCTATTCCTGTCACTTTGGCGTACCGAAAAGACACCTTGAGCGCACAGTCCAGCGTCTTTCTTTATGGCTACGGCGCGTATGGCGTCACTATGCGTCCGTACTTTATGCCACAAGTGATCAGTTTATTGGATCAAGGCGTAATTTATGCGATTGCTCATGTGCGCGGTGGTGGTTATCACGGTGAATCATGGCACCGCGCTGGGTCTGGCATTCTGAAAAAAATAGGCATCTCAGATTTCCTGAACGTCGCCTCTTCATTGCAGCATTTTAATAACGGCCAACGCGCTATTTATGCGATTGGCGGCAGCGCTGGTGGAACCTTAGTTGCGGCCGCGGTTAATCAAAACCCAGCACTTTTTGCTGGAGTGGTGCTGCAAGTGCCTTTTGTGGATGTGCTTAGAAGCATGTCCACAGAAGACTCCTCTTCACTCTCGGTTCAGCAGCGAGAAGAGTGGGGAGATCCTAGCCAGCCATTGCAACGCTCAGCAATTGAAGCTTATGACCCACTACTCAATATTCAAGCCAAACCTTATCCGCCAACCCTCGTCCGTGTCGGGTGGTTTGATAACCGTGTCCCTTATTGGGAAGGCGCGAAATACATAGAAAAAATGTCGCTGATGAGCACGGGTAGCGGGCCTTACTTGTTATGGACGGACTTCAATAGCGGGCACAGTAGCGATTCACGTAAGGCACTACAGCAACAGGCCGTGGAATACGCCTTTCTTCTTACCATAGATAAAAACAAAAAAGCGGAGCAGTAAATGAAGCTTTCTCCAATCACCGCAGCGGTGCTTAGCGTGCTTGCGGTAGGGTCAGTGCATGCCGAATTCAGCCTAACCAAGCTTGAAGAAGTGGTGGTGAGTGCCAATAAAGTAGAACAGCCGCTGTCAAAAGTCGCCGGCTCAATATCAGCGATTGACGGTGAAACCATTGAAAAACAAGGCGCGACAGAACTGTATGATGTATTGAGTCATGAACCCGGAATCAGTGTTACGGGTGGCGCTGGTCGGCCACAAAACATCACGATTCGAGGGATGACGGGCAACCGCATTGCGATCATTCAAGATGGCGTCGCCGCATCGGACGGCTATGGTGCCAATGACATTAACGATAAGGTAGGCCGCAATACTTTCGCCTTAGACAACATAAAAAGCATTGAGGTTGTGAAAGGGGCAGGGTCTACCATTCATGGTTCGGGCGCGATCGGCGGCGTTGTGGTTGTCACCACAAAATCACCGGCGGATTATTTGCAAGGACGTGATTTCTATATTGATGCCTCTGGCTCCTACACAGGGATCAGCAATCAATATAAGAGCAGTAGCACGCTAGCGGTGCGCAATGGAAATGGTGAAAGCTTGGTGACCATTTCATATTGGCAAGGCGAAGAGACTCGCAACTTTAACCAAGATCTCTATAACCGAGATATTGAAGGATTCAGTGCATCGTTAGCCCACGATCACATGGTCAATGATTCGCTGTTACTCAGTGCAAAATTTAACGCCTATAAAGATGAAAACATCCGCAAAGAAGGCATTGCTTCCATTCAGCGCGATGACAAATGGGAAAGCAAAGAATTTTTTGAACAGGAACAGCACCAAACCTTATCGGCATCATTGGGGGTGCAATTAGATACCCTTTCTTTCTGGGCAGACCATGTGGACGCCAAGCTTTACTGGCGTGATAGTCAAAGTGATACTCAAACCAATCGCTTATTGACCAAAGAACATGCCTTTTTCGACACCCTTGAATTTCGTCGTGAGCGACGCGATGAAAGTTTTTCTGATCAGTTGATAGGGCTATCGGTTGATTTAGAAAAAGCAGCACGAGTCCACAACATCGAGCACCAATTTATTTACGGTGCAGTGCTTAATACCAATCGTTATGAACGCCCTCGTCACGTGGATACCAAGGATTCCAATGGGGAAACCTACGAAAATATTATTCCGTTTGCACCGGCGAAGGCCTATGGTTTTGGCGTCTATTTGCAAGATAGATTCAGCCTCAACCAGTGGACATTTAGCACTGGTTTACGTTTTGATTTGAATAACCTTACTCCTCAGTCAGAGCAACCTATTGCTGGTTTTGCTGTTAGTGAAATTCAAACCAGTGAATGGTCACCGAGCGCATCCGTAGCTTACCAGTGGACGCCATCATTCAACAGTTACCTCAGTTACAACCACGGCTACCGCGCTCCGACCTATGACAAAGCCTACGGTGCGGCAGACCACAGCTTTGTTCCACTGACGCCGTTTTTTATCGCGCCGAACATGAATTTACAGGCTGAAACCAGTGATAGTTTTGAGTTGGGTTCAAAATACGATAATGGCCAATCTCAAGCTTATGTCGCGGTTTTTTACTCTCTCTTTGACAATTTCATGGACACTAAAGACGTGGGATTTGATAGCGATAGAGGCGCTTGGATCAAGCAGTACCAAAATATTAATGGCGTCGAAACGTATGGTGTGGAGTTCACCTTCGCCCATCAACTGAATCAACATTGGTCAACCACGTTCAAAGCGGGTTATGTGGATGGCAAAGATGATCAAGATGAATACGTTCGTACCATCACGCCGTGGGAAGGAAATGGACAACTAAATTACCAGCAGCAAGATTGGGATGCCTACGCACGTTGGAACTGGGCGAGTTCGATGGACCGAGCACCAGCATGCTCTGATGATATAGGCCGTAAAGCGCAATGCGCGCAAACGTCGGCATGGTCTACGGTCGATCTTGGCGTGAGTTATCAAGTGATGCGTGACCTTGATGTGAGTCTCAACATCATGAACCTATTCGACCGTGAATACGTTCGTTATCAAGACGTCGCGGGTGTAAGTCAAAGTCAAACTCTCTATTCCACTGAGCCCGGGCGTTACTTTACCGCTACGGCTAAATACGTGTTTTAGGAGCTAGAGATGAAAAAAATTATCGTTCTGAGCACCTTGCTATGCTTGAGCCATTCCGCCTTTGCGGGGGAGTGGGACTATCCACTGGCGAAAACGACCATTGCAACGAAAGAGTCGGCTGAGCTGTATTTGAGCTCGCTTTATCCTGATGTTGGGACACTGAAGTTTCGTTATCAAACCGAGAGTTTACTGGGAAATCATTACAACTTTGATGTATGGCAGAACGGCCAATACCAACCGCAAAAAGCGTTAGTGCTCTCGACCGATCAGTCCGACGTAGTGACGCGCGTGTTCAAAAGTTTGCACAACACAGTCGAGCGAGATGGCGTTGCATTGGTAGCGGCAGAGCTCGAATCGCCCCGCCGATTGGTGGCGAATGAACCGCCTGCGCTCTCATCGGGAGATGTGCAGAGCATCAATGTGCAACTTTTTGATCCCGATTTAAGAACCATGGATCAACTGCCTGCGCCAGATTCGGCGTGGAATGACCTTGCTGATTACCCAAACCAGCCGCACTACCAAAGTGCGAATGTCGAGATGTTGCAAAGTGCAGGTAAATATTACTTAGCCAATGAACGAGTACGACAAGTTGATGCTACCGCCATACAGCAACAAGATGATGCCAAGCAGTGGGTTGATAGCGGTGTTGGCTTACTTAGCGCTGAAGACGTGGCGCAATGGAACTCAGATGCTGAAATTCTCTCCATGGAGATGCTTGATGATCGCTTTGTACAGCTGATGGCTTTTTACCATCTTGATCAATCGATTGATTATACCAAACAGCTCGGTTTTTCCCTGTTTAGTGAGCCCGTGAGGTTTGATGCGAGAGGTTTATCTAGCAACAACTCTTCTTATTATGTTGGCCCGAAAGCGGTGTTGTTTGGTGTTGGGGGCTCGCCCGATGCATTAGATGCCGACGTGGTTACCCATGAGCTTGGGCATGGAATTCATTATCAAATCGTTCCCGATTGGGCTTATGGACATTCGGGCGCGATTGGTGAAGGCTTTGGTGACTATTGGGCGGGTTCGCACAGTTTTCGCCGCCAGTATACACAAGGAAAAGCGTTCGAAATTGACACCGTGTTTAATTGGGATGGCTATTTTGGTTCTCGTATTTCGACACGCAGTTTGTGGAATCAGCGGGCAAAATATTTTGCATCCGCAGAGTATCGAGCGCATGAAAGTGTTGCAGGTGAGTTGGGTGACGAATTGTGGTCTACCCCTTTATTTCAAGCGCTGAAACAGGCCGTGAATGAGTACGGTCAAGAAGCGTTTGCTGAATTTGACCGTATTGTTCTTGAATCAATGTACGGCTTAGGTCGTGGTCTAAAAATGCATGATTTGAGTGAAAGCATGCTGTATACCGCCAAACAGCTGTACCCGCATCGCGCTTATGATGCGATGCTATTACAGCAATTTAAGCAACATAACTTAGTCCAAGAACCCTTCAAATTCCTGTTGGAACGTCGATTTGTGATGCCAACGGATCCGCTGAACGTGCACATTCAGGCCACGAATCGCCAAGCAAGTTTACAAACGGTAGCCACTTTGCAAGGTGAAACCGTTACTTTCGCTAGCGAAAAATTCCAGCAGCAGCAATGGAGCATCGCGCTGCCAACCACCTACACCTGCGGAGTCAAACAGACTCTACTATTTGAATCGAGTTATCAATATCAACCGTACCTTGCGATGCAATCTGACAAGCAAACTTTATCGTTTATCGTGGGTAAGCCACAGCTTGCAACGCCGCCAGTAGCGATACATTCAGTATTGAAAGACGCCAGTATTGACAGTACAGACACGGTTACGTCCGGATTTAAGAGCTATGGATTGACGCTCGATGTTGGCAATGTATTGATTGATGAAGATTTTGTGGTTCGCCTGCAGTTATCCCACCCAGAACTACAAGAGCTGCGCGTTACCTTAATTTCACCCGCAGGGACACGCGTCGAATTACTCAACCAAGCACCATCGGCCATCAATGGTTTTGATGACTATTGGGTGTTGGCACATGATGCCATATTGGGCTCTTTACAAGGCGAAGCCCTAAGCGGCTACTGGCGTTTGGAAGTGGTTGACTACAACCCGGGAAATTCTGGCACCTTGATCGAATGGGGGGTAGGTCGCCTAGCGGGCTATCAATGCCCTCAACCTGTGACCAACGCACTTTCACCTGAAACAGGTGGCGGTTCGACTTCACTGCTCTTATTACTTCCTCTCGCAGCATTCGCTATAAGACGACGTAATTTGTTGGCTATTTTTTCACTTAAACTGAAGAACACATAACTATGCACTTAAGACTTTCAACACTTTCGCTGGCACTTTTACTGGCTGGTTGTGGTGGCGGTGGAAGTGGAGATGTAGCCAATACATCTTTACCCAGCCATAAAATTAGCGGGCAAATTCAAGCGCAAAACGTCGCACTTGATGCCACTGTCTGCATTGATTCTAACCAAAACTTTGCCTGTGATGTGGGCGAAATCAGCACGCAAGCCGATAGCCAAGGGCGCTACACCCTCACGAGTGACAGCACTCAAATCTACCGTTTTCCTATTGTGGCTGACGTTTCTACTGGCATTAGTGTCATGACGAGAAGTCGCCAAACCAGCCAATCATCGATCCTGATTGCGCCGGCGCTGGGCAAAAGCAGTGGCAACATCCTCAACGGTGTGAGTTCTATTTTTGCCGGCATTATGCTGGATGGAAATACGGAGAAAGAAGCGAATCGCTTGCTTGCCGAGCAGCTTTTGCAATTAGGCGTTGAAGTGAATGGTGATATTTCACAAAACTTTAACCACACAGCATTGTCAATATTGGATGCCAATGCTGTCGTGTTGCTCCAAAAAGCGAAAGCAAGTGAACGAATTGATTTGCTGGCAACGCTTGGGCAAACCATGGCAAAAAATACACCACTGATTGCCTCTGAGATCGTTTCTGGCGAAAAGATGACCGAATATGCTAATACATTGATGGCGCAAGTATCGGAAGAGCGACCTCTGCAAGACACGGGCATTATTCAGTTCTATTCCGATCAAGGCGCACAAGCGCAGGCTGATGCTGATTATCCCGGTCAAGATGCTGAATATGGCCTAGATATTACCGCCAAAAATGACGTGACGGGTAAGAGCTTTGCGTTCATCAAATTAGATGCGGCTGGCAATGAACTTGAGGCAGAAGCGAGCGATTGGTCATGCGTTAAAGATGTTTACAGTGGACTTATTTGGGAAGTGAAGTCAGAAGATGCGGCGTCTTTGAACTATAAAGAACGGTTGTTTGCATTAGAAATTGCCGACAAGTTTATCCCTTTTGCAAAAGATGTGACGGCTGCTTCCTGTCAGGCGGCAGGTGATGCTATTTGCACTACGCAAGATTACATCAATCGTATCAATCAAGATAAATTGTGTGGGTTACAAACGTGGCGTTTACCGACCAACAGCGAGCAATACATGATGCTCGATTTAGGCGAAGTGGGTGACGATGCGGTTGGTTTCAACCAGCACTATTTCCCACATCAGCCGCAGAACACCGAATTTTTTGATGGGCATACGTGGACTTCTGGCATTGCTTATCTCAATACCTCTCAATTTCAAAGCGATGGTTCGATGCAATATCTTTACACGGCGCTGTCTGGCGCAACCAAAGGGGAACGTAGCCCGATTGAACTCTACTCCAGCAGCACGGCGGCGGACAATGACCCGTCTTATGTCCTTCCGATTCGAGTTGTTGCAACCAAGGAGAACAACCAATGAAATCTCATTTAATCGCGGCTTCTTGCTTGATCTTTTCTGCTGTCGGCGTCGCCCAAGAGTGTTCTCCTGATATGACGAAAAGCGCACCCAACACGCGCTATGTCTACAGCGAGCAGGGGACGATCAAAGATAAGCTCACTGGCTTAACGTGGATGCGTTGCCAAGTTGGTAAAACATGGAACGCCGCTACGGAGCAGTGTGATGGCGAAGCGATCGGGTTTCGTTGGCAAAGTGCTTTGCAAGAAGTGGCGGCTATCAACCATCCTCAAAGCCGACATGCATTGCACCAATTTGCCAGCCAAGCCGAATGGCGATTGCCGAATATTAAAGAGTTAGTGTCATTGACTGAAATGGCGTGTTTTGGCCCAGCGATGAATAGCAGAGCATTTGCCCAAGGCTTTAAGTATGAGACAGGCAATATCTTGTCGTATTTATGGAGCCAATCACCCCATTTAGCGAGTGGTCAGGTGTGGTATTTTGATTCCGTCAATGGCGAAATTTACCACAACGCACCGAATTTTGAATTTGGTGTTTTGCTGGTGGCTGAAGAATAAGTGTTATGAAATGACGCCACTTACGCTGTCAGGGAAACGATCATTCATGTCATGTTGACATGAATGATCGGTGTTTTGTTTCACTTCAGCAGCACCTAAGATTTGATCCATAGTTGTTGAGATAGGGCAGATGGAGAATTCAAACAGCTTCCAAATAAGGAAGCTGTTTGAATAAGTAAACAGGCTGTTTACTCGGTTAGTTCAAGAAAATAGCCAGTTGTGATAGCGCTCCAGCGCGAAGCACACCATCGGCCGTATCTTGTGGTGCGAGAAAGGTTGTGTGTGTACCACTGTCCATTTTTACGAAGACTTTAGACGTATTAGTGATTACATCAGAGGGTACTGCGTTGGCTAATCCCAATAGTATTGCTAGGGGTTCGGTGCCTGCACGTGTATTTGTGACATTGTTAGGCACACTCTCGTCTCCCGCCACTTGCAATAAATAAGTAGGGATTGTCGCGGTTCCACCACTGATTAGGTAACTTGCGTTTGTGTATGGATCCATAGTATCGAGCAAGGTTTGAGTCGCGTAGGTAAATTGATCCAACTGACTTTGCAGTGCCGCTTTGTCTGAGGCAGAGGCTGTGTTTTCAAACGTGGTGTAGCAAACTTTCTCTGTTAACCCTGGACAGTATTGCTCGGCGAATGCTTTGTATTTGGGGCTCGCACTTAAGGCGAGATTATGTTTAATGAGTGGGCCATAGTTTGCTGAACCCATTAACAAGTTACCGATTTGACCACCTGAGTTTGCAATGGCCATTCCAGAGAATTTATACAGCGCATCACCATTAGCATCACCGATAGTGCGGTTCGCATTCGCGACAGCGCTTAAGCCGACGATTCCTCCCAATGAGTGGCCAAGGAATTTTGGTGGTGTCGTCGCGGTATTGTCTGCGTTTGCTAATTGGGAACCAACAAACAACCCTGCACTTTGTGAGTAAGTAATGGCCGCACGCAGCCCCATGATATCTAAGATACTCTGACGCGTGTTGTCACGAGCGACGGCCAAGTTGTTCAAATTGAGGTACGCTAGAATATCGGCATTAGCTGAGCGCTGTGCATCTAAACTGCGAGCACCATGCAGTGGTTGATCAATGGCAATCACGGCGATACCAGCATTGGCTAAATGTGCTGCTGTGAAGTACGCATCTTCTTTAACAGAAGTTATACCGTGTTGGTAAATCACGATCGGCCAGTTTGTTCCCGCGTTAGGAGTAAACAGTAAGAAATCAACGTCTTCTAACGATTTCACCTTAGGTACAGGGCTATAGCGTGTAATGATGCGCTGAGGATCGAGTGGGCTGCCATCAGACTTTGTGAGGGTCAAACCCACCAGCTTAAGCTGTTCACTTGGGCTGGTTGCTAGTTGAGTCACGTCGATATTGTTAGCAATGAGCTGATTGGCGATGGTGGCTTTTTCATTGTCATCTGCCAAAGCATTTTTAATCAAGGCCAAACTTGGCATTGCTGATTCAAACGGCTGTGAGTTCCAGTTGCTTCCTTTCTCTAAATAATAAGGGAGCTTAACCGTTCCAGTCGTGACATTAACGTTATAACTGCTGGTTGTGTATTCATTTTCAATAAACGCTTTAGCGGTTGTTTTTGCTGCGCCAATGTAAGTTTGAAAATTTGCATCGTTATTAAGTGCGGTTACAAAATCGGTTGTAGCACCAAAGCTCATGGTGTAAGCGGCGCTCAAATTAAGGTTGTTTGGGTTCGCACCTTGCTTCCAAATGTTGCCAATATCTGTCGTTGCAAGGCCTGCGGCGGTGGCGCCTTTCACACTGTAAAGTGTTTGACCAACAGATTGAGTACTAAACCAAGTTGAATAAATAATCTTGGTTTGATCCACCCCTGCCAAAGCGAAAATGCTTTCCACGCCTTGGGTCACTTTTTGTAGTGCCCCTAGTTTATCATCGGTATAGATTTTCACTTTGGACTTCAACGCGGCGTAGCTGCTGGATGTGCCTGCAATATTGCCATTCACATCGGTAATCTCATCTGTCACGGCTAAAATATATTCACTGGCAGGGTTGAGCGCTTTGTTTGGTACGATTGCAATTTTATCGCTGCTGGCACTGGCGATGGCAGTAAAGTTGGTGTTCAATGTCAGCACATTTTTAACCGTTGGGCTGCCAATCATACTGTCGGTCAGTTCAATTAAATAAATACCGTTAGAGATAAGACCGTCAGCCAATCCTACGCCTTCAAAGTCTAAAAACAGTGGCATTGATGTTGACCAACCATCCATGGTACCCATAGCGGCGACTGGATTGGTTAAGGCGTCATCACCCTTGGTTGGAATTTCTAACGTGCCGTCTTTGGCATTCATGAGTGCAAAAGAGGGTAGTGGTACGTTTGCGTTTGCGCCACTGAGCGTGAATTTTATGCTGGTGTCGCGTGTTAACGCGTCTTGAATGTAGGATTCGTAAGTGGGTGTTGTGCTTGCTCCCGAACTGCTCGTTTCATCACCACAACCGACTAACCATAACGCAGAGCAGAGCAGCGATATTTTGAATGTTGTTTTAAGCATGACTTATCCCTGAGTTTAGTTGAATGTGTAGTTAAGTTGAATAGCGCTAAGGTAAGCAGTCCCTTGCGATTCAAACGTCAATGTTTCATTGAGTTTGTTGGTTTCGGTAAACGTGCCGCTCTTACTTTTCACCAGTGCAAAACCCGCATCAATGGATAGCGAGTCGCTGATCACGTAGCTCACGCCCGCTGAATACCAATAACGGTCGCTATCTGGAATACTCAATGTGGCTTCGCCAGCTTGTTCATCAAAAGCAAAACCGGCGCGTAGTGTCCAAGTCGAGTTTAATTGATAAGTTGAACCCAATGACCAACGGCCACTGTCTTCATACTTTTCAGACTTATAAAAACACTCTCCGTTGGTACATTGTGATGACGTTGCCTTTAACTCTTTGAATGAACTCCAGTCGGTACGTTGGTACCCGTAATGCAACGCCACGCTATCAGTGAGTTGGTGAAATGCGGAAACTTCCCACATCGCAGGTAGCGTGATTTTTAAACGTCCTTCAACAACAGCGTTTGTTGCAACACCTGAGCTATAGCTTGAAAACTCACCATCATCAAAATCCAGATCAACAGCAGAGCGGTAAGCAAAACCGACACGGTGGTTTTGGTTGAACTCATATAAGCTACCTATGTTCCAGCCCAAAGCCATGGTTTCGCCAGTCATTCCGACTAGGTTGTCAGAGGCAGAGCCGCCAGTAAATACGGCTAAAGCACCTTTATGTCGTGTCAGTTTTGCTTCGGCATAGACGAGGTTAATACCCGCAGCGAGACTAAGCTGTTCGTTAACACGGTAGGCAATATTCGGGTTTAAATTGACAGAAAGAAGAGAAGTATCGCCTGCAAGATCGCCTGCATAAATATCATTAGGGTAGTCTGTAGCGACGCCGTAAGTAGTGAATATTCCCATCCCCCAAGCCCATTGTTCATTGATTGGACTGACGTAGTAAGCCGCGGGAACTACTTGCAGTGGTGCAACATCGTTCATTTTCTGTTGGTTTTTCACATCATATACATCAACTTCTGGGTCAACGATGGACAGTGCACCAGAAAACTGTGTTGTATCAAACCGTGTCATGGCTGCGGGGTTGTGTGCAATCACACTCGCGTTATCGGCCACCGCTCCTTCACCAGAGAAAGCACGTCCTAGCCCTGAGGCTGAATGCTCTGCCACTTGGAAGCCTGCAGAGTGAACATTAAACGCTGTCAATATTGATAGCGCGAGTAGCGTGCGGGGTTTGATGATCATTCTCGACCTCCTAAGGCCTTGTTATGGTAATGGCATTGCAATGCGAGATGTTAATTTTGTGTTTCTTATATGTCAAAGAAAATGATGTCTTCATTTCAATTGGCGGCGAATGATAGTGTGTAAGTATTTGTAAATCAAATGAAAAGTTGACAGTTTTGGTATGACCAGTAGAGTTGTGCTTATTTGGCAGAGTAATTGGTTTAGCTTGTGCTAAAGTTAATTTTTATGCTTCAACACGTTCATAATATTGATGTTTTGGTGGGTGAGTTTAAATTATTTGACCAAAAAAATGGTGAAGAAACAGAGGCAGTCACTATGGTGTGTGCAACTACCTCTGTGGTGGGTTTAACGGCCAACAAAAGCAATAACGACACGGTCATTATTTAACGTTCTAGAGAACAGATAGGCATTTTGCTGTTCAATCTCATGATGAATACCTGCGCCAATGGCAGGGTGCGATTGACGAAATTGGCCTAGCGTTTGCCAATGCTTCAGTAGCGCTTGTCGCTCTTCATCCAGTGACCACACCATGTCAGAACGCGTGCCTTGGTGAAAATCATCGGCGTAAGGGCCAACTTGACGTGCGACTTCATCACCGTAGTAAATTTGCACCGCACCCGGTGCGAGAAGCAATGCATTGGCGGCATTACGCTGCATTTCAAAGGAGTTAAAACGGCTAAAAAACAGCTCGGTATCGTGAGAAGAGAGGTAGCTCACGGGGGTAAAATCTGGGTATTTCGCTAGCGTTTGCGCGTAGTCGCGGTACACCATCGCCATTTGGCTTAAGCAGGCTGCGCCTTTATCGACTCTTTTTTGCATATCAAAGTTGATCAGTGCATCAAAGCCATCATCAAAATAGGGGCTGCGGTAAGCTGAATGGCCCCATACTTCGCCCATCATCCAAAAGGGTTGCCCTTGCTGCCCGTTTTGCTCGCGCCAAGCTTCTAAACTGCGTGATGCCTCGCTTTTTAAGCGTCGCCATACCTCGCCTTCCACATGTTTTACGGTGTCGACGCGGTAACCATCAATACCAAAGCGTTTTACCCAATCGGTTTGCCACTCAATTAAGTAATCGGCAACGCTATACTGTTCGCGCGCTACCACGCGAGTGCCGGGGTTATTAAGTAGCCACTGCGGCGGCGTCACCGCTTGTGTTGATTCAGTGCGAAAATCCGGTAAGCCGGCCAGCGTCATCGTGATATCGCTAGATCCGGGTTTCTGGTAGCCGGGCAACCCAGCGCGAACCCAATCCTTGCCCCACCACTGCGACCAGTTGGCGCTTTGATAATCAATGGATTGATTGTAGCTGTGCCAGTTTTCTTCAGCTTTCGGCATCCAATCAACCCATTTTTGCGGTAAATTTTGGGGATTAACCACCTCAATCTGATCAAATTGCAGGTCAGCCAAGGTGGCGTAGCCGGAATGGTTGAGCACCGCATCGAGCAAGATTTTTATGCCTCGTTTATGCGCTTCAGTGACCAGCGTTTTGAGATCCTCCTCATCACCAAAATTTTGATCGATCTTGGTAAAATCACGCGTCCAGTAACCGTGATAGGCATAAAAAGGGAACGAGCCACTGTCACCACCGCCGACAAAACCGTGCACCTGTTCCACAATCGGCGAAAGCCAAATCGCGTCGGTGCCTAAGCTTTTGATGTAATCGAGTTTGGCAATCACACCTTTTAGGTCGCCACCGTGGAAGGTACCCACTTCTTCTTTGCCATCTTTTTTACGGCCATAGCTATTGTCGTTACTTGGGTCACCATTGTTGAATCTGTCCACCATCACAAAGTAAATAGTGGCATTGCGGTAGGTAAAGGGTTCGCTGGCGGCATCCGTTACTGGGGCAAGCAGCACCAATCCACCACTGGTTGGTGACGGCATTAAGGTGACTTGGCTATTTTTCACGCTGAGGATTTGGCCGGTAAATGTCTCTTTTAGTCGTGTGCCATCGGGGAACGTATTGCCCAGTTGTAAGGTCACTTCGCCGCCTTGGTACTGCTCGCACGAAACACTCGGTATCGGCCGTTTAAATTTGCTAGTAGTGGATTTTTTGGCTTGGCGGACAAAGGTTAAGGTCTGCTGCTCGTCATCATAAGCGAAGGCGTAATCGCCAGTGAAACGTATCGTCAGCGGCAGTTCGGTTTCTTGCCCACAATTGAGAGCAATGGGCGCGTTGAATTTGATGCTCTGCTGAGCTGGCGCGCTGCACTGGCCCTCAATCCCTGACACTTTTATTGTGTAGCTTTCTTTGGTCAAGGGAATGACTAAAGGCGTTTTCGCATCCAGCGGAAAGTCGCGGCTAGTCGTGGTGGTCGAAATGGTCAGATTGGGCGCGGCAAACACAACAGGCGCGGCAGCGCAAAGTGCGAGTGTTAACGTGGAGAATTTCATGCTCTATCCTTGGCCTTCATGGGTTAGGGTGATTCGTTTTTGCGTTATCGTCAGTCGCTGTAGGGCGAGGTGCTTCATCGCTAACAATAAAAGCAGAGAGAGAAGTTGACATCATTCTTGTGCCTAAGCCTTAAGAATTTGGCGTTGATCACAAAGCATGGCTTGGGGGCGTAGAAGCGATGAATTTTCCAGCGATATAAATTGTCAACGTGTAGTGAATCTCACAACTTCGGCGCGTAATCTGAACTTATTCGGTAGATTCATTGAGCCGTCATCGAAACCTGCTTAGGATGACGGCAATTAAGTCAAAGGAGACAACCAATGGTTGCTAAAGTAACAATCGCGCCGCAAGGGCCAGATTTTTCAGAGCTAGTACAAGGTTACTGGCGTTTGGCAGATTGGGGCATGACGCCACAACAGCGTTTAACGTTTTTAAAACAGCACATTGAATTGGGCATTAGCACGGTTGACCATGCGGATATTTACGGTAACTACCAGTGCGAGAAACTGTTTGGTGAAGCCTTAGCGCTGGAGCCCGCGCTGCGCGAGCAGATCCAAATCGTCACTAAGTGCGACATCAATTTGTGTGGCGAAAAAACGCCGCAGCGTAAGATAAACCACTACGATACCAGTTCTGCGCATATCTATCAGTCGGTCAATAATTCGCTGGAACGACTTGGTGTGAGCGAAATCGATCTGCTGTTGATCCACCGCCCAGATGCCTTGATGGATGCCGATGAAGTCGCCGAAGCGTTTTCTGAACTGCGCAAAGTGGGCAAAGTGAAGCACTTTGGTGTGTCGAACTTCAGCCCGCGCCAGTTTGAACTGCTGCAATCTCGCCTAGGTAAACCGTTAGTGACCAACCAAGTGGAGATGAACCCGCTCAACTTCGATGTGGTGCACGATGGCACTTTGGATCATTTGCAAACGCAGCGCATTCGCCCAATGGCTTGGTCTTGTTTAGCTGGCGGCGAGATTTTTAACGGTCAGACTGAACAAGCCCAACGTGTGCGCAGTGAGCTAGAAGCGATCGCCCAAGAGATCGGCGCAGACAGTATTGATCAGGTTATTTACGCTTGGGTACTGCGTCTGCCTTCTAAGCCGCTGCCGATTATTGGCTCTGGTAAGATTAACCGCGTCAAAGCGGCAATTGCTGCGCTTGATTTAGAACTGACCCGCGAGCAGTGGTATCGGGTTTGGGTCGCCGCCAAAGGGCATGGCGTGCCATAGAGCGGATGTTTTTTGGAACAGGTGCTTTTTGGAACAGATGTTTTTGCCCCGCGATACGCTTTTCGTATTGCTATTATTTCAGTATTACGATTAGGTTTTAATCTCACTCTCCCAACCAGCCCTCAGTGGCTGGTTTTTTTGTCTACTTCCCATTCACGTCATCCAGCCAGCCATTAACGCTGCATAATCCCCCTTTATCGCAAAGTGGCGCATCTGGCCTATTTGCTGCGTAATCTGTCGTCATCAAGCAAGTTTCATCACCAACGAATGAAAGGGACCATCATGATGACGACATTTTCTTATTCACGCTCACTTCGCAACCTGCTACTCAGTGTCGGGTTGCTGCTGGGTATCACGGCTGTTCAAGCTAATCCAAGCGACGCTTTAATTATGCAGTACAACCAAGCGGCCGAAGGCGACAGTGACAAAGTGGAACTTGTGCTTCACCAACTAGAGCAGTTGATTAAACAGCAAGGGGCCAAACCGCTCAGCTTAGCTTATCTGGGCAGTGCACAAACCCTGCAAGGGCGTGATGCATTCATGCCTTGGAATAAGATGAGATACGTCGAAGAGGGCTTGGCCACCATAGACAAAGGCCTGACTTTACTCAGCAATCACCCGCAGCCGCTTGCTGAACAAGAGCGCGTCATGGGGCTGCCGGATAGCTATTTAACGCGCGCGGTTTCGGCCGCGACTTACACCTCACTGCCCGATATGTTCAACCATTTTGAGCGTGGTTATGATTTGTATCTCGACCTTCTTGTTGAACCCGAATTAACTGCACAACCTTTTGCCGCCACCGCATGGGTTTATCGATACGCCATTCAAGCCGCCCTTCGTGCCAACGACATTCCTCAAGCAGAGCAATGGCTTGCTCAGATGCAAACTCATCAGAAGCAAGGTAATCAAGTTGACAACCAGCCAGCGGAGCATCCGCAAATAATCCAAGCCAAGGCTTTGATTACAAATGCGTTGATTGAAAACGGATTGACTGAAAAAACGCATGAATTGAAAAGCGAATGAGGGAGGGCAACAAAATGCTACGATTTGAACAGATCAGTAAAACCTATCAATTAGGCATGCAGCCGCTGCTGGCGTTGAGCGCGGTGAATGGCGAAGTCAAACAAGGTGAAATGCTAGCGCTGTGCGGCCCGTCAGGTTCGGGAAAAAGCACTTTGCTCAATATCTTGGGTCTGCTTGATCAAGATTACCAGGGTGACATTGAACTGGCGGGTTACCCTTACCCAACCGAGCCAAGAGAGGCGGCGGCGCTGCGGCGCAAAAAATTAGGCTTCGTTTTCCAAAAATTCAACTTAGTTCCGGTGATGACAGCGGCGGAAAATATTGCTTACCCATTGATGCTAAATGGCTACAGCCTGCGCGATCAGCGTACTTTAACGCGCACTATGCTGGCCAAAGTGGGGTTAGAAACGCTGGCTCACCACCGGCCGGATCACCTTTCAGGCGGTCAGCAACAGCGCGTAGCCATTGCGCGCGCGCTGATCCATAACCCTGAAATGGTGATTGCCGACGAACCGACCGCCAGTTTAGACAGCCATACCGCCAATGTGGTGATCGACATCATGAAAAGCCTTGGACACGAAATGGGCACCACTTTTATTGTGGCTACGCACGACGCGCGCATGGCCAACCGCTGTGACCGAACCTTGCAGCTTGTGGATGGCAAAGTGATTCAGGAGGCGATGAAATGGGCAAGCTGATTTCTATGGAATGGCGTATGGCGGCGCTGAATTTACTGCGTAATCGCCGCCGCAGCCTGCTTTCGGTATTGATCATTACCATTGCGGTTTTCGCATTGACTAGCGCCGGAGGATTTGGCCTTTATACTTACCAAGCACTGCGCGAATCCACTGCGCGCGACACCGGGCATTTAACGCTCAGCCAACCGGGCTTTTTTGAGCAAGATGAAGAGTCGCCACTGGCTAATGGGATTGCCGACAGTGCGTTGATTGTTGAGCGATTAATCGACGATAAGCGGATACGAGGCATTCAGCCACGCATTGAGTTTAGCGGGTTGGTCTCTAACGGTAGCAAATCGACCATTTTTGTCGGTTCCGGCGTTAACCATAAAGAGTTTGATATGAAAGGGCCATTTTTGGACGTTCGCCAAGGCAAAACCTTGTCCAATATTGACTCCCCTCGATTTGATGCGAGTGAGCCGGAAGTGATGCTGGCGGTGGATCTCGCCAAAAACTTAAACGTGTCGATTGGTGACTGGGTTACTTTACTGACCAGTACCGCTGATGGCGCGCTCAACGCGGTTGATTTCAAAGTGCACGGCATCTATTCCACGGGAGTGCCTGAATTGGATAAACGCCAATTGTATCTGCACATTCAATCGGCCTCTGAGCTGTTAGCTTCGAATAAAGTGAGCACCTTATCGCTGTTTTTGTTTCGCACCGAACAGACAGAAAGCATGCGGCATTGGGTTGAAAACAAACTGTCATTAATGAGCCTTCGCCAAGCGATTCAAGTGACGCCTTGGCAGCAGCGCGCGTTTTTTTATCAAAAAGTAAAAGATCTTTACGATCGCATCTTCGGCATCATGGGCTTGGTGATGGGGTTGGTGGTTTTCGTCGCGCTATTTAACACCTTAACCATGTCGGTCACGGAGAGAACCCGGGAAATCGGAACGCTGTCGGCGCTTGGAACTTACCCAAATGAAATCGTCGCCAGCTTCATACGCGAAGCCGTATTGCTAGCCATTTTAGGTACGCTGGTGGGTGCGGCGTTCAATGCCCTAACAAGCGTGTTATTGATGGTAGTCGATGTGCAAATGCCACCGCCACCGGGACGCACGGAAGGGTATCCTTTGCATATTTATTTTTCATGGGAATTGGTTCTGCTGAGTGCGTTTGGCGTACTGAGCATTTGTATTGCAGCGGCTTGGTTGTCGGCACGCAAAGGGGTCAACAAGCCAATCACGGAGGCACTGGCTTATGTATAAATGGATAATGTTATTACTGATCATGCTTAGCGGTGGCTACTCGGCCGCTGGCTGGGCGGCGCTGGATGCTGGGCAAATGACCAAAAACGCCGACCAATATCGCCTTGGTTACAGCGCGGCTAAAGTCGTCTCTTTGGTGTCGCTTTATGAACGTGGTGAGCTCGATAAAACGCGTCAATATCACGTGTATACCAAAGCCAATCGCGACTCGTTAGTGGTGTTCAAATCCTCCGTTGAAGCGGGGCAAAAAATGCTGATGCTCGATGAAAACTACTGGTTGTTGATGCCAAAAAGCCGCCGCCCTATTCGTATTACGCCAATGCAAAAACTGCTTGGTGAGGCTTCGGTGGGCGATATTTCAACACTGACGTGGAGCGAGGATTACCAAAGTCAATTGATGGGTGAAGAGCAGATAGAAACACCCAATGGTCAACCTTACTTGACGCATAAGTTGTCATTACTGGCTGTCACAGAAGGGGCGAACTACCAGCAAATTATCTTATGGTTGGATAAAGAGAACGATTTCCCAATCAAAGCTTCTTTGTATTTACGTTCTGGGAAACTGGCCAAGCAGGCTTGGTTTCGCGCTGGTGAAAAAGAGGGACGAATGCGCGTAACCAGTATGACGCTGCTTGATCAAATTCAACCGACCAAAAAAACGGTGGTTGAGTATCAACACATCGAGCCCATGGAGCTAGATGAAAAATATTACAACCCCGCTTATCTGACTCGTAACAGTTTATCGGAGTTATGAGATGAAGCGTGTTGCGTTCGCTTTTTTAACTAGCGTGTTGAGCTTAGCTGCGCGGGCAGAAGCCCCCAGTTTTGATTGGGATTGGGTAATGAGCGCATCTACCACGGCGCATCGCGACAGCCTTTTTTTTCCTAGGAATCAAGCGCGCGATACGCAGCAGATTGAGGCGTTATTGGATGTAGAAATGAGGTGGCATGGCTGGTTGGGTCTAGTGGCTATCAAACAAAACGCCTTGTGGAGTAGCGATGCACAGCAGCACGCCGACAGCGAGTTCATTCTACAAGAACTGTTTTGGCAAGGCAGCCTAGTGCTGGCTGATGTGCCGTTTGAGCTGACACTAGGAAAAGTGCGCTTGGATTGGGGAGTGGGCTACGGTTATCGTCCGCTTGATCTCTTTCAGCCTTATCGCCGCAATCCGGTTGGTATTCAGGTAGAAGAGGGGGCCGGAACGCTCTCTGCTTCTTATTATGATCAGCAAGGTGAATGGACGCTTTTTTATACGGATTCTTCTTGGACAGAGCAGCAGGGTAGCGAATTACAACAAATGACCGAACAACAAGGGGCGGGCGTAAGGCGTTATCAGTTGATAGGTAATGCCGAATGGCAGGCGATTGCTTATTATGATGACGTTCGACGCGGCGTGCTAGGTAGCTCGTTTGTTACTGTGCTCACTGACGCATGGGAAGTGCATGCATCAGCGCTCTATCAGCGTCACTATTTGGCGTACCAACAGCCCAGCGCGTTGGCTCAAGCAGTTTACTCTCAACAACAAGAGATTGAATCGCTCATGGCTCTTGAATCACGAACGCAAGGCTATCAGGCACTGGTAGGGTTCAACTGGTCGGGAAGTGATGGGCAAAGCGTCATTGCAGAATATTGGTTCGACAGTCGCAGTTGGGGAAAAGAGCAGTGGCAACAAGCGCAGACCAACGCGGATTCGGTTCGTTATCAGCATAATCAAGCGTTAGGTTGGTCTTACGCACAAGGCTATAACCAAGTGAATCTCGTGCAGCATAATGTGATGTTGCATGCTTCGTTAGATAGCCAAGCTTGGCGTCATTGGCCGTGGAGCCAGAGTATTGAATGGTTGCAAGGCTTAGTGCCGACACTTGATGTGCTGATTGCACCGCAAGATGGCGGCGTGATCGCTACCCAATGGCTCAATTACTCAGTGTACGATTCGGGTACAGCCTCTATCGAAATCGAACTGGCCGCACGTTTTATGACTGGGCCTGCTGACTCTACATATGCAAACTTACCAGATAAGCATATGATTCTATTAAATATGAAAGGGAAATTCTAATGTGCGAGAAAGTTGAGATTCGAAATCTTGCCAAAAGCTTGTTATTTACTTCGCTGTTTTGTGTGGTGATCGCCTTTACCACTCAGGCCATTTGGCCCAGTGACATCACGTTGCACTTAGCAATAAGCTTTGGCTACGGTTACAGCGCTGTGGCTATTACTCACTTATTGAGTCGCTTCGCACCGCAGTTGTCCGCTCGCTTAGTGAACGTTTTTTCGCTCACGGGGTCGATGATTTTCGGTACGTTACACGCTTATTTATGGCTTAGTAAATACGCGCACTTTAGTCATTTTTCAGCAATGAAACCGGTGATTTTTCTCGGTTTCGTTTTTACTGGCGTTTGCTTTTTCTACTTCTACGCGCATGAACAAAAGCTGATTGCTGAAAAAGCGCTAGAAGCCTCCAAACGGCGTCAATCTGAACAAGAGAAAGCCTTGATTTTGAGCCAGTTGCAGCAGTTACAAAGTCAAATTGAACCCCATTTCTTATTTAATACGCTTGCCAATATCAGCGTGTTGATTGGCTCTGAGCCTTATAAAGCGCAAATGATGCTCGAAAAACTAACCGACTTATTGCGTGGGTCGCTGCGTAGTAACCGCAATCGCACCACAACGCTACGTGAAGAGTTACATTTAGTCGATGCGTATTTGGGTATTCAAAAAATTCGTTTAGGTGATCGGCTGGATTATGAGATTGCAATGCCTGGCGCAGCGGATGACATTCCTTTGCCGCCGATGCTGTTACAACCTTTGGTTGAGAATGCTGTTAGCCATGGTATTGAGCCTAAAGCCGCGGGGGGAAAAGTGACCATCAAAAGTGAAATTTATGACGAGTGGTTTGAAGTCAGTGTCTGTGACAGTGGCATTGGATTACAGCCGAGTGCTCTTTCAGCAGGACATGGTATTGCGTTGGATAATATTCGCCAGCGCTTAAGCGGCCTATTCGCTGATGATGCGTGTCTCACTATCGCCCAAAATCATGATGCTGGCGTGACGGCAACGATTAGAATAAAGCGGCTATTGTTGGACCAACTACAAGGAAGTGCCACATGAGTACTGTCTCTGCGACCGCTATTATTGCTGATGATGAACCGTTATTGCGGCATCATTTAAACCGTGCATTAGGAGAAGTGTGGCCAGAGCTCGATATTGTCGCGCAAGCCGAAAATGGACGTGTGGCATTGTCCATGATTGAGCAGCATCAGCCTGAGGTGGCCTTTATTGATATTCGAATGCCAGAAATGGATGGTATGTCGCTCGCTAGGCAATTGGCTGGTTTGGCAAAGCCACCACTGATTGTATTTATCACCGCCTATGATGAGTATGCCATTCAAGCTTTTGAAGCCAATGCGGTGGATTATTTATTGAAACCGCTTTCTGAAGCGCGTTTAGTGCAGTGCTGTACTAAGTTGCAGCTAAGATTAGCCGAGCATTCTTCTGAGCGACAATTACCTGATTTGCAAACCCTTTTACAGCAGATACAGCATATAAGCCAACAGGCATCGCCGTCGTTTTTAAGCTGGTTAAAAGTTCAAAAAGGTGAAGATATTCACCTGATTTCGGTGGCGGATATGTTGTACGCTAAAGCCGAAGACAAATATTTATCCATATACGTAAAGAGTGATTCTGGAGTGCAGGAGTTCTTACTGCGCAGTTCATTGAAAGAGTTGCTGCAACAGCTTGACCCGAATCAGTTTTGGCAAATCCACCGTTCAACGGCAGTGAATGTTGCTAAGATAGATAAAGTGAAAAAAGAGTTCACGGGTAAAATGTACGTCTTGATTGGTCATGATAAGTTACCCGTCAGCCGTGCGCTGCAAGCTCAATTTAAGTCGTAACTGAATTTAAACCGCCGTTCGATTGATCGCGTGATTAGCGGTGTGCGATCTGCTTGGCGGACAGGGTGAATCGGAAGAAAGCATCCACAGACATAGGTTCAGAATAATAAAAACCTTGGATGTAACGTACACCCAACAGCTCTAATTCTCTCACCTGATCTTGGTTCTCAACGCCCTCAGCAATCAGCCGCATGTTCAATTGCTTTGCTAGTTTAATCATCGACACTAACACCGAAGTAATGGCTGAATTTTGATGCAAGCTTTTAATAAACACTTGATCAATTTTGAGAGTATGGAAGTCATGTTGGTGGATAAAATTTAAGCCTGAGTAGCCGGTACCAAAATCGTCAATGGCGATTTTAAAGCCTAGCTGTTTCAGTCGCTGTAAGTTTTCCATGGCTAACTTCAACTCGTCCACGTTGAAATGGTTGTCCTCGGTGATCTCCAACAGAAGTCGTGGAACAATGGCTGGGTGTTTTGCCGCGTAGCGTTTCATGTAATCCATAAAGTAATTATCAATGATCAATAACCGGCTGACGTTGATGCTGATGTATTGATCGTGCAACGCATGTTTGTGCTGCTCCACACATTCTGTCACCAATTTCAACACACGGTAGGTGATTTGGTGAATCACGCCAATACGCTCTGACAACGGGATAAAAATGGTGGGTGAAATATAGCCTTGAGAGGGTTCATTCCAGCGCAGTAGCGCTTCGCTACCAACAATTCTATTCTCGGTAATGTCGACGATCGGTTGTAAATAGAGTTCCAACTGATGGTTTGATATTGCCTCTCTCAAAGAGACTTCTAAGGTATTTCGGCTGAGGTGATAGTTGTAATAAGCAAGATAAATCAAAGAGATAATACTTGCTGTAAGCAAGGCAAGCCATAAGTTATCGAGAAAATGGTAAGCATAAGATCCGTTATTTAAGTAGATCTGAATTGAGAGTGGGTAATGCTCGGATTTAAAGAGAAAGCTAGTATGAGCAGAATCGATCTCTTCCTGATCACTGCGAATACTTTGGCTTAACACATTGACCTGATAGCCGTAGTGCCATTTGGCAAGTTTAGGAGCGACTAGGTTCATAAACTGTTCTGGAGGCATCAGTGCATTGAGGCCGCTCATATCTGGCTGTGAAGAATAGACAAAAAATGTTTGCTCTTTACTGCGAGATTTGGTTAATGAAATGGTCGTATTCGTTGGAGATTGTTTAAGCCTGTCAAGAATATGTTTGTACAAATGAATGGTGGTATGGCCTTCATTACTGGTGCAAAAAATAGTCCCGTGAGCGTTGTACATGCCCACTTCTTTGACCATTTTCGAGCGAAATACATAGCTCCTCAGAGCAATGATGTCTTCTCTTTGGCAGTGCTTTGAAATGTTTTTACTTAACTGGTTCAGTTCATCCGACGTTTGATTGATGTGATGTTCCAGTTGTGTAATGGCTTGTTCACCGAAACGGGTTGCCAGCCGATTAGTGTCGTAAAAGTTTTTAATTATCGCCAAAGCGAACACAAAAAAGAAAATACCCAAAATAGGTGCGAATGTGCTTACCTTTGTCGACAGTATTCCTTTTGCTATGCTAAATGTGCTCGGTGAACTGTCATTATTGTGCATTACAGACAGTGCTCATAGGTTATTACCAGTAAAAATCAGTATTGCTTTGATGTTGATTACTATAAGTAATTAATCCCTAAACGTAACCTAAGTAACTGTCTCAAAAATGAGATGATGTGCAGTAATCTGCTTGTCAATCTCTTTGCTAAACGTCTCTAATTTCATATTTTTCTTAATATACAAGCCGATAGGTTTTCTTATGTGGCGTTTCGCTAGCCAGACTCTGTTTTGACGCTAGTGATGCTTTAACGCACAATTATGCTCAGTGATGTAATTTACATAAATATAAATTTGCATAATCAATTGCGACTAAAATAACAGTTGTCTATTGCTCGTTTTCTGAATCGATTTGCTAAAGAAGTATCTGGGGGCTCTATGGATTTACATGTGGTTGTTCAACCTGCGTTAGTACAAGAAGTGGTTGGTGATGTTATCGCAGCAGATGCCAAAGGTAATGCGCGTAAAGTAAGCGCGGGTGATCAATTAAATAAAGATGAAATCTTAATCACAGTGAATCATTCGTCGGTGACGATACTGTTTAATGGCCAAGCTACCGTAGTCGATCAGAATTGTATTACTTGTTTTAGCAATGCGTCACCAGATTCTGAGAGCTCAGTTGACTTAGTTCAATTTCCGATTGAAGGCGAGATCAACGCTGATCTGAGCTTATTAGACGAGGTGAGTTTTGACGCAGATAATATTGCTGCCATCCAACAAGCCATTTTAGATGGCCAAGACCCGACCCAAATACTTGAAGCAACCGCCGCCGGAGCCGGTGGTGAAGGCTCTGCAAATGCTGGCTTCATCACCATTGATTACAACTTTGCAGAAGTATTGGCGAGTACGTTTTTCGAAACTACAGGGCGTGATGCTCAGCAATCATTGACCGAAACGAATTTGAGTCCGTTGCGTTTTACCGCTGGGGGTGAATCATTATCAGCGGCATTAGCTGAAGGTTCGCTCTCACTAAATTCGTACCCACAATCAGTGACGGCAAATGTTTTAATCGCGGCGGGAGATCTGCCACTGGATGCCGCCTCTTTTGTCCCTGAATCCCTTTCATTAGCTGCGCTATTGTCAGAGCTGAAGAGCGATATTACTTCGGCTGGGCGATCAGTAAGCTTTCGTTACGATGCTACGGCTAACCATATTGTCGGTGAACTTGACGGCAGTGAAGTGCTACGGATTGATTTAGTGGCGACGTCTGTCGGTAAAGACATCAACTTAGAGATAGTGACGACCATTAGTCAACCGATTGACCATGTTCCCTCCGTGGGAGGTGGCTTAGTTTCTTTTGCTAATGATCAAATTGCGATTCAATTCGATGTAACCGGTTCTGATGCGGGTGGAAATCCTATTCGCTCGCCGATTTCTATCGCAATCAGTATTGGTGATGGTAATAACCCTGTTATATCCGATGAACCGTCGACGTCCGTTTATGAGGATAATTTGGCAAATATCGGTTCGGATGCCAGTGCTTCACAGACGATTACCGTTTCAGGACAGTTTGATACTCAATTGGGTTCTGATCAAATTGAAAGTTATCAGTTGGATTTAAGTGCTAATCCGTTGGCGGGGTTAACCTCGGCTGGTGTCGCGGTGCAATTGGCCTCTTCCTCGTCATTGAACGGGGTTTATACCTATCAGGCGAGCGCCAATGGTCAGCCTATTTTTGAGTTGATATTAAATCCAGACGGTCGTTACCAGTTTACGTTACAAGGCGCGCTGGATCATCCAGTCAATAGTGATGAGTTATTACTCAACCTTTCGGTATTGGCAACCGATTATGATGGTGATAGCTCTGAAAGTGTGCGTTTACCAATCAACATTATTGACGATAAACCTGAAATCATTGGTGTGGATGCGCTCAGCGTTGACGAAGACGATTTAGCGTCAGGCTCAGACAGCAGCAAAGAGCCGTTGTTCGCCGAAGGCTATTTCACCACTACCCAAGGGGCCGATACGGTAGCGAGTTATCAGCTTGATACCAGCATCAACCCCATCGCTGGGTTAACCTCGCAAGGTGAAAGTGTGGTATTGGGCGCAGCGACAGTTGATGCCAACGGTAACTACCTCTATCAAGCAAGTACTACCCCAAGCGGTCAGACGGTATTTAGCTTAGTGCTTAACGCAGATGGCAGTTATCGTTTTACCTTACAAGGGCCAATTGACCATGCGCAGGGGAGCGATGAGCTACTGGTGAATTTCAAGGTGGTTGCAACTGACTATGATGGCGACAGCGCCAACATTCTGCTGCCTGTCACCATTCATGATGATCAGCCAATCATCGCGAGCGTGCAAGCGCTCAGCGTTGACGAAGACGATTTAGCGTCAGGCTCAGACAGCAGCAAAGAGCCGTTGTTTGCCGAGGGAGTTTTTACTACTCAAAGCGCGGATAAGGTGGTGAGCTATCAGTTGGATACCAGCAGTAACCCGCTTGCAGGTCTAACTTCGCAAGGTGAAGCGGTGAGTTTGGGCGCGGCGACAATCGATGCCGACGGCAACTACCACTATCAAGCTAGCGCTGCACCGAGCGGCAATGCAGTGTTTAGTTTGGTGCTCAATGCGGATGGTAGCTATCGTTTTACCCTGCAAGGTCCGATTGACCATTCGCAGGGGAGCGATGAGCTGCTGGTAAATTTCAAGGTAGTGACAACTGATTATGATGGCGACAGCGCCAACATTCTGCTGCCCGTTACCATCCATGATGATCAGCCAATCATCACCGGCGTGCAAGCGCTCAGCGTTGGCGAAGACGATTTAACGTCAGGCTCAGACAGCAGCAAAGAGCCGCTGTTCGCTGAGGGAGTGTTTACCACTCAAAGCGCCGATAAGGTGGTGAGCTATCAGTTGGATACCAGCAGTAACCCGCTTGCAGGCTTAACCTCGCAAGGCGAAGCGGTGATCTTGGGCGCGGCGACAATCGATGCCAATGGTAACTACCACTACCAAGCCAGCACCACACCTAGTGGCAATGCGGTGTTTAGCTTAGTGCTCAATGCGGACGGCAGTTACCGTTTTACTTTGCAAGGTCCGATTGATCACGCCGCAGGCAGCGATGAGCGACTGGTGAATTTCAAAGTGGTGGCGACGGACCATGATGGCGACGCCTCTGACATTCTACTGCCTGTCACTATTGTGGATGACAAGCCAACGATTGTCGGCATTCGCGCCGGTAGCGAACAGAGCGTGGATGAAGATGACTTAGCCACGATCGGTTCTGATCGTTCAGACAGCACCGTTATTGCTGGGCACTTTGATGTGATTGACGGGGCCGATGGTATTGTCAGTTATCAAGTGTCTGATCTCACCACGCCTGTCGAGAATTTAACGTCTGGTGGTCAAGAGATAGAGATCATCCAAATTTCAAGCAGTAATGGTGTCACTGTTTATGAGGCGGTGATTAAGAATACGACGGACGTGGTTTTTCGTCTCACGTTAAATGGCTCGGCCGATAGTTACCAATTTGAACTGCTTAAAGCCATCGACCACCCGACGGGTAATGGTGAAAATAGTTATATTTTAGATCTTCCGATTACCGCAACTGATAGAGATGGCGATGTTTCAGCGTCAGCGAGTTTGCCAATATCGATTGTTGATGATATTCCAACTTTGCATGATAAAAGCATCACTAGTGTTGAAAATACGGCGATAAAAACAGTCAATTTATTTAGCCAAGACAACAATACCTCACCGGATACTCAAGGTGCAGATCATGGTGCGATCACTAAATTTGTGGCCATTGATGAAGCGGGTCGTGATATTCAATTTAGGGATGGCAATGGCGCAAGCTTAGCTAATGAAATTGAACTTAACGGCATCACAAAAACGGTCACGGTTGTCGAAATAAAAAATGGTGTTGAGCGTGATTTAGGCACACTGACGATTACGCCTAACGGTAACGCGACATTTAAACCAGTTGCTAGCCTTGAACATGGTGATGATCCGACCATTTCATTTACTGTCGATGTCACTGCGCAAGACTTTGATGGCGATGCCTCAACCGAACAGTTGAACATCAATATTCTTGATAGAAATGCCACTATCACAGTTGCTAATGTTATTGGCGCTGAAGACGCTGGACGCGATGGTGTCACTATTTTGTTTAACGACCCCAATCAAATCACTAATAGCCAAGATAACCAATCCGGCTTAAATACTTCACCGCTTAAAGTGGATTTGCAGATCAATCTTTATGATTTGGATCGCAATGAATCGATTGGTGATGTAAAAATCACGGCCAGCAACGCGCATGGCGATTTTTACTATCTCAATAGTTCGGATGTTTATGTCAAATTAGAGCTAGTCAGTGGACGATTTGTTTTGCCCGCAGACGCGGTGGAGCAAAGCTTAACAGGCAGTGTTGCTAAGATTGAAAACTTGTATTTTGTGCCTGACCGTCACTATGCCAGCGCTAACGGTGGCTTCCAACTCAATATTACTGTGCAGGTTTTGAATAATGGCCAGCATGATCATAATGTGAACGGGAAATTGCGCATTGAGGTGGAAAGTGTGGCCGATATTGCGACTTGGACCTCAAGCAGCCAATTTCATTATGATGCAGTAGAAGATAGTGACAATATTACTCTCGATGTTTTAGCGCAGACACAAGATAACAGTACCCCCGAAATAATCCTGTATGAGATCCGCTTTACTCAAGGTGAAGGTGAGGCGCAACTAGTCTACGCAGATGGTACGCCGGTTGGAATGAGCTCGGATGCTTCAGGTCACTATTATCTTGTTAGTGCGAGTAACATTAACCAAATACAAGTTGACCCCAATGATAATTTCAGTGGTCAGATCAAACTTGATATTACAGCGATCACGACCGAGCAAAATAACGCTCACGTTGGTAAAGAGAGCGCCCGATCAGAAACGAAAGAAATCGTGATAGATGTTAGCCCTGTTGCCGATATGGGTAGCTTCTCTGTCAATCGAATCAATGTTTTTGAAGATAATGCCGCTACGCAAAATACCGTTGACCCCACCACAGATCACGATCCCTTGTTATTAAGTGAAGTCATTACGATGGCCGGATCCGTTGATTCTGATGGTTCAGAAACACTATATGTGCGTCTCTCTGATTTTTCAGAAACAGGTGTCACACTGATTTGGTTGGGAGCCGGAGCCAGCGAAATATCCCAAATAACCGATGCCAATGGTCATACTTATTATGAAGTTCCTGAACAATATCTTGACCAAGTTGAAGTGCTACCCCCATTGCATAGCAACGCTGATTTTACCTTCTCTGTTGAAGGGATTATTAAAGATATGGTCAATCTTTCTACGGGTGCGGTGGCAGATGAAATATCGTTAGGTGCTAAGACGGTTAACGTTTCAGTTAAGGGCGTAGCAGATATTCCAACCATTGATTTTCACTCAAACAGTACTAACACTTGGAATGAATTTAGTGAAAATGGTCTGCAAGTGATTGAAACGACGATTGATGAAAATCAATCCGTTGGCTTTGGCTTTAGTGTGTTATCCGGTGAGCTTGCGGATAATCCAACTGACAGCTCTGAGTCGATCACCGTTTTGCTGTCGAACATTCCAGATGGTGTCAAATTGTATGACAGTGTTGGTAGCGTGATTAACTTGGTATTTGTTGGTTACGATACTGCGCAACAACCTATTTATCAGGCGAATCTAACTTCAGCGCAGGTTGATTCAGGTATTCGAGTTGAGCCATCTCATTCATCGACCGAAAACATCAACATCAAAATGACCACCATCGTTACTGAAAATGATGGACATACGCGTCAAATTGAGTCGGAAATTCGCATTAAAGTGGCACCAGTGATTGATGTTGTTGACAACTATCAATCACACTCGCTTGGTAACGAGGACAGCCGCATTAATATCCATTGGCAGCCAGAAGAGGAACAACATCTTGATGCTGATGAATATTTTGCCTCTGTTACACTTTCTGGCTTCCCAGCAGGTAGTACTATTTACGTCGATGGTGTTGTCACGACCTTAGACAGTGACGGCAAGCTCATTTTGACCCCCGCACTGGGACAGAGCGATCAAGATTTCTCAGCGCAAGTGCTGACAACGGGTTACGTTCAAGTTCGGCTACCAGAGCACTCCAGTACTGATTTTACCTTGAGCACTGAGATTGTGGTTAAAGAGCAAGACAACGAATACGTCGATGCAATCAATTCTGGCGAAGGTATTGCTTCGAAAGTCATTCATGGTTCTGTTGATGTCACGGTAAGGCCGATAGTTGAAGCTGATGGACAACTGCGTGTTGAAGACAACGGCGTAGTCACAAACAAAGCTGTCGCAGATGCCTCTGGTGCTATCTACTTTACTATTAATGATGCGGCCGGCGGCGAGCCTAATGCAAACGTTATACGCTTTGATAATGCAGACACTCAATCGACAGAAGGTTACCAATCATTAGAAGTGGTCGACCAACTGGTGGTGCGTTTTAGCAATATTACGCCACAGGTACTTGATCAACTACTGATTACTGGTGCAATTAATAATGGGGATGGTTCATGGACCATTGTTGATGAGCAGAATTTCAGTGTAAAAGCGCCGAATGGCCTGACATTGAGTAGTGGTAACGATCCTGATGGTGATGGTTATAACGACATCACTGTGACCATTTTTGCCCAAGTGTATGACCAAGGGGAAGATAGCTCTGAAGCCAAAGTGGTTCAACAAGTGCAATCAGAGCTCACCTTACAATTTCCGCTCACTGCTACGGGCAACAACACGGTAGCGGCTGACATTACTTTAGTTGGCAATGCGGATGATATTGTATTAGGCGTCGAAGATAACGCCATTAACTTAGGTCAGCAAATTCAAGATAAATTGATGGTGAGCGCTTCAGGTTTTGATGGTGTAGAAGATGAGCTCAGTATTGTCATCGCGCAAAGTGTGCTGCCAGTTGGCGCAAGTTTATCTGGTGGTCATTTTGATTTCGTTGATGGCTTGTATGTATACAAAGGTACCGTGAATACCGATGGCTCGATTTCAGGGTTAGAAAATCTGCATCTGCATCTACCTGAAGATTACGCGGGCGACTTTAATTTGCCGATTACTTTTGTGACGACAGACACGGCTTCTGGTGATGAAAAAACCTTCAGTACGCAAATCCCAGTGGCAGTTTCTCCGGTGGCCGATGTTCCCGGAACGCATCAACCGCAAGATGATGACACTACACCCAAAGCGACATTGACCATAGAAGGCACGCTTGGGTTAGATGCAAATCATCAGCCGACTTCAAGCTCGTCCGACGTTCCGACCAATGACGGCATAGGTTATGAAGATGGTATTATTCATCTTTCGCTCGATATTGATCTTGCTGATATTCGCAATAGCGCTACGGAAGGACGAGAGGTGCTGAGCGAAGTCACCTTAACCCTACAAGGAACCAATATCGGAACCTTTGTTGATGCGCAAGGCAATGATCTCGGTACCAGTATCACTTTTAGTCAGCCTCAGCTACCTGCGGCATTAGACAATGTTTATTTCAAACCCGCACCCAATTATCCGACTGGCGATGATGATAATACCGTCAACATTACCGTGGCGGGGAAAGTGACTGATATCACGCAATTTGATGATACCAATGCCAATGCGTTGGGAGTAGTCAATACCGATGCTGATAAACCATTTACCACACAAGTAAGTTTTGATGTGACGCCAGTGGTAGACGACGTCATTATTTCCAGTGGTGGTAGCAGTGATATTGAAGTGCATGGATTGGAAGATGAGTGGATTGTCCTTTCTAAACCGGGTTCTGAATTTACCGTTGATCTGACCGATACAGATGGCTCTGAGGTATTTGTGTCGATCAAGCTTACTGGGGTGCCGACGGATTTTGTCGTGAGTTCTCTCTCTTCTGACTATACCGTGAAAAATAATGGTGGTGGTGAGTGGAGCATTCAGATTAACAACCCAGCACAAACCTCGATCAATTTATCCGATATTGCGATGAAACCTGCGAAGAACTTTAGTGGCGAAGTGGAAATCGGCATCAAGGTCTTTACCCAAGAATCCTTGCTTGGTGTGCCTGTAGAGCATAACGGCAGCTTTAGATTGGATATTACGCCCGTTGGGGATGTGGTGGATGTTGAACCAGTGACTAACGGCGCTGGCGATGAAGGCGTTGACATTGAAATTGATATCAACGCGCAAATTATCGATAAAGCCGATTCCATTGCAGCTGGTACGAACCATAGTGAAAACTCACCAGAAACGTTGAGAATTGAAGTTTTCGGGGTGCCAGATGGAGCAAGTATTGCATTGCCTGATGGCACGCTGGGGACTTACATCGGTGGTGGAGTATGGCTGTTGAATGCCGATGCGCAAAGCTTAGATAAACTGATTTTTAATTCTGGTGATTGGCATAAGGACACTTGGGCGGGAGATCTGACGATTAAAGTACAGTCGGTCGATACAGGGCTGGACGGTACTGAACATTTGGGGCCTGCGCGTGAGTTTACTGTTTCAGTTGATGTTCAGGCGGTCAATGATGCGCCCACCATTGATAGTGCTACGGTCACCACAACGATTGATGAAGAGGCGGGGCAAAAAGTTACCGGCTTGAGTGTGAGTGATATCGATTATGCAGGCTCACATGCCAACGACATCATGACAGTGATTTTGAGCGTGAGCGAAGGTTTGCTCAGTGCCGTGATCCCCGCGTTAAGTTCTGTCACGCAGAGCACCAATTTGGCTGGAGAACTCGTCCTACAAGGCACGTTATCGGATATTAATGCGCTACTCAATAGCAGCGATCCCGCCAGTGGTGTTTTTGTTGATGCCACCGCGATTGGTAGTGACCATATTGATCTGACAATTAAGGCCAATGATGGTGGTGTTTATGCCGACAATGTTTCTGGTATGGCGTTAGAAGAGACAGAAACCGTCAGTATTGCGGTGACGCCCAAAGCCAATACGCCGATATTAACCCTTGATCCGAGCTTTAATTATATGAAGCAGACGTATGTTAGCCAAAGTATCAGCGCTCAAGGTATTGCATTGCTGGGGTTAATCGCGGCATTAACGGATAGCCATGAAGTGTTGTCATTGGAGATCGACAGTCTGCCAAGTGGCGCTACCCTTTCTAGTAGCTCGGGCAGTGTGACTGAGCAAAACGGAGTGTGGAGTGTTTCCGCTGATGCTATCGACGGATTACAGGTTAGCGGGCTCGATTTAGGGCAACACACTCTGTCGGTAGCGGCTATCTCAACAGAAACGGATGGTAGCCGTGCAGCTTCTGCATCAATTGATATTGCGATTGAAGTATTGCCTGACGGTAGCACGATTGATCAATCAACGAACGGGGATGATGCGCAATTGCTCGCCGGTAATGTTGGAGCGCAGTTGCTAGGTGGCAGTGGTCATGATCACCTTGAAGGTGGCGATGGTGATGACTCCTTAGTGGGTGGTGGCGGAAATGATACCTTGATTGGCGGGCTTGGTGCCGACATCTTAACCGGGGGAAGTGGCGCTGACATATTTAAATGGACGCTCGATACTGTTGATGAGCAAATCGACACTATCACTGATTTCAACGCTGGTGAAGGTGATGTGATAGATCTCACTGATGTTGTGGCCGATTTACATTTGCCCATGGATCAACTGCTCGTTTCGCTACACACTTCTCATCAGATAGAAGCGAAAGTGATGACCAACACGACGGATGTGGAATTGGAAATTCTGACGGACAATAACGTACATCAAACCATTGTGGTGCAAGATCTTGCCAGCCAATTCAATTTTGATGGCATGGCGTCGATTGACATTGTTGGCTTCTTATTGGACAACAACATTATCAAGCATGACGTTTAAATAAAGAAAAGAGCAGTTAAATAAAGAAAAAGTGCACCCAACGGCTTCAGGCTCAGTTGGGTGCACTTTTTTATTTAGCAGTAAACACACCCCAGCGCTGTATCAGTCTGGGGCATTTACAGTGGGTTAACCAATGATGATTTGGCTCAGCACATAACCTAAACAGCACGCACTCACGACGCCAATTAAACCGACGGACATGAACGAGTGGTTGAAGTAGTACTTACCGATTTTGGTGGTTCCTGTGGTATCAAAGTTGACCGTTGCAATATCTGACGGATAGTTTGGAATGAAGAAGTATCCGTACAGTGCGGGCATTAATCCCACCAGTAGCGCAGGTTCTAAACCTAGCCCGAGGCCTACAGGTAACATCATTACCGCTACTGCGGCTTGTGAGTTCACCACAACAGAAACAATGAATAGTGCAAGCGCGAAGGTCCAGTGATGGTCGGTAACCATCTCAACAATGCCTGATTTAAACTGCGGCATCGCGTATTGGAAATAGGTATCCGACATCCAAGCGATACCGAAGATGGCAATTGCCGCTACCATACCTGATTTGAATACCACACCGTTTGGTACATCTCGTGGGTCGGTTTTGGTTGCCAGTAAAATGATACCGCCAAAGCAGAGCATCATCATCTGGATAACCACCGCCATACTGATCGGTTTACTGCCTTCAACAATAGTGCGTGTTTCTGGCACCATCGCTAGCACGACTATGGTTAATATCGCACCAATGAAAATCAACACAGAATTACGCGCTGCCGCGGGTAACGTTTCATTCAGCGTTGTCGCGGTTGTGTTTAGGATTTTCTCTTTCCACACTGGATCTTGCAGACGTTCTTGATACTCAGGATCATCATCTAGTTCTTTCCCGCGGCGCAAGCTGTACAAAGACATCAACAGCGTACCGAATAAGGTCGCAGGTACAGTGACCAGCAAAATAGAGAGCAAGGTGATCTCGTGTTGAATATTCGACAATTGAGCAAGGTAGTAGACAACGGCCGCTGAGATTGGGGAAGCGGTAATCGCGATTTGCGAAGCAACAGAAGACGCAGCCATTGGACGTTCAGGACGGATCCCATTTTTCAATGCCACATCACCAATGATCGGCATGATGGAATACACCGCATGGCCAGTACCCAGCATAAACGTCATTGCGTAAGTGACGAACGGTGCAATCAAAGTGACATTTTTCGGGTTCTTACGCAGTAAACGTTCTGCCACTTGCAGCATGTATTTCAATCCGCCAGCCGCTTCGAGTATTGAAGCACAGGTGACAACGGCAAGAATGATCAACATGACGGTGATCGGTGGTGATGTGGGTGGCATTTTGAAGACAAAAACTTCAATGACCAAGCCAATACCAGAAACCACACCAAGGCCAATACCACCGTAGCGTGAGCCTATATAGAGCATTAATAGCAGGAATAAAAATTCCAAATACAACATATCTGTTTCCTATCCAAAGGTGTTAATGAAAATATTGTCTAACGTAACGTTAAAAAAAGATGAAACCTTGTTCACACAACCATTTACCCTATAAATGAAACGACATTAATCAGAGATTGCTCACGCATTTTATTCAATAAGTAATGAATATGAATAAACAAATGTAACCATTTTGTTGTGCTACAGGTGGGTTGGCGTTAATGATGAAGCTTATTTTCTCGCCGCGTAGGCTGTTTGCCTATCGCCAACCTTAATTTAAGATAGCACAAAGGGTACTGAGCTATTGGCCTTTGGGCGTTGGAATGAAATGCATATGAGAAAACTCATCGTCCATTTGGTAGTGCGTAAACCCAAATCGCTGATACAAAGCACCGACGGGGCTACCTCGCAAATAACAGAGCTTACATGGGTATTGCGTCAGATTGGCTTGGTTGACGACCAGTTGTAACACTTGGCTACCCACCCCTCTATTTTGAAAATCTGGCAGAATAAAAAAGCGCGAGAAGTAGAGCGTTTCATGCTTGCTCTGCAGTAAATAAGTGCCAATCGGTTGGCCATCAGCGCAGATGATCGTTGGTAGACCAGAATGCCATTCTTGGCGATGCAGCACTTGCTGCAACTCTTCATCCCAACCAAATATCGCCGTAATACCATCCATTTCTGCGACTTTTTTTAGATCAAAAGCAAATTGATAATCGCTGTCACTTGCGGGGCGAAAGGTTACCTTCATACGTTTATCTTTTTGTTTAATAATACGTTGCTTACCAAGATATTAATCGTCGGCGTATTCATGGGCAATCGAAATAAAGCGCTCTTCTATCGCCAGAAAGGCATCAATGACTTCTGGGTCAAAGTGGCGTCCTTTTCCTTCTAAAAGAATGGTTTTTGCATTGTCATGAGGCATTGCTTCTTTATAGATACGACGGCAAATCAGTGCATCATATACATCAGCGACAGCCATTAAGCGTGCGCTGAGCGGTATCGCGTCACCTCGTAAGCCCTGAGGGTAGCCAGAACCATCCCATTTTTCATGGTGCCCATAAGCGATCTCTTTCGCCATATCGATAAGGTCATTTTTCGCGCCTGACATCTTTTCCGCTTTTTCTAGCGCACGTAGCCCTAAGCTGGCATGGCCTTTCATGATCTCAAACTCATCACTGTCCAGTTTTCCTGGTTTTAATAGTATGTTGTCGGCGATGCCCACTTTACCAATATCGTGTAAAGGGGCGGCTTTAAAGTAGGTATTAATAACATTCGGCGTTAGCTTTTGTTGATATTTTGGCAACTTAGCTAGTTGTTCGGCTAACGCTTTGACGTAATGTTGTGTTCGCAGGATATGGTTACCCGTATCCGGGTCTCTGGTTTCAGCGAGGCTGGCGAGAGCATACACGACCGCGTCTTGCATTTTATCCAATTCATTTGAACGTTTGATCACCTCTTTTTCCAAGTAGCCATTTTGGTTCTTCAGTATGTCTTTTGAAATTTTGTTTTGCAGGTGAGTATCTACTCTGGCTCTTAGCAACGGTACGCTTACGGGTTTGTATACATAGTCAACCGCACCTAACTCAAACCCCAGTTTTTGATCTTCAGGGTTATCTTTTGCGGTCAGAAAAATCACAGGGATGTCTTGGGTGTTAGGGTTTGCCATGATCTTTTGTATGACTTCAAAACCTGACATTTCCGGCATAACAATATCGAGCAACACTAGGTCAATAGAAAACTTGTCTAAGATACTGAGCGCCATCGGGCCTGATTTAGCGGCCTTGACATGATATCGGTTAGCCAACCCCTGTGACATAAATGCAAGGTTATCTGGCGAATCATCGACGATTAACACGGTACAATTGTCCAAGTTTTCGATGGGCATGAGTCTTTCCTAATAAAAAATAGCAATTGAGCGGCGAAGGTTGGGTTTAAGTCTAAACTTATCAATAACTATAGCTAATCTCAGCGTTAGTAGAGTGAGAAAATTATTAAGAAGGCGCTTCACATGCGATCCATTCGAACTTTATTCACCGTCTTATTTATTGCTATGGGATTATGTTCCATTGCGATGTTTAGTATCACAGACAAAGTAGCCGCTCTGAGAACTGAGAGCCGACAACTGAACGACGAACTTTACCGTTTCTATCGTCTGTCACAAGAGTTGAAGCAGAGCTCAGATCACTTAACCAAATTTGCCCGAGCCTACGCTTCGACTGGCGATGAAAAGTGGCTCAACCTTTTTAATTATGTGCTGAGCGTCAGAAATGGTTCTGTGCCTTTACCGAAAGGGAATGAGTACGAATTTTGGGATGTCGTTGCACAAAACAAACTACTTGCCCGCTCACTGGGTGGCACACCAGACAACCCTTCGTTACTCGATAGAATGCGTCTTTCGGGCATTGAATCGGTGGAGTTTTTAGAGCTCAAAAATGCGCTTACGTTGTCTGATTCACTGGTGTCACTCGAAAGAGAAGCCTTCATGGCCATCAAAGGGTGGAAAAAAAGTAGCCAAGGCGAATTTGTCGACACAGGTGAGCCGGATCTGGAATTGGCTCGGGCTATTCTCTATGGTGACCAATACTTCGCGGAAAAGGCGAAAATTATGCAGGCGATTGGTTCTGCGCATCAATCGATCATGCAACGCATGGAGCAAAACATTCAACGTGCCGATAGCGAAGCGCTGCGTTATGAATGGATAAACTTGGCGTTAGTATTAACCTTACTCAGCGTGATCATCGCCTCCTTTGTTCTGCTGTGGCGTCTTTACATCAATCCGTTAAGTCAGCTACTCAAAACGGTTGTGACTCAAGTCAAACGGGAAGATTACGCGTTTACCATCACTCAAACCGCCTATGCAGAGCTGCAACATTTTATCGACAGTTTGAATGTGGTGTTTCATCATATCGCTGAGCAGCTTAGCCAAAATACTTTACTTAAAGATTTCAATATCATCCTGCGCAAAAACGATTCTACGGACCGTTTGTGTAATGAAGTTACGCAATTCTTACTGCATCAATTTCCTTTGGAAATGGTTGGCATGTACATCTATCAAGAGGGCGTATTAAAACGAGTGGCTGGGGTGGGTTATGGTGAGCATTCGGCCAGAGAATACACCGATCCATCATCGACGCAGCTCAGTGTGTTGCTCAGCGGTCAGCCCTATGCGATGAAAGCACTCGATGGCAACTGTCACATTGAATTTAACGGTGGCAAGTTAGTCATTAACGAAGTGTATTATTTGCCGCTGCACGTCAATCAGCATCCTGTCGCTTTACTAGAGCTGGGTACTATCGGGTCGTTGTCGAGTTTGCAATTTCAGTGGTTATCGCAAATGTTGGATGACTTATCGGTCAGTATTCAATTGAGCCAAAACATTGAAATTCAGCGACGAGCCGAGCAGAAAGTACTCGAACAATCTCAACTGAATCAAGAGATCCTCGATGCGACGCCGAACCCCATGTATTGCTTGTCGGCCTCGGGTACGTATCTCACCATTAACGCTAAGTTTATGGATTTAGTTGGCCTGTCGGCCGAGCAAATTATCGGTAAATCGCCGCAAGATATCTTTCAAAATGAAACGGCGACCATTTTTGCCCAAGTACATAAAAGGCTTGGAGAGGAGCAGTCTTCGCAAGATTACGAATTGTCTCTCTATGACGCTTCGCACCACAAAAGAGAGATGTTGGTATACGAAGCTTCTTTCCAAAATAATCGTGGTGAAGTTTCTGGAATTGTCGGAATTTTGCTTGATTTAACCGATCGCAAGCAGATGGAAGAGCAATTAAGAGAAGCTAAAGAGACCGCGGATGCCATGAGCCAAGCCAAAGGCGATTTCCTCGCGAACATGAGCCACGAGATCCGTACACCAATGAATGCCATTTTGGGCATGGCCCATCTAGCGCTCAATACCGAGCTCAATCCTACGCAACAAAAATACATTTCACGGATTAATGAATCGGCGAAAAACTTACTTGGCATCATTAACGACATTTTGGATTTTTCCAAAATAGAGGCGGGCAAGCTGAATGTTGAGCACATTGATTTTAGCCTTGATGAGGTATTGGATAACCTCACCACCTTGATTTCGCTAAAAGCCCAAGAGAAAAACATCGAGTTTTTATTAGACATCGACCCACATATTCCTGTGGGCTTGGTGGGCGACCCGCTGCGTTTGGGGCAAGTTCTCGTTAACTTATGTGGCAATGCGGTGAAATTTACTGAACAAGGGGAGATCATCGTTTCGGCGCGAGTCGTGGGGCAAAACGACGCCAACGTGACCTTGAAGTTTACCGTTTCTGATACAGGTATTGGCATTGCTGAATCTAACGTAACCACTCTATTCTCTGCATTTTCTCAAGCTGATAATAGCATTACTCGCCAATATGGAGGCACGGGCTTGGGGCTTAGCATCAGTAAACAGCTAGTCGGATTGATGGGTGGCGACATTCAAGTTCGCAGTGAAGAAGGGTCAGGATCCACCTTTGAATTCACGGTTGAGTGTGGCCTGCAAGAAGCCAAAATGCGCGATATCGCTAAGCCACTCAGCGCTCTAGCAGGCAAACGTGCGTTGGTAGTCGATGATAATGACTCGGCACGCAATATTTTAATGACGTTGCTCAATGCGATGCATTTTGAAGCGAAGTCAGTCAGTAACGGTTTTGAGGCGCTCGATGAAATCCGCAATACGCATTTTGATATGCTGTTTATTGATTGGAATATGCCGGGTATGAATGGCATAGAGTTGCTGCAGAGAATGAAACCATTGGGTGTTTTTGATAATACTAAACGATTCCTCGTTACGGCTTACGGCCGAGAAATTTCCTTGGTGGGAGAAAACAGTAAATTAGTCGATGCCTTGATTGTGAAACCTGTGAACCCATCAAATCTCCTTGATGCCATTATGGACAGCTACGGCATCGAGCAATTAAGGCAGAGCCATGAGTATCTTGATCATGATACAAGGCCAACATTTATTGGGCAAAAAGTGCTTTTGGTAGAAGATAACGAAGTGAACCAAGAGGTGGCTTTCGGCCTGTTAGAAAGTACTCAATTGAGCATTGTTCTTGCTAATAATGGACAAGAAGCTTTGACGAAATTGCAGCAAGAAGCTTTTGATTTAGTGCTGATGGATATGCAGATGCCCATTATGGATGGTATCAGTGCGACGAAAGAGATCCGCCAGCATGAGGAGTGGAAAACGCTACCGATTGTTGCAATGACCGCCAATGCGATGTCTTCAGATGTCGAGCACTGCTTAAATGCAGGTATGAATGATCATGTGGCGAAACCAATTGATGTACAGCGCTTGTACCACGTACTACGCAAATATTTAAAGGCGGATGAAACCACTCCAGTACCCTCTACGGTATTACCGAATCAAGTGAAACCGAGCACTGGCTATCCAGAATTGACCGGTATTGATGTGGAGCAAGCGATTTTCCGAATTGGTGGCAATGCGCAGCGATACTTTGAAATATTGGATCACTTCCTTGCCAGCCAGCAGCAAGAAATAGCCGCATTCCCTAAATTGATTGATAAGGGGCTGTGGGAAGAGGCAGAGCGAGTGATGCACACCCTAAAAGGTTCAGCGGCTAATCTAGGGATTGAGCCTATTGCGCAGCTAGCCAACGAGATGGAAGGGGTTGTGCAGCGACATACGAAACCCGCCATTCAAGATCTCAACACGGTATCAAAGTTGATGTCTACTTTGTTGGATGAGCTAAGAGATTGGGAGCAGACACAATTACATCCGCAGCAAGAGCACCGTGATATTGCGTTGCTCTACCAACAATTAGTGCAATGTGTTGAAAACTACGATGCTGATGCGATTCATATGATCCACCAAATTAAACAATGCAATTTATGGTCTGACGAGCAAAAGAAAAGTTTGATGCATGCGATTGAAGATTTTGATTTTGAAGCGGCTAAAGAGGTATTGGCTCAGTTGCCAGTACCGACTGAAAAAATAAGTTGAAGTATGATGGTGCTTAAAATTGATGCAATAATTGTGGCGTAAAATTCGACATTTTGGCCATTCTCATCCTATGCTAAAAGCAATAATAATAATGAATAAACAGAAATAATTTCGTTGATAAATGAAGAAGGATACTTTTATGAATATCAACAACACCATGAAGCTCGTGTTTGCTGTCATCGGTATTGGTATTGTCATTAGTGTTGTGACGGTATTGCAGCTCAATGGGCTGATGCAACAAGTTGATAATATGGCTCAAGTTCGTTATCAATCTTACCAAGCGGCCGATGAGCTTCGTCAAAGCTCTGATGACTTAACTCGGTTAGGCCGGACTTATGTGGTCAGTGGCGATGAAAAATACGAAAAAATGTACATGGATATTCTTGATATTCGTAATGGTAAGAAACCTCGCCCGCAGAACTACCACACGATATATTGGGACCTTGTGCTGCAATATGGACAAAAGCCTAAAGCAGACGGTAAGAATATCTCTCTCAACCAAATGATGACGGATCTTGGTTTTACTCCGCAAGAGTTTAGTTTGCTCAAAGAAGCTCAAGCTAATTCCGATGGCTTAGTGAACATGGAAGTCAAAGCGATGAATGCTGTTAAGGGGCTTTACCCTGATAGCAATGGCAACTACACCGTTAGAAAAGAGCCAGACCGTAATATGGCGATTTCTCTCTTACACAGTAATGAATACCATCAAGAGAAAGCCAAAATCATGGCTCCGATCGATAAGTTCTTTATTGAATTAGAAAATCGAACCAATAAACAATTCATGGATGCGGCGCAGAAAGTAAAAAGTACGGTATTGGTTGGTAATATCTCCTTAATTAGTGTTTTTATTATTGCCATTATTGGGTATGCCATTGTTAACCGAAAAGTAGTGAAGCCGATTGATACCATGGCTAAATTGCTACAACAAGTGGACAAAAATTCTGATTTGACTTTGCGAGTTGACGATAACAGTCACAACGAACTGGGTATAATCGGCGGCACCATTAATAAGGTGCTTGGTAGTTATGCCACCACCATTAGCAAAATAAACCAAGTAAACCATACCATTTCGGCCATCTCTGAAACGATAAGCGATGTCACCAAACAAAACGTCAAAGTGGCGAATCAGCAAAATCAACAGCTTGAAATGGCGGCGACGGCGATGGAAGAGATGACATCGGCGCTCTCTAGTGTGGCGGAAAGCACCACCATGGCAGAAGAGTATGCGGGTAGCGCGGAAAAAGAAGCCAGTACCAGTAAACAGGTCTTTGATAAAACGACCCATGAATTCGGTGAATTAGAGGGTGAATTTACCAAAACATCCGAGATCATCCAGCAACTTGCGAATGAGTCTAATAACGTTGGTAATGTGCTTGATGTGATTAAAGCGATTGCTGAACAAACCAACCTACTGGCATTGAACGCGGCGATAGAGGCTGCTCGTGCGGGTGAGCAAGGTCGCGGTTTTGCGGTGGTAGCGGATGAAGTACGCTCACTTGCCCAACGAACTCAACAATCGACGGGTGAGATCGAAAGCATGATTTCGATGCTGCAAGAGAAAGCAGAACAATCGACCAAAACGATCCGGGTGAGTGCTGATAAAATGCAGTCAACGCGCTCTAATATGTCGGTGGCGAACGAAGCGCTTGGTACCATCCAAGGATCGGCGATTGAGATCCATAAATTGAATACGTCGATATCGGCTGCGACAGAAGAGCAATTGGCTGTGAGCGACGAAATTTCCAGCAATCTTAGTAACATTAAAGCCCTTTCGGGTGATATGAACGTTGCCATCAATCAACTCGGGCCTGTCGTTGTTGATTTGCAACGTAATGTCGATGAGTTAAACAGCGCGATTAAGCACATCCGCACTTAAATTTAATATCCTCTCCTTGCTATTTTTTAGGCTCTCTATATTGAGAGCCTTTTATTTCGGCAAAATTTTTTATTTGCAGAATGATGCCCACTTAAGTGGCCACGGTAATACCGCAAGGTAAGCGATACGTTAAAGCTCTTGCTTCGGCTGACTTTTTCTTGCCAAACGTTGCCAAGGTAAAGAGAGCAAAATGAAGATAGTCAGAGCATACAGCATTGACCAGCCTAAGCAGATAAATACCGCAGTGCAGAGGATCAACGAAATTGCCGCCAACAGTTTGTTGATGCCACTGAGCAATTTATAAGCGGCGAACATCGCTAACAGATAAACTAAGACAAAGATTCCATTCGCAAGTTTTAGGAAAAATTCCAGATTAAGACCAGACCATTCACCAAGCAGGCAAGAAGCCATTAATACAACTCCAACAGCAATGGTTGCGTTGGCTGGGACGCCGCGGATTGAAATTCTGGCGATTGCGCTTTCTGGTCGATATTGCCTTGCTTGTGCCCACACCATGCGAGATAAGCTTTGCGTGTATAAATTGATGCTGGCAAAGCATGCAAAAAAGCCGATAAGGCTTATCACCGTTGCCAAACTGCTACCAAAAATTTGTTCGCTAAGCCAAGGAATGGAGGTGCTATCAAATTCTGCGCTGCCATACGCACCAAATTTAAGGATGACCACCGAGCATGCCCAATAGGTGATTCCAGCCACAAAGCAGCCGACAATGATCGCGATTGGAAAATCGCGCTGTGGGTTTTTAAACTCTTCTCCCATATGAGCGAACGCTTCAATCCCGACGAAACACCAGAACATCACTCCGAGTGCGGCGCCAATCGGCCAAATACTGTCCGTGCTGAGTGCGGGCATGGTTAAATCTGCAGCACCAACATTGCCTATCCAGAAAAAAGCACCAACTAATACGAAAATGCTCAGCGCAATAACGGTTTGTAACTGCCCGGAAGATTTGGTGCCCGCCAAATTGACCGCAATCAGCAACAGTACGGTTAATACTTGCGCCATCATCGCCGAGTTCAGTGGCGCAGGGAGGAGTTGTTGAGCAAAGCCTGCCGCCAATGCGACAGCGGCCGGAACGCCGACAGGGATCACGCTGACAAAAAGCCAAGCAACCGAGTGTTCCAACTTAGCGTTAAAAGCTTGGCGGACAAAGTAGGCGGTTCCGCCGGCGTTAGGGTAACGCTTACCCAGAGCGGCAAACGTCAGTGCAATCGGGCAAATCGCCACAAACAGCAGTAGCCATGCCCACAGTGAGAGCTCACCTGCAATACCAGCGGCAATCGCTGGGATCATAAATAACCCTGTTCCCATTAAAGTGGTGGAAAGTTGTCCAATACCAGACAGCAAGGTGATCTCTTGTTTTAACTTATTCACGGCTTCCGTTCCCAAATATCGTTCTGGCGGTTAGCATACGCTGAAGCGAAATAATATGCATCTATCTCAGTTTGCCTATGCCCATTGGGTGCAACGGCTAACCTGCAAGATCAGGCCGTTTGGGCAGCGCCACATTCAGGTAGCGTTATGCGAGTCATTTCGTTATCGTCATTACCTTAAATCACCGAAACAACAGCGAGAAATCCATGACATTCACCGTTTGGTTATCACTATTTACCATTTGTATTTTAGGCGCGATGTCGCCAGGGCCAAGCCTAGCTATGGTGGCCAAACACAGCCTCGCTGGTGGGCGTAAAAATGGGTTTGCAACGGCGTGGGCGCACGCATTTGGTATTGGTGTCTATGCCTTCATTACCTTAATTGGCTTAGCGGTTGTACTGCATCAATCCCCCTTACTGTTTAAGACAGTAGGCTATGCAGGCGCGTTGTATTTGGCCTATTTGGGTATCAATGCATTACGTTCCAAAGGGGGCGTGGCGGCTAAATTAGAATCGGGTGAGACGGTCAGTGTGTGGCAGTCGGCTAAAGAGGGATTATTGATTTCTCTGCTTAGTCCTAAAATCGCGCTATTTTTCATCGCGTTATTCAGTCAATTTGTCGCCATCGGCAACGAACTGAGTAGCAAAGCTATTATTGTGTTAACACCATTTTTAGTGGATGGGCTTTGGTATACGTTCATCACCTTAATTCTTTCTAGCCCAATATTACTCGATAAACTGCGCGCGCGTGCCGTATTGATTGACCGTTTGTCGGGCGTAGTACTGATTGCGCTTGCCATCCGTGTCGTCATGACTCTTTAGCTAATACCAAAAAAGCGGGAGGAAATGCCTCCCACTTCTAATGAGTTTCGCCGTGCCAATGAAAGAGTGCGAATAGGGTTTTCATCGATAGTGTGCTTGAGTTTTTTCTTCATATTCACCTTCAATAATGTAGCCGCTTTTTGACGTAAAGGTGTGGCGCTTGAGCTGCTTTTCTATACGTTTGCCAGTGATGATCGCCGCAATAGCGAGAGGAATGGCGAGCAGCAAACTCAGCATCAACGCGAAAAACCCTACAACCAGCGCAAATGTAGTCACAATAAATCTATTCATAACCTGTACCTCTTTCTGAATTGAAGCTAGGTTAACGCAGCCAAGATGAATCCAACATGAATGTTGTGTCTCTAATTTTTGGAGTTGTATGGACGACGTTCATTCCCCCAATAATATTGGGACTCTGACAGATAGTTCAAATTTCGAGTCATTTTGACACCTTAGTGTCTTTATTCGTTATTTTTTGGCAGTCAAATTGACATTGTTGTTGTATGGTTTTTTATTTATTTTTTTAAAAACAAATGGTTATATGTTGGCATGTATTATGCCCTAAAGGCTTCGGATAATAAGCGTGATCGACACGCCTCAAATAACTGGAGCTAAAATAATGTTCTGTATTCAATGTGAACAAACCATTCAAACCCCTGTGGCAAAAGGTTGTGCCTACTCTCAAGGCATGTGCGGTAAAACGGCTGAAGTTTCAGACTTACAAGATGTATTAGTGTATTCATTACAGGGCGTCTCTTTTTGGGCCAATTTAGGTCGAGCGTGTGATGTGATCGATCAAGAAATTGATCAATGGGCTCCCAGAGCCTTCTTTGCCACGTTAACCAATGTCAATTTCGATCCTGAACGTATCCTTGAACTCGTTCAAGACTCCACGCAGTACCGTCAACGTTTGGAAGAAAACGTGAGAGCGGCTGCGGTACTTATCGGATTTGAATTGCCAGAGTTGTCGGCCGCTGCGAAATTTGAGTTACCACAAACCAAAGAAGCGTTGTTAGCATTCGCACCGATAGCAGCCGTTAACCGTGGGCGTGAAAGCCTACATGAAGATGTGATTGGCTTGCGTTTGCTTTGTTTATATGGGTTAAAGGGTGCGGCGGCTTACTTAGAACATGCTCGCGTTTTAGGCCAAAGTGATCAAGCCGTGTACGCTGAATACCACCAAATTATGGCTTGGCTTGGCACTGATCCAACTGACCTGCAAGCGTTACTCGATACGGCAATGCAAATTGGTATGGTCAATTACCGCATTATGGAGATGTTAGATACGGGTGAAACCGAAACCTTTGGCCACCCTGAACCTACGAGCGTCAATGTGAAAACGGTGGCGGGTAAGTGCATCTTGGTTTCAGGCCATGACTTGCATGATCTGGAAAAAATTCTGCAACAGACTCAGGGTAAAGGCATTAATGTCTATACCAATGGTGAGATGTTGCCTGCTCACGCTTACCCGCAGCTAAAGAAATATCCGCATCTTGTGAGCAACTATGGTAGTGCTTGGCAAAATCAGCAAAAAGAGTTTGCTAACTTCCCCGGTGCAATCGTGATGACATCAAACTGCTTGCTCAACCCGAATGTAGGGCAGTATGCCGACCGCCTATTTACCCGCAGTATTGTCGGCTGGCCGGGTGTGGCACACGTTGAAGGTGACGATTTCAGTGAAGTGATCGAGTGCGCGTTAGCCCAGCCCGGTTTTAAACACGATGAAATAGAGCAACATATTACGGTTGGTTTTGGTCGTAATGCATTGATGGCGGCCGCGCCAGCCGTGATTGAACAAGTCAAACAGGGCCACATCAAACACTTCTTCCTTGTAGGAGGTTGTGATGGTGATAAATCTGAACGCAGTTACTACACTGATTTCACGACGCAAGCGCCGGAAGATAGCCTCATTTTAACGTTGGCGTGTGGCAAATTCCGCTTCAATAAAAATCAGTTTGGTGACATCAATGGCATACCGCGTCTATTAGATGTTGGCCAATGTAACGATGCGTATTCAGCGATTCAACTGGCACTCGCACTGGCCAGTGAGTTTGATTGTGGTGTGAATGATCTCTCACTGACATTGGTTCTTTCTTGGTTTGAACAAAAGGCGATTGTTATTCTACTGACGCTACTCGCGTTAGGTGTGAAAGGAATTTATACCGGCCCAACCGCACCAGCATTCCTCACCGAAAACTTGATGAAGATTTTGCAACAAGAGTTCGATCTACGAGGAATTACTACTGCTGAGAATGATTTAAAAACAATTTTGGCTGCGTAATCGTCAGCATTAGTCTCTGCGTGTTCAGAGCCTAATGCCGCTTAAGATGTTTGAATAAAGCATGATTTGAAAAAAGTATTGTATGAGGGATGAGTATGGCAGCTTGGGCTTACCAAGATGTGCTTGAATTAACTTGCCGCCAAAAATGGACAGAAACCGAGGAAAGCGTCAGTTTTGAACTGGCCTCGAAAGAAGAGAGCGCCTTTCATTTTAAACCGGGTCAATTTGCAACTTTAGGCTTTGAATTACCAGAAGGCGTGGCGTTTCGTGCTTACTCCATCAGTTCAATGCCACAGCAAAACTTTCTGCGCTTTACGGTTAAACGAGTAGTCGGCGGAAAGGTTTCAAACCATATTGTCGATGCATTGAGTGTTGGCGATACAGTCTCGGTGCTACAACCGCAGGGTGCATTTAACAGTGTAGATTGCGCGCCGAAACGAAAAGTGACACTGATCAGTGCGGGTTGTGGTGTTACCCCTGTGATGGCTATGGCGCAACAATGGCTGCGACAAGGCGACATTGAGATCGATTTTATTCATGTCGCCAAAAGTGTTTCCGACACCATTTATTACGCAGAGCTGCAACAACTGGCACAATGTTATCCGCAGTTTCATTTAAAACTTCTGCTCAAAGAGGCGACGGGCAGCTCGCATCAACAAGGGCGGTTGACTCAGGCTTGGTTAGTCCGATTGTGCCCTGATATTGCCGAGCGCAGTGTGTATCTGTGCGGTCCCGTTGGTTTTATGCAAGATGTTAAAAGCTACCTACAACGGCTGAATTTTGATATGGCACACTTCTTTGAAGAGAGTTTTACGCCATCAGTGTATGAAAGCGAAGTGAGCCACCACAAACAAGAGAGCTCAGATCAAGACGAGATTGAGCCTCAGGAGGTGACAGTCAGCACGCCAGCGTTTGCATCATCCGTGACCGTGAAAAAGGGCAGTTTACTGCTCGATGCGTTAGAGAAAGGTAATGTACCAGTGATTGCGGCTTGCCGAAGTGGGATATGCGGATCGTGCAAATGCAAAGTGAAGGTGGGTATAGTCGAGCGTTTGAGCACCGAAACATTAAGCGCACAAGAGATTGAACAAGGCTATGCCTTAGCGTGTTCAAGCACATTAGTTTCGGACGTTGAAATCTCATTGAACTGATCACTTCATAAAAAAGCCGCCTTATATCAAAAGGCGGCAAGCAGGGGGGGTGAGATAAACACTCACTATTATTATGTTGTGGAGATAAAAACAATATTAATCCGTTTACTGGGCGGTAGTTGGGAAAGTTCGGTAACGAACGCCCATCATCTGCTCCATACAATGTACAACTTGGCCGCTGTAGCCAAATTCATTGTCATACCAAATGTAGAGCACGCAGCGGTTGTCTTGAGCGATCGTCGCTGCACCATCAACCACGCCAGCATGGCGAGAGCCAACCAAATCACTTGAGACAATTTCTGTTGAGTCGGTGTAATCAATTTGTGCTGAAAGCGGCGAGCTAAGCGCCATTTCACGTAGATATGCGTTGAGATCTTGCTTATCCACTGCCTTGGCTAAGTTGAGGTTAGCTACGGCCATCGACACGTTTGGCGTAGGGACACGAATTGCATTACCGGTTAACTTACCCGCGAGTTCAGGTAACGCTTTTGCAACCGCTTTGGCGGCACCCGTTGAGGTTAACACCATGTTGAGCGATGCGCTGCGGCCACGTCGTTCACCTGAATGGAAATTGTCGATAAGGTTTTGATCATTAGTAAAAGAGTGCACCGTTTCGATATGGCCAGAAAGTACACCATATTGATCATGAATTGCTTTCAATACCGGTGTGATAGCGTTGGTGGTGCAACTGGCGGCTGAGATAATGGTGTCTTCGGGCTGAATATCAGCGTGGTTTACGCCGAACACGATATTTTTAATCTCACCTTTGCCGGGTGCTGTCAGCAGCACCTTGCTTGCCCCTTGACAGTTCAAGTGTTGACTAAGCCCTTCGCTATCACGCCAGACACCGGTATTGTCGACCACTAACGCGTTATGAATACCATAGTGTGAATAATCAACCTCTTGTGGCTTATTGGCGTAGATGATTTGGATATAATTGCCGTTGGCAATAATGGCCTTGCGAGCCTCATCGATGATGATGCTGCCGTTAAACTGGCCATGAACTGAGTCACGGCGTAGCAAGCTTGCCCGTTTTTCTAAATCTCCTGCTTTACCCCCACGAACGACAATCGCTCGCAAGCGCAGTGGATAGCCCGGGCCACTTTTTTCTATCAAAAGACGAGTCAGCAAGCGACCAATACGACCAAAACCGTACAGCACCACATCCTTAGGTTCACTGAGTGTTTCACCATTCAACGCACCATTAAGCGCCGTTAGCAGGTAATCCTCAAGGCCATGTTCATCATCATGTTGTTGCCAAAATTGATGAGCAAGTTGGCCAATGTCGACACGACATGGCGACAGAGCAAGCGTGGTCAACTTTTGTAAAATCGACATCGTTTGCTGGGTTGAAAGCGCCTCGCCCGTGTAGCGACGGACAACGCGATGTGCTTTGATGATATCAATGGTGGTGGCGTTGATGAGTGTTTTTCCAAATAAAACCACTTCAACACCTTGTTGGCGATAAAGCTGACCGATGAGGGGAGACATAGATTCAGCAATCGTTTGGCTGGCTTGCCAGTCTGAGAGATGTTTCTCTGGGCTCATATTGACTTGGGACCTTTCACGTTATGTTAAGCAGTAATGTTCACAGTGTAGGGCTGGTGAACGCGTATCTTGCACGGTCATCTGTGCTGAGATACAAGTCGATGTTTATTGTTGTTTTTATGTGGCCGGATTGTAAATGTGGAATGGTTATTCTGCTAGCAAAAATAATGACGACATTTTTTACTGAAAACTAGGTAAAAATCAGCGTATTGAGTGGTTTTTGGCGGTGGTTAGAGATATTGACAAATTCTAAAGTCGCGACTTATTTTGTGATGATAATGGTCTGCTTCAAATATTTGATGTGGAATGGTTTTTCTTTTTCATAAAAATGAGATTAGATTCAAATTGTTATCTTAAAATGTGGTGAGTTTTCGGTTAATTCACCATCACGCTTATTGGATGAATCGTGACACGCAATGCTTTCGTTACTGCGCTGGTTTTATCTTAATAAGAGCGCAGACGCATAAAATAACGTCTACTATTTAACCATTGGCTAGGATGTATTACTTCCAAGGATGATAACAATGGTAATACTTACCCACTTCTCAATTAAGGCACGCTTGTTCTTACTCTGCCTCATACCAACACTGGTTATTCTGGCTGTGGCATGGCGTCTATTCCTCCCATTTGAAAGCCGTTTAGACACATACCATGTGTTGAACCAAAAGATTGGAGCAATCAATCAGGCCACCACCAGTTCAGCCCTTTTTTATACCTTGCTCAGTGCGCAGCTGCGCAGCGAAAATAGCGAGGACTCTCGGCCGCAGCTCAAGCAGGATCTAGCTGAATCGCTGGATAAAATTGTGCTGGATACAGGTTCTACAAATAGTCATTTTGGGAGTAAAAGTAACCGTACATTGATAGAAAACCGTGTGCTTGACCTTCACCATTTGTTGGATGAGTTGCCGTCGGCCTCACAAAGCGAGACCCTAGAATTAGGCCGCCAAGTATTTAATCTTTTGTATGAAGTGATGGCCGATCTGCAAAAAACCAACAGTTTTCTTGCGCCTGTTGATATCCATACCTTGGATCTGGTGTATAGCGACCTGCATTGGTTTGCATTTTGGGTGCAAAAAGAGGCGTGGTTAATCAAAGAATTAACCATGGATCAAGAGGTGTTTCAATCTCGACAAACAGAATACTTTCAAGCTGTTGAGCGCCAGCAACAATACTTCGAACGTATCATTGATAACGGTGCTCAACTTGAACAACTGATGCTGTCGTTTACGCAACCTGAATTTATCCAAGCCGCTTTGATTCGCGAAAAAATCGTTAGTAATGAAGCCGATCCTCAAGCACTAGCTTCTTATGTCAAAAATGTGGAAGAGCGTTACTTGGCGATAGATAAACTGGTGCAAAGTGTCAACCAACACTTATCGGCTCAACTGAATGTGCGTCTCCAGCAAGAAAAAATGGGTATGTTAAGTATATCGGCATCGCTGTTAGCCGTGTTGGCGCTGCTGTTTGTGCTAGGAGCAAGTACCTCATCTCGCATCTCGTCAAAGCTCAAGCGGATCATCAATACCATGAGTCGATTGCGTGAAAAGCAGAACGGCATTGAACAGATCCCGATTGATGGCAAAGATGAGTTTTCCCGTTTTACAATCAATCTCAACCATATTATTGAGAAACAGCAACAGTACGAGAGTGCTTTGGTGGAAACAAAGGAAGCGGCAATTGCCGCTAATCGAGCCAAAAGCGCGTTCTTAGCCAATATGTCGCATGAGATCCGAACGCCTCTTAATGGCATTATCGGTATGACTGAAATATTGTCACGCAGCGAGTTTACGGGGAATGAGCGTGAAATCCTGGCCGATATTGATACCTCTTCGCAAGCGTTGCTGATCTTGATTAACGATATTCTCGATTTATCTAAAATTGAATCAGGCAACTTGGAGCTTGCTCCGCATCGCTTTGAACTCGCTGAATTGGTATACGACACGGTGAACTTGGTGAACGCGAAAGCATTGAGCCAGCATATCGAGCTTAATATTTATCTCGACCCTACATTACCTCGTTTTATCATCGCGGATGAATATCGTCTGAAGCAGGTCTTGATGAATTTGTTGTCCAATGCGGTGAAATTTACCAAAGATGGTTATGTCAACACGGGTTTAACCTTAGAAACGGGCGATATAACCTCGATACGTTTTGCTGTATCCGATACGGGAAGTGGTATCGATAAAGAGATGTTGAACACGATTTTTGATCCATTTATTCAAGAAGATAGCAGTATTACCCGTCGTTTTGGTGGGACTGGGTTAGGGTTGGCTATCTGCCGTCAATTAGTCGATCTGATGCAGGGTGACATTCATGTACAGTCCACTAAAGGCTTAGGTAGCTGCTTTGAATTTGTCGTTCCCATTGAGGTTGCCGAAGATCAGCCGCAAGTTGAGCCTCTTGCCATGCAGGCGTTGTTAATTACCAATATGTCTAACTACTCATCCGCTATTCGGCGTGAATGCGTTCAATGGGGAATTCAACTCAATGAAGCGCGTGATGTTGAACAAGCAGTCAAGAGTGGGCTTAGCGCCGTATGTATTTTATATTGCCAAAGCTTAAGCCACAGCGTGCAATCGGATCTCATTGCGCTGCGTGAGCATTTTTCAAGTGCAAAAATAGTGGTTCTGCAGCATCACTTGTTCGTCAACAAAGACGCAATTCATCTTGCGCAGGCAAGTATCACGTTGCCTTTTTTAGGGACGCGTTTTGAACGTGCCCTCAAAGCATTAGTGGCCGATACAGAGACGGATTTAACGCCAGTCGAGGAGAGTCAGTTAGACTACTTAGAGTGCAATCATAAGCGTATTTTGATCGTTGAAGACAATTTGATGAACCAAAAAATCGCCAGCTTCTTCCTTGAAAAAGCAGGGATTGGTTATGTGGTGGCCAACAACGGGCAAGAAGCGGTAGATGCCATCACCCAAGGGGGACATTTTGCTGCGGTGTTAATGGACTGCATGATGCCAGTGATGGATGGCTTAACCGCGACGAAGAAAATCCGCGAATGGGAAAAAGAGCAAGGCGTTGAAAAATTGCCTATTATCGCCTTAACCGCCAGCGTTTTGGAGGAGGATATTAAAAGCTGCTTTGACGCGGGCATGGATGCGTATTTGCCCAAACCTTATAAATCCAAGCAACTTTTTGATATTTTTAGCGATCTGCAAGTGGCGAACTCTTGAGAAGATAGCCTAATCGCTATTTTTATCGATTTTCGAAATTTAAATTAATTGACCTTACCCCTAGGGCAAGCTTTAGTCTGTGAGAGTTTTCAGTCAGATAGTGATATTGGATATGCAACTTTCGCTGCATACAATTTGGGTTTCCATGTTGGTGATGATGACGCTGCTTGCTTCAAGCTTAGTGTCTAGTGCACCTTTAATGGCGATCACAATGTCACCGACTTCGGTTGTATCCCATTCAGTGACTGACGATGCAAACCCGCCGCAACACTGCTCAAATATGAGCGCCGCTCACCATGATTCCGATGCAAGTGACATGACTTCATCAGCGATGAGTAACGATTGTATCGATCACAGCTACCAAGGTGTTGATTCCTGTTGTAGCGTCATGTGCATGACCACGTTAGCTTTCTTTATCATTGAACACCAACCCTTCACACCTCACGCGGTTTTATTGTTGATCAATGCAGAAGCAACGCGTGGCATTGTGATGGTCGCCCGCTCACTTTACCGTCCCCCTATCGTTTAATTTCCCTTTCATTACGCCTATGGCGTGTTTGTGCGGCCTTTAACTAGGTTCGTGACTCTCTGTTGCATCTCAACCTTTTGCGATGCATGAAAGATGGAATTTTATTGTGAACCTTAAACTCTCTGTGATCGCTTGGTCGATCAGTATAGTGGGCGTTTTGTCATTCCCCTTGATGGTGAATGCAGCCCCACAAGCCGCGATGGCTCAGCCAGATTCGCATGCAAAACAATTAACTCAGCTGATTGACGCTGCATTATCGAATGATGCCGTCCGCAAGCAATATTTTGCTCAATCTCAAGCAATACAAGAAACTGGAATGGCCAGTTCAACCCTAATGGATCCTAAGATCAAAGTTGGCTTTGGTGGTTTGCCCATTGATAGTTTTAAGTTTGATGAAGATCCTATGACTAACATTTCTGTGGGCTTAATGCAGCAGTTTGAACGAGGTTCAAGCTTGGCATTACAAGCGAAAAAAGCAAAGCAACAAGCCAGTGGCGTTGCGCTTCAGGTTGATTTACGTGAGTTGGAAGTGGCAAACAGCATGACTCAATTATGGTTAGAGTTAGGCTACCAACAACGCGCTGAACGTATTGTGCGGGCAAACCAAACCTTAATGCGTGAGCTGGCTAGTTTTATTGAAACGAACTATTCATTAGGTAAAAGCGAAGCGCAAGATCTGCTGCAAGCGCAGTTACAAGTTTCCAAGTTGGACGAAAAATTACAAGCCAATCAACAAATGCAGCAACGCATTGTGTCGCAATTATCCGAATGGTTAGGTAGCGCTTGGTTGGTTGAACAGCCTATGTTAACCGCTGAAGAGTCAGTGAACTGGTCCCGTTTAGATGCGCAATTGGCTACGGTTAACGACAGCACCACTCACTACGCTTTGTTGGTCACTCACCCGATGGTCGGCATGGCAGAAGCGGCAATTCACACCAACCAAACGCAAGTCGAAATAGCACAAACGGCCTATCAACCTCAGTTTGGTGTGGAAGTGATGTACGCCTATCGCCAAGCAAGCAGTATGCAAGGCGGACCCGCAGCCGATATGGTCAGTGCTTATCTCACCATGGATATCCCGCTGTTTACGGGGAGCCGCCAAGATAGAAACCACGCTGCGGCGCAATATCAAGTGGGCGCGGCTAAATCACAGCGCGATGTTCTATTGGCGCAGATGAACGCCAAAGTGAATGCCTTATTGGTTGATAAAATGAACCTCGAACAGCGTTTATCGCGCTATCAAACCACCTTATTAACGCAAGCGAAAGCCCGCACTCAAGCGGTTGAGAGAGGCTATGAAAACAATACCTCCCAGTTTAATGATGTCGTCAGTGCTGCCAGCGATGAACTAGCGCTGCAATTAGAGCAAGTACGCCTAATGACCGATTTAAACCTAACTAAAAGTAACCTCGCTTATCTATTAAATGGGTTCGATTTTCAAGTTATTGCCCCTTCACTTACGTCTGTAGAAACACTTACCTCTTTAGAAACACTTACGCCTGTAGAAAAGTAGGAGAATTCAATGAAATTATTAAACATAGCCGTACTTTCCTTAGCGATAGGTGGATTACTGGGGTTTAGCATCAATCAATACCTGTCTGGTCATGGTATGGAGGCAATGAACTCAACCAATGCGATGTCTGAACCGCTGTACTGGGTTGCACCGATGGACCCAAACTATAAACGTGATAAACCGGGTAAGTCCCCGATGGGGATGGATCTCATCCCTGTGTACACCGAATCGCCGACGCAAGCACAAGAGAAGAGTGGCACGGTGACCATCAGTGCTGCGGTCGAAAATAACTTGGGTGTGAAAACGGAACCCGTGGTGTTTGCGCAGTTATCTCCACGCATTGAGACAGTGGGCTACATTGCATTTGATGACAGTTTATTGTGGCAAACGAACGTTCGCGTTGCCGGTTGGGTTGAAAAACTGAACATTAATGCGGTTGGAGAGCAGGTTCGTAAAGGCGATGTCTTGTTTACGCTCTACTCACCGGAGCTGGTTAAAGCGCAGGAGGAGCTGTTAAATGCTCATCGAGCCAGCCGTGAAAGTTTACTGAAAGGCGCAACCGAGCGTTTGGTTTCACTAGGGGTTGATCGTGCACAGATCAGACAGATTATCGCTCGAGGCAAAGCCACTCAATCGATAGAGGTCAAAGCCATTGCTGATGGGGTGATTGCGAGTTTGAATATTCGCGAAGGGGGATACTTATCGCCAGCGCAAGCGGTGATAAGCGCAGGTCCTTTAAACGAAGTGTGGGTCGATGCTGAGGTATTCGAGCGCCAAGCACATTGGATTACGTCGGGTAGTTTAGCGTTAATGACACTGGATGCTATTCCCGGCAAGGAGTGGCAAGGGAAGATAGATTACGTCTATCCCATTTTGGATCCGAAAACCCGAACGCTGCGTATGCGTTTGAAATTTCTCAATCCGAAGGGCGAGTTGAAGCCTAACATGTTCGCCAATATCGCTTTGCAGCCCGTATCGCAACAAGCGGTGCTCACCATTCCTAAATCAGCAGTTATTCATTCGGGCGGCATGACGCGCGTCGTACTTGCTGAAGGAAATGGCAAATACCGTTCAGCAAGGGTTGAAGTTGGCCGCGAAGCAGGCGAGCGCCTTGAAGTTTTACAAGGGTTAACGGAGCAAGACACGGTCGTCACGTCGGCACATTTTCTGTTGGATTCAGAGTCGAGCCAAAGCGCTGATTTATCACGTATTAATGGGGTGGAAGCTGCCAATGAAGCTTGGTTAACGGGAGACATCAGTACGCTTATGGCTGATTTTGGGATGCTCACACTTAACTATAAACCGGTAAGCAAATGGGGCTGGCAAGCGGGGCAGATGAACTTCACGGTTGAGGAGGAGTTTGATCTCAGCTTATTTGCTGAAGGGCAAAGGGTTCGATTTCTAGTGGCAAAGCAGGGTGACGAATATGTACTAAAAGCACTGGAAGCGAGTGAGCAGGCAAGTAGTGAGACGAACATTACCGCCGCAGAAACGTTAGGAGGTCAACAATGATTGGTGCGATTATTCGTTGGTCGATCAATAACCGTTTTTTGGTGTTGGTGGCGGCTCTGTTTCTCACTTTGGGCGGACTTTACAGTGTAAAGAACACACCTGTTGATGCTTTACCGGATCTCTCAGATGTGCAAGTGATCATCAAAACCAGCTATCCCGGCCAAGCGCCGCAGGTAGTGGAAGATCAGGTCACTTACCCGCTCACAACGGCGATGCTTGCCGTTCCGGGGGCAGAAACGGTCCGTGGCTATTCATTCTTCGGTGATTCCTACGTCTACATCATCTTTGATGATAAAACCGATATGTATTGGGCTCGCTCGCGGGTATTGGAATATCTAAGTCAAGTGACGCCAAAACTGCCACCCAATGCCAAACCAACCTTGGGGCCGGATGCGACAGGGGTTGGCTGGATCTACAGTTATGTACTGCAAGATAAAACCGGCCAACACGATCTTGCGCAGCTACGCAGTTTGCAAGATTGGTTTTTGAAGTACGAGCTACAAACGGTGAATGGTGTCTCCGAAGTGGCTACCGTTGGAGGCATGGTTAAGCAGTATCAAGTGCAAATTGATCCGGCAAAGCTACGCGCTTATAACCTGACTTTGCAACAAATCAATGCGGCGATCCAAAATGGTAACCAAGAGTCGGGAGCGTCAGTGATTGAGGTTGCGGAAGCCGAACACATGGTACGCACCAGTGGCTATCTGACCAGTATTGATGACATTAAAGCGCTACCACTGAAAGTGACCGACAAAGGAACGCCATTATTGTTAGGTGATGTGGCGGATATTAACCTTGGCCCACAAATGCGTCGTGGTATTTCTGAGTTTAACGGTGAAGGAGAAGCGGTTGGAGGTGTGATCGTGATGCGTCTTGGTGAAAATGCTAGCCAAGTGATTGATGACGTCAAAGCGAAATTGACTGATCTCCAACGCAGCTTACCGGAAGGTGTCGAAATTGTTGCCACTTATGATCGTTCAACCTTGATCAATCAAGCCGTTGAAAACCTTTGGCATAAGCTAGCAGAAGAGTTCATTGTCGTTGCGGTCGTGTGTGCGCTGTTTTTATTCCATATCCGCTCATCATTAGTGATTGCTTTGAGTTTGCCCGTGGGCATTCTATCGGCGTTTATTGTGATGCACTGGCAAGGTATCAATGCCAACATCATGTCACTTGGGGGGATCGCCATTGCTATCGGTGCTATGGTCGACGGGGCGATTGTGATGATCGAAAATGTGCATAAACATATTGAACGCACCCCACTGACCGACAAAAATCGCTGGCAGGTGATTGGCAAAGCCGCTGAAGAAGTCGGTGCGCCACTATTTTTCTCACTACTTATCATTACGTTAAGTTTTGTGCCCGTTTTTGCACTCGAAGGCCAAGAAGGCAAGATGTTCTCGCCATTGGCGTTTACTAAAACCTATGCCATGGCCGCCGCCGCAGGTTTAGCGATCACGCTCGTCCCTGTTCTTATGGGCTATTTTGTGCGTGGCAATATTATTTCCGAGCACAAAAATCCTATCAATAAAGGGCTTGTGGCACTTTATCGTCCACTATTCAACCTGAGTTTGCGTTATCCCAAAAGCATGATTGTATTGGCTTTGGCATTAATGGCTTCCGCTTATTACCCAATGAGCAAATTAGGCAGTGAGTTTATTCCGCCATTAGATGAAGGCGATCTCATGTACATGCCGACAACCTATCCGGGGATCTCGATTGGTAAGGCGCGTGAGCTATTGCAGCAAACCAATAAACTCATCAAAACCATACCAGAGGTCAAAACCGTGTGGGGCAAAATGGGGCGTGCAGAAACCGCAACCGATCCCGCGCCCTTAACCATGATTGAAACGGTGATCCAACTTAAACCTCGCGATCAATGGCGTGAAGGCGTAACCACAGAATCGCTACGTAAGGAATTTGACAGCTTAGTGCAATTTCCGGGGTTAACCAACGCGTGGGTGATGCCAATCAAAACACGCATCGATATGTTAGCTACAGGGATCAAAACGCCGATTGGTATCAAGATAGCAGGTCCCGATCTCAAACAGATTGAAACCATCGGTGCACAACTTGAACCTATCCTTAACCGCGTTCAAGGCACGGCATCGGTTTATGCTGAACGTGTGGCTGGTGGACGTTATGTAACGATAGACATCAATCGGTTACAAGCGGCGCGCTATGGGCTAAGCATTAAAGATGTGCAACAAGTGGTTTCAACCGCAGTGGGGGGCATGAATGTAGGGGAAACCATTGAGGGGTTAGAGCGTTACCCGATCAATGTACGTTACCCGCAAGATTACCGTGATTCGGTAGTGAAGCTGCAAAACTTACCTTTGGTGACTCAAAACGGTGCACGTTTGGCCTTGGCCGATGTGGCTGATATTCGCTACGAAGACGGCCCGCCAATGATCAAAACCGAAAACGCACGGCCAAACGGCTGGGTCTTTGTCGATATTGATGGACGCGATCTCGGTTCATATGTGGCAGAGGCGCAACAAGCGGTAGCGGAGCAATTACAGCTGCCAGCGGGATATTCTCTCGTGTGGTCTGGTCAATATGAATACATAGAGCGAGCCAAAGCGCGCTTAAGTGTTGTCGCACCGATCACGATCGCAATCATCATGTTGCTACTCTATTTCAGTTTCCGTCGAATCGGAGAAGTGTTGATCATTATGGCGACATTGCCGCTGGCGATGGTGGGTGGCGTGTGGTTGATGCACTACCTTGGCTACAACTTTTCAATCGCCGTGGGGGTGGGCTTTATTGCACTTTCAGGTGTTGCGGTAGAAATTGGCGTGATCATGCTCGTTTATTTAAACCAAGCTTGGCACTACAAAAAATTGATGCGCAAGAAAATGGTGCGGTCATTGACAGCCAAGATCTCATCAATGCTATTGGCGAAGGAGCAGGACAGCGCGTGCGCCCAGTCATGATGACGGTACTGACAGTTATTATTGGCCTGATCCCGATTATGTATGGCACGGGAACTGGTTCGGAGGTAATGCAGCGCATTGCCGCCCCCATGATTGGAGGCATGGCTTCAGCACTATTGCTCACATTATTGGTTCTACCTGCGGTATTCAAGTTATGGAAAAACCGTGAAATCGCAACACTCAAATAGCGTGCAGCTGGCAAAGTAAAAGCTAAGCACCAATCGGAAAATAAATAGTAACTGGATGAATTTAAGGAAAATCAAAATGAAAAAAACACTAATCACACTTTCACTAGCGTTATTCACCTCTTCTGTCATGGCTGAAATGGACCATAGCAAAATGGATCATGGCAGCATGGTGATGAAGCAAACAGACACGATGAACATGGCGATGGATGACATGTCAGAAGTCGGCATGCCTGCTAAAGGAGCAAAAGCCGATAAAGTGGTGCATGTTTTACTCTCGGATGACATGAAAATCACCTTCAAAAAAGAGGTCAACATCGAACCGAATGACGTGGTGCAATTTGTTGTCATGAACACGGGCAAAATTGACCACGAATTTTCGATTGGTTCAGCCGCCGAGCAGCTAAAACACCGAGAAATGATGCGCCAAATGGGCAATCATAAACACGATGGCGGCAGTGCCGTCACCGTGGCACCGGGTAAAGCGAAACAACTGTTATGGCACTTCCATGGTGATAATAATGTTGAGTTTTCCTGCAATATACCCGGCCATGCTGAAGCTGGGATGATTAAGAAAATTCAGCTGTAAGCCACCTTGTTGATTGCGACAAGGTGATCACGGACGAACGGTACTAGCTCGTTTTTGTAACTGGAAGCCAACGTTTGTTGATTCCAGTTCAAGAGTTTGTTCTTTGATTTGTTTTAATAAGCGCTCAGCGGCCAAAAGACCAAGCTGTTCATAATTGACATGAGCGGCACTAATGGCTGGAAAAGCATACTGACAAAGAGATGATCCATCCAAACAGATGATGGCCATTTCCGTAGGAACTTTAATCAGCCTACGCTGACACTCGAATAATACTCCCAGAGCTATTTCTTCGTGGCTACATACCACAGCATCAAGCGTTGAGTCCCTTAATAACAATTTAGAAATTCCTTCCTTACCTAAGTGTGCAGAGGGAGCTTCATGAGTTGTTAGAAAGTGATCAGGTGCTTGGTAGTTATCAATTAATGCGCTTTGCCAACCCCGCAGTTCATTTCTTAGAACGGAGTGGTGGCTACGTGCTCCAATAAACCCTATATTTTGATATCTATTTTCAATGAGATGTTGAGTACATTGTTTGCCAACTTTGTAGTAATCAACGCCGACATTTAGATACGTTGATGACTCATTCAACTCAGCAATTTCAATGACGGGAATGTTAGCGCGTTGAAGAAGTTGATGACTTTTTGAACTGTGCTCACTCCCGAATAGCACAACAGCTGCTGGTTGACTTTCCAAGAAAGTGGCTAATAGTTTCTCTTCATTATCAATGGAATAATCACTATAACCGAGCAGTAACTGGTATCCCTGACGGTTAAGCGAATGTTGGAAATTGGGTAAAAACACAGCGCAAGATTTTTCAATTAGCGATGGGATGATTAATGCTATTGAATAGTTTTCGCCAGATGCTAAAGCGCCAGCTGCTTTATTTGGGATATAACCTAGTTCTTCAACAACAAATTCTATTTTTTCTCTTAGTTTGCTAGAAACAAGCTCAGGTGTTCTTAATGCTCTTGATACCGTCATTGTGCCAACACCCGCCTTAGCTGCGACATCGGCAATGGTAACCTTTCCCGTGCTTCTACGTTTTCGCGATTCGCTCATATTTATCTTCATGTTATTAATAAGTTAGCGATGTGATTTTAACACACACACTCGGGCGTGTTGATATTACCGTATAACTATTGTTGCACCGATACATGAAATACTATGATTTCAATAAATGATAGCGCTATCACAAATCAAGCCAACACATAAAGATAGCGCTACCATTTGTGATTTCGATCTGGTTTTCTATTTGGATAGACAGATAAATTGATGCTACCTATTCATATCAAGAACCTAAAAAATGTTACGTGAACTATTAACCGAAGACGTTATTCGAGTGCATAAATCGGCTGACGACTGGCAAGATGCAATTCGCAAAGCATGTCAACCATTGATTGAAAATAAGGCCATTAATCCAAGTTATGTTGAGGCTATATTTCGGTCACATAGGGAGCTCGGTCCTTATTATGTTGTTGGACCTGGAATGGCGATGCCTCATGCTCGACCTGAAGATGGGGTTAATCGTTTAGCATTTGGCCTAACGGTAATTCAAGATGGAGTTAACTTTAATTCGGATGGCAATGATCCTGTAAAAATGCTGGTTACTTTGGCCGCGACAGATAGCAATAGTCACGTAGATTCAATATCTAAATTAGCCGAATTATTTATGAATGAAGAAGACGTAGAATATATCTGCTCAGCCAAATCTGTTGAAGATATTTTGCGTGTTATCCAAGACTATTAATAGTAAAAACACGATAAATAATAGTAAAAATACAATAAAGCAGAGGGTGAATATAATGAAAATTATGGTAGTTTGCGGCCACGGCCTAGGTACAAGTTTGATGATGGAAATAAGCATAAAAAATATAGTGAAAGATCTAAATGTTGACGCTGAAATCGACCACATAGATTTAGGTTCCGCAAAGGGGACCGTTTGCGACATCTTTATTGGTACAAATGATATAACAGACCAACTAAAATCATTGGGTGTTGAGCCTAAGATTGTGAGTTTGGATAATATGGTCGATAAAAAAGCAATGAAAGAACGTTTGTCAGCGGCTCTTCAAGAACTTGGTGTGTTGTAGGAGGCACTATGGAATTCTTTAATTTTTTAATGAATGACGTGCTTTCTGAGCCAGCAGTGTTAGTTGGCTTGATCGCATTAATAGGTTTGATCGCACAGAAAAAACCATTGACGGAATGCATTAAAGGTACCGTGAAAACTATTTTGGGCTTCATTATTCTTGGAGCTGGTGCGGGGCTAGTTGTTGGTTCGCTAGGAGATTTTGCGACCATATTTCAGCATGCTTTTGGCATTACTGGTGTCGTTCCAAATAATGAAGCCATCGTGTCTATTGCTCAAAAGTCATTTGGTAAAGAAATGGCGATGATCATGTTTTTCGCGATGCTGGTAAATATATTGATTGCACGCCTTACACCATGGAAATTTATATTCTTAACAGGGCACCACACTTTATTTATGTCGATGATGGTGGCTGCAATTTTGTCATCAAGCGGTATGTCCGGTATTCCATTGATTGCCCTAGGTTCCATTGTCGTTGGTAGTGTTATGGTTTTTTTCCCAGCAATTGCACATCGATATATGCGTCAAGTTACAGGTTCTGACGATGTTGCTATTGGTCACTTCTCTACACTTTCTTATGTATTAGCTGGTTTTATTGGTAGTAAATTTGGTAATAAAGAACATTCTACGGAAGATATGAATGTTCCTAAAAGTTTACTATTTTTACGTGATACACCCGTTGCGATCTCATTTACTATGGGCATCATCTTTATGGTGACCTGTCTATTTGCTGGTGGGGAATTTGTGCGTGAAGTGAGCGGTGGAAAACATTGGTTTATGTTTGCGCTGATGCAATCTATTACGTTTGCGGGGGGTGTGTATGTCATCTTACAAGGTGTACGTATGGTTATTGCTGAAATTGTTCCTGCGTTTAAAGGTATTTCAGACAAACTAGTTCCTAATGCTAAACCAGCATTAGATTGTCCTGTGGTATTCCCCTATGCCCCAAATGCTGTCTTGGTCGGCTTTCTATCTAGTTTTCTTGCTGGCTTATTAGGTATGTTCTTACTCTACATTATGGGTTTGACAGTGATTATTCCTGGGGTTGTTCCACACTTCTTTGTTGGTGCTGCCGCAGGGGTATTTGGTAATGCCACAGGTGGGCGTCGTGGTGCTATTTTGGGCGCATTTGCGCAAGGTTTATTGATCACGTTCTTACCTGTATTTTTAATGCCAGTGCTTGGAAACCTAGGTTTTGCTAACACAACGTTTAGTGATGCTGATTTTGGCGCAGTTGGTATTTTACTCGGCCTGATTGTTCGTTAACACTCCCAAACAAAAACCGCCCTGCCAATTTCGCAGGGCGGTTTTTTTGACCATTGATTAATTATTTCAAATCACTGAGCGGTAGCCAGTTTACTTTAACACCCGCTTGTAAAAACATATCTTGGCTGACTTTGATCTTATCACCCCAACGGGATAAGAAGTCTTCTGTTTGCTCTGGGCAGTGTACTGCGGAAATCCCAGTTTGAATGATTTTTGCTGCACAGTTCGGGCAAGGAAAATGTGTCACATAAATTTCGCAACCATCCAAATCACGCTTGGCAAACAGGATGGCATTTTCCTCAGCATGCAATGTTTTGAGGTATTTCATATCACGATCATCGGTGCCTGCACTGTCTGAAATACCATGCGGGTAACCGTTAAATCCAACCGAAACGATGCGATTTTGCTTCGTGATCACTGCGCCGACTTGCGTGGAGGGATCTTTACTCCAAGAGCCAACAAGTTCTGCCATTTGGTAAAAGCGCTGTGCCCATTTCGAAATCATGTGTTGTTCCTCTGACGATTTTCTTGCATTTCCTCAGTAGCGAGGGAGATGTGTGATTAAGATCGACATTAATATCCTAGTTTTCTCACACTTAGTCTAGAGCAATTCTCATTTCTAAACAGAATTCAGCCGTGCCAATCAGTATTAGAGTGAGAGCTCTATCTCATTTCGTGCGGGCATCTTAGCTGCGGTGATAGGCAATTATAGGATTAAGTTTGTGAGAGATCTCTTACACGTATCGTGAGACTTTAACGTTTTGCTATGCAATAAAAAGAGATTAAATTTTTTTAATAATTTGAATTTAAATGATAATTTTAATTTTTTGTCTTTCTGGTAGAGAAAAAACAACAGGTGGGGGATTGCTGAAAAAAGTGAAATCCGTAATCTGAAGTTGTCAGCAGGAAGCGGACACGGAACAGGAAAGACCCAAGGATAGGTCATCTTCAGGACGAAGATTCGATAATTCAGGAAGAATGATCGGCAAGGATAGCGAAGGACATTAGCTGGATGCTGAATAACTAGGATGGTTATCAAGGAAAGTTAATGGACGGTGCAAAGGAAAAGTGCACAAATCTGTCGGGACGACGGAGTTAAGGACACCGCTAGGAAGGCGATGAAAGGGAATGCGCTGAGAGAATCAGCAGACTATCAAGGAATTGATGCAGGGAGCACTTATCAGTAGCTGGATTGCTGCGAGTAAGAACTGGAACCCCACTAAGCGAGAGCTTAGTGGGGTTTTCTTTATTTTGGTTACCTGAAAATAATGGCCACCTGAAAATAATAAGTGGTGAGGTTAACATTGCTTCCTGCGGAGTAACTCCAGATAATAGGTGAAAATAATGAAAGGATATGATGATGATTCGCTTAGCCGTTATTGGAACCAACTGGATTACTGACCAATTTATCGAAGGGGCATTAAAAACGGGGGAATTTCAGCTAGTAGCGGTTTATTCCCGTTCGCTGGACAGGGCGAAACAATTTGCCGAAAAATACGATACTCCTGCTTTGTTTACTGACCTTAAGAGCCTAGGTGAGAGTGACAATGTGGATGCCGTGTACATCGCCAGCCCGAATGTACTGCATGGTCCACAGTCGATTCAAATGATGCAAGCGGGCAAACATGTTATCTGTGAGAAGCCGCTGGCTTCTGATTTCTCATTAGCACAGCAGATGTATCAAGTTGCCAAACAGCATGGCGTAGTATTATTTGAGGCTTTTATAACCCCACATTTGCCCAATTTTTCCGTTCTAAAACAAGAGCTATCGCAGATTGGCGCTATCCGTAAAGCGGTGCTCAGCTACTGCCAGTATTCCTCTCGTTACCCTAAATATCTCAAGGGTGAGATGCCCAATACCTTTTTGCCCGAGTTCTCCAATGGTTCGATCATGGATATTGGTTATTACTGTTTGGGCTCAGCCATTGAACTGTTTGGTGAGCCTAAATCGGTACAAGCCCAAGCGCATTTACTGGAGACGGGGGTTGATGGTAACGGCAGTGTGATCTTAGGATATGACGGTTTTGATGTGCTATTAATGCATTCAAAAACCAGTGACTCCTATTTGCCGAGCGAAATTCAAGGTGAAGAGGCCGCACTGCACGTTGAGATGATCTCTACCTGCAACCGCATCACGAAAATTAACCGTGGTGGTCAAACCCAAGATCTGAGTATTGAGCAACACGCCAATCGCATGTTTTATGAAGCACAAAAATTTGCAGATCAGATACAGAACAAGACAATAGATGAGCAATGCAAATTACGCTCACTCACCGTTTCCAAATTATTGACAGAAATACGCCGCCAAACGGGCGTGATTTTTCCAACCGATAACCTGTAGTTTAATCGCACAGAGAAGAGAGCAAAAATAATGCAAGCTGAAGTAAAGTGGGTCGAAAATTTCAAGTTCTTGGGCCAATCCCAATCTGGTCATTCGGTAGTGATGGATGGCAGTGGTGGTGCAACCGCGCCTAGCCCGATGGAGATGGTTCTGATGGCCGCGGGAGGTTGTAGCTCTGTGGATGTGGTTGATGGCTTAAAATCGGCCAATCAACAGGTCACTGCATGTAACGCCAAATTGACGGCTGAGCGCCGTGAAACCGCACCGCGGATTTTTACGCTAGTCAATATCCATTTCGACGTATCAGGCGTTGATCTTGACCCTAATGTCGTTGAAAAAGTGACGGCCGATTCATTAGAAAAGTACTGTTCTGTCTGCTTAATGTTAGGCAAAGGTGTCACAATGACTCACAGTTGGGCGATTGTTTAAGCCAGTCAATCAATAAAACTAGGAAAAAGCAATATACTCTGATCTTGCCTTTTCCTGTGCGTTACAGGTTGGTTGAAATTAAAGAGGAAAGTGAAACAGTGAGCTTTTCTCTTTTTTCTTTTGTTTATCCAAGTAGTCTAAATAAACTAGATGCATAAGGAGGAACGGCTCATGACCGAAATGGAAAAAATGATGAATGGTATGGTGTTTGACGGTGCAGACCCAGAAATGGAAGCCATTCGTAGCAAAGCAGGACATTTACTGTTGCAGATCAACCAATGCGCCGATGCTACAGCCCGCCATCAATTGCAAACTCAGCTATATCGTCAAATTGGCCAACAAAGTGTGGTGCAGCCTCCTTTCTATTGTGAGTTCGGTGAAACAATTTCCATTGGTGATGAAACCTTTATCAACATGAATGTCACTATGCTTGATGGCGCTAAAATCACGATTGGTAATCATGTTTTGATTGGCCCTAACACCCAGTTTTATACACCAGCGCATGCTTTGGATTATCGCAGCCGCCGCTTGTGGGAAACATTTTGTAAGCCGATTACGGTTGAAGATGACGTATGGATTGGTGGCAACGTTGTGATTAATCAAGGAGTCACGATTGGTGCGCGTTCGGTTGTCGCGGCAAATTCAGTGGTCAATCAGGATGTGCCAGCTGATAGCCTAGTCGGAGGCACACCAGCGAGAGTGCTCCGTTCATTAAAAGAAATGAATGGAACATCTGACCTGCATAGTTCAGTTAAGGAAGGGCATCATTGAAGCAGCATAAACATACACTATTTGGTGTTGCGGCTATCTTGCTGTGGAGCTGTCTCATGGGGCTAATCAGAACAGTCACCGAGCAATTTAGCCCAATTGGTGGGGCGGCGCTGATTTACACTGTGAGCTCAGTATTTCTGATGCTTGTCATGGGTGTGCCTAAATTCAAACACTTTTCTCTGCGTTATGTTCTGATCGGTGGCGCGCTTTTTGTGAGCTACGAAATCTGCTTAGCATTAGCGTTAGGTATGGCCAATGATCGCCATCAAGCGCTCGAGATGGCGGTGATTAACTATTTGTGGCCAGCCTTGACGGTGTTGTTTGCGGTATTTCTCAGCCGTAAACCCGTCCATATTCTGGTGTATCCAAGCGTTGCGCTTGCATTTGTTGGGGTTGCTTGGACTATTACTGGTGATAGTGGGTTTTCGGTGATACAAATATCAGCCAATATTGCTACTAATCCCTTAACCTATAGCATGGCGTTTGGCGGTGCGATTATTTGGGCTGTTTATTGCAATATCACCAAACAATTAGCCAATGGACAAAATGCCATTATCCTGTTCTTTATGGCTACTGCTATCGCCCTCTGGATTAAGTATTTTCTTAGCAGCGAAAGCACTTTAGTGTTTACCGTTCCAGCAACCTTGAATTTAGCGTTAACGGGTGTGGTGATGGGCAGCGGTTATGCACTTTGGAATGTGGCAATCTTGCGCGGCAACATGGTTCTACTGGCGACTCTTTCTTATTTCACGCCAGTGATTTCAACCTTGCTTTCATCGCTAATCTTAGGTGTAGCGCTTGGGCTAAGCTTTTGGCAAGGTGTGATTATGGTGACGATGGGTTCTTTAATTTGTTGGTGGGCGACCAGAGAACGTCAATCGACGGTGCAAGAGAAAATGCCAATAGCCTGACATCGCAACAGCTTTGCTATGTATAAAAAAAGCCCTCTCGGGAACGAGAGGGCTTTTTCCGTTTAATTGAGACTGATTAGCGAGCCACGTTCATGGTTAATTGCAGTACGAATGGCAGCTTTGATAAACGCTTATGTAGCGAGCGACGAGTACTTTCGATATCTTCGAGTGCAATCATTTCATTCTCATCAGGGCGAATATCGACATTGACCCACAGCTCATGACCGACTTTAGTCACCGCAGTCAACTCGATATCTTGCTCTGATTCTTCACCTACGGCAATGACACCTTGATCCACGGTTTTACAAATCTCTTTGCTTGGTGACATCATCAACAATTCACGCGTTGCCGATTTAAGCATGTCATAAGGCACTTTGATAAAGTAAAACGACATTAATAGCATCATGATTGGGTCTGCATAGACGGCATATTTTGCCCAAGGAGACAAGGTCATCAACCAAGCGGCAATGAAACCGACCGTTACCGCGACGCTTAATAGCGTGTCCATTTGCCACTGTTTTACTTCAGCGTCAATCAAACCAGAAGAGTAACGTTTACTCTTGTTGACCATGAACCACCACGCAATCGCACAACCAATCACGTTCACTGTGCCAAAAACAGTTGCGATAGAAGCATCCACTTCTCGACCACCGCTAAACAATGCCATGACAGCCGAGTACAACGAATAACTCACGACTAACAAAATAACGCTGGCTTTGATAGCAATAACCGCAGGTTCTAGCACCGCGCGTCCAAAGGGAAAAGTTGAGTCAGAAGGTTTACGAATGTAGCGTGACGCCACCAGCGACAATAATGTTAACAGCAAACTAACCAGTGAATACACACCGTCAAACACGATAACCAGTGAACCGACAAGCATACCAACCACAAGTCCGCCACCAGCAAAGCCAGAAGCTAAAAGGGCCGAAATCGTCAAAATGCGATTTTCATTATTTCTTGTTCGAGCACACATAAAAGACTACCTGTTGAAAACATGCTGTTATTTTGGCTTAAAGCACGGTTTTGACAATCTCTAAGTGCATTGGTCGTTGGCTTGAATATTGGGAAGTAAGTTTATTTTTAATTAAAACAATTAGTTATGAGTTTATTTGCCTGTCAGGATAATTGACGCTGACTGTCTTCGCTTTAGATTGTTTGAAATGTGGGCATCTTGGAAACTAAACAACGAAAATTAAAAATCAAACAAATAGTCACGCAACTTATCGGCTAACCAGTTCATGCCAGGGTGTTCGGCCATGCCCGTGGCCGTAAACATGCAGTAATCTTCTTGAGTGAGACCGTAGGTGTGTTTAATCACCGTTAGTTTTTGTTCACGTAGGAAGTGGCGAATTAAAGGTTCTGGCAATACGCCCCATGCATTCTCAGTCAAGATGGTATTGAGCATGTAATCGAAACTGGAGAAGCCAATGTAGCGACGAGAGAAAGGTTGTAATTCGGGGTTATCTTTTTCGTTTAAATAGACCATCACGGCTTGCATTGCTCTGCGCAGTTCTTCGTCGGTGACTCGCGAAATTTTAGTTAGCGGGTGGTCACTTTTGCACACCGACATCATCCGGATTTTACCCAAAGGTTGATAAGTGATCCGCGGGTCGTTGATTCTTTCGTAATCGACGCCAAAAGCAAAATCGACTTGATGGGTGGCAATCAAGTTGGCTAAGTCGCCGCTTGAAGCCAATACAAGGTTGAACGAGGTCGCGGGAAAACGGTTATTCAGCTGGTGTGCAAAATCTTGCCACAAGGCATCAGGAAGAGAATCATCACGGGCAATCCACATCTCGGCGTTGAAGCCCCGTGATATTTGCGTACAGGTGTGTTTTATTCGCGCAATGGTCACCAAAACACTTTCACAATCTTTATAAATTGCTTTCCCCGCTTCAGATAAAGTCAGGTTGTTGCCGGTGCGCACAAAAAGAGCGGTATCGAGCTCTTTCTCCAACGCTTTAATCGCCATGCTGAGTTTGGTTCGGTTACATTCTAATTGTCGCGCCGCTTCGGAGACTGAGCCAGTGTCCGCGACAGAGAAAAATGCTTCAATTTGAGAAAGGTTCATAACGTTCTCTAAGGCACAATAATGGGTTGATCATAAACAATTTTAGTACCACTGCCTATCTGATGTTCTTCTACCAACTGACGGTTTTCTCGCCAATCAAAGCCAGTTCATCATTTCTTAGTCAAGATTGAGCTGTAACTCTATGAACGTAACACAGTTTTGGTTTATTCTTGGGAAAATTTCCCCAATACAAGAAGTAACACGGAGGCCATGATGGCGAACGAATGGGATGAGTGTGCGGCTCAGTGGGAGCAGGACGAATCCACAACGCTTTTTGCTCAAAATGTGTTTCAGCAATTGCAGAAACGGGTCACTCTCGAAGGTAAACATGTTCTTGATTTCGGGTGTGGTACGGGTTTGCTGAGCCAAATGATGTCTCGCCATGCCAGAGATATTGTCGCGCTCGATGGCTCTGAAGCCATGATTGAAGAGTTGGATAAAAAAGAGTTGGCCAACGTTGAACCCGTGGTGGATTTTCTGACCCGTGGTCTAGTCGCGCAACATCCGGCCTTTCGCAAACAATTCGATCTTGTTGTGGCGTCATCTGTGTGCGCGTTTGTGCCGAATCTTAATGAAGTATTTACCATCATTCATTCTCTATTAGATGAGCATGGCGTTTTTATTCATTGGGACTGGTTGGTTGAAGAAGATGATCCTGACTATGGTCTTAGCCAAAACCAAATTGAGACACAACTGAAAAGCGCAGGTTTTAGCCAAGTGGAAACCGCAGTTGCGTTTGAGATTAAAAATTCAAAAGGTCTAGCGCCAGTAGTGATGGGCATTGGTAGGAAATAACATCATAAAGTCGATGGTTTTCCAGATTGAGAATGGCTTATTTACATTATTTCACTGTTCCATAATGACCAACTTGCGTAAGCTCTAGCTTGTTGATAAGTGTCATGATAGTCACTCCCTAGAAGACTATAAGGCATTGATCACGAATAATTCTGTTTGTTGACTGATAACTCATGGCTAGGGTTAAGCAAAAATAAAAGCACATCAGAAGATAAATAAAGAAGGCCAGCGCAAAATAGTGCTGGCCTTCTTTATTTTAAGCATTGAGCTAAATTTTCAATGTTGATTCACAAACATCTGTGTGGTTTTTTGAGTTGATCACACAACCATTTCAAAGCTTGGTCGTTCATACTGGGCTTGTTCCACACTAAGCTGTAAGCCACTTTCCCATAATTGAAAGGTAACGGTTTGATGAGCAACTCCCTAGCTTGCATCGCTTGTTCCGCCCAGCGTTTGGAGCAAGTAAAGAGTGAGTCAGTATGCTTGCATAAGATGGCGGCCGCACCAAAGTCAGCAACAACAACCGGAACATGACGAGCTCGATGAGATTGAGCCAAACTCTGTTCAAAAAAAGGTTCAGCCAGCTCTTTATCCATAATGCCGATATGCGATTGAGCAAGGTAGTGATCGATAGTGAGTACTTCATTGGCTAAAGCATGATCACTACGCATTAAGCAGACCATTTCATCGTGAGCAATCACTTCCCACACGAGTTCTTTATCTCGCGTTGGGGGCTGGCTGATATCGTGTGGTAAAATGACGAAATCAATCAGCCCGCTTTGCAGGGCGTCGAAGCCATAGTGATCTTTCGAGTAGATAGTAAAGGAAGCTTGCGGTGCATGATTTTTTATTACGTTTGTCAAAATAGGAGCAAACAACTCAAAGGCACTTTCTCGCATCGCAAGGCGGTATTTCCCCTGATAATGTTGAGGTTCGAAATTTGAGTGATGCAGCAATCCATTCATGCTAGAGAGGATTGAATGGACAGTGGGGCCCATTTGTAGCGCGAAAGGGGTAGGTATCAAATGTGTACCGTCACGATAAAATAGTTCATCTTCCAAGAGAATGCGCAATTGCGACAAGTTTTTACTGATGCTTGAAGGGCTAATGCAGAGCTGGGCTGCTGTCTGCGTGACGCTGCGGGTACTGAGCATGACGTGTAGCGCTGTTAAGTGTTTTAAACTGATTCTTGAAAGGTGAATATAATCCATAAATAAAGGCGGTTCCTCCAAACTTTTTCAAAAGCATATCACTGACATACTGACAAATTACACGAAAAGATGCGGGTTATTTGACAAGCTGCCGAAATATTTACCGCTATGTACCTACATCAACTTCCATCGCCTTTTATTTCGAGAATCGTGTTTATGTAAACAGCGCGTGGATTTCTTCTAATACATGAGGATTGGCAATGGCACCTAAGTTTTTGACTGTCTCGCCATGCAGTACTTGCTTCACCGCGAGTTCTACCAGTTTTCCGGATTTGGTACGAGGCACATCACTGATGGAATGGATCTGCGCAGGTACATGACGAGGGGAGCAGTTTTCTCTTAGGCGCTGTTTGATGGTGTTCACCAGTAGGGTGTTGAGTTCGCACTGTGGAGCCAGTTGTACAAAAAGGATGATCTGCTCATCATTATCGATTTTCTGACCCACTGCGACCGAATCTTGTATTTCAGGAAAGCTATTCACTTGCTGATAAATTTCCGCCGTGCCGATACGCACGCCTCCAGGGTTTAAGGTGGTGTCACTGCGCCCGTAAAAACGTATTCCACCATTGTCGGTCCACTCAACTTCATCACCGTGATGCCATACACCAGAGAACTTGCTCCAATACGCATCGTGATAACGTTGGCCATCGTCATGCCAAAACCCGATGGGTTGATTAGGGAAACTGTTGCAGCAGACTAACTCTCCCCGTTGTTGTATCACGGGTTGACCAAGGTCGTTAAATACGGCGACATCAAGTCCTAAGCCTGCGCCTTGGCATTCTCCTCGATACACCGGCGATATGGGGTTGCCAAGCACGAAGCAGCCACAAATATCGGTTCCACCCGAGATAGAGGCGAGGTGTAAGTCCGCTTTTATGTTGGCGTATACATAATCAAACTGTTTTGGGTACAAAACCGAACCTGTTGAACATAATGTTTTCAGTGAGGAGAGAGGGTAGTAATCGCTCGGTGAATACGCGGTTTTTTGCAGTGCCTCTAAATATTTGGCCGATGTACCGAACAAAGTGATGTTGGCTTCTTCTGCCAAATCCCACAATACACCCGGTTGCGGATACATTGGGCTACCATCATAAATAACCAACGTAGCACCGCTAGCAAGCGCCGAAACATGCCAGTTCCACATCATCCACCCACAAGTGGTGTAATAAAACACACGATCGCCCGGTTGAATATCACAGTGTAATTGATGCTCTTTGAGATGATTTAAAATCGTACCGCCAACCGAATGGGCGATGCATTTGGGTTTACCTGTCGTACCTGATGAGTACAAGATAAACAGTGGGTCATTGAAGCCAATGCGTTCATAGCGTAGCCCACGTGGAAGGTAACTTGCGAGAATCGCATTCCAATCAGAAAAAGCGTCGTTAAAATCAGCCGTGAGTGAGCGTTGCTGTAAATATTCGATCTGACAAATGTTGTGTAGGCTCGAAATAGCATCGGCAATCTGACCATTTTTTTCTTCCATGAGATGGGTTTTGCCATTAAACGTATACCCATTGCAGCAGAATAAAATTTTGGGTTGTACTTGGCCGAAACGTTCTACTACGCTGTCGACACCGAAATCAGGAGAGGTTGATGTCCAAACGGCTCCTAAGCTAGTAGTCGCTAACATAGCCACTAAAGTTTCGGTCATATAGGGTAAGTAACCGGCGACAACATCACCTTTTTCAACTCCATTTTGTTTTAACCACTGCTGGATAATAGAAACCTGATCACTGAGTTGCTGCCATGTTAGCTTCTTGTTTTGCCCATTTTCATTTTTAAACCAAACGGCAATGCCTTCCGGTTGTTGAAACGCATAAGAGAGCAGATTTTCCGCGTAGTTCAATTGTGCTTGGGGAAACCAAATCGTGTCTCTGGCGGCGGTGAAGTCGTCCCATCTCGCAATCCCCTCACCGTAAATGCAGTTACCACGAAAGCCGATCACATCGCAAAATTGCCACACTTCTAACCAAAATTGTTTTCTCTCGGCAACGGACCAGAGATGCAGTTGTGAGTAGCTTTCTATCGCCTCACCTTGCATATTAATGTGCTCAATAAACTGGTTTAAATTGGACGCTTTGATGCGGTCTTGGCTAGGGACCCAAAGCGGTGTGTGCGGCGTCAAATTTTCTTCAAACATAATCGCGTTCCCTACAACTCTAACAAGTGGGTATATATCCGTTTATTTTCTGATCTGTTGGCACTGTTTAGTGTTGTCGGCGAACGCCGTAAAGTCAAACGGGTTGGCCATAATCATATCCATGATATCTAAGTAAAAAAACCATAAATGTAAAATATTTGTTACGCGTGAGCATCGTCAGATGTCGAGCCTAAGATTGGCAGACTTTTCACGAGGCGATAGGCTTAATGCAATCGGTTTGTTAAAAGGTTGTGGTATGACGCAGTATCATTCTAAGCCATTAAATAGCAAAGGTTTCATTGACTGGAGTAACGAAGAGGATCGGATTTGGTATGATCTGATCGCACGTCAAGAGACCGTCGTTGAGCAGCGAGCATGCCAAGCCTATTTGGATGGGTTAGCGATGCTGCAACTCTCTAAAGATCAGGTTCCTCAGTTGCCCGATATCAACCGTATTTTGCAACGTGAAACCGGATGGCAAGTCGAGCCAGTGCCCGCTTTAATCAATTTTGATCGATTTTTCGCCTTGTTGGCAGAGAAGAAATTTCCAGTTGCCACGTTTTTGCGTAGCCGTGAAGAGTTTGACTATTTGCAAGAACCGGATTTTTTTCATGAGATTTTTGGTCATTGCGCGATGCTTACTCATCCTGATTTTGCATCATTTACTCAGGTTTACGGCAAGCTTGGGGCTAACGCGAGCCCAAAACAGAGAGCTTATTTGGCGCGGCTCTATTGGTTTACGGTCGAATTTGGTTTAGTGCAAGAAAGTGACGGTGTAAAAATCTATGGCGGAGGTATTTTATCCTCCCCTGCTGAAACCGTGTATAGCCTTGATAATCAAACGGCCATACGTGAAAAATTTGACATCCAACAAGTGCTGAGAACGCCATATCGTATTGATATCATGCAACCCATTTATTATGTGTTGGATGATCTACGAGATCTGTACCATTTGAGCCAAGAAAATCTTGTACAGCAGGTAGAAAGTGCCATGCAGGCAGGCTTGTTGGCCCCCTTATTTCAACCCAAGGAAGAGACCCATGCTTGAAGAATTACGTTGTGAAGCTTGTAGCCTTGATGCGTTAGCATTATCGATCACCGAGCAGCAGCAGCTACTCACTGAACTTGAGGGGTGGTCTATTGTTGTACGTGATGGCATTCCCCAGTTGGAAAAAGTGTATGTGTTCAAAAACTTCAAGTTGGCGTGGGCATTTTCTAACCAAGTTGCTCAATTAGCTGAAGCGGAATTCCACCACCCCAGTTTGTTATTAGAGTGGGGCAAAGTGACCGTGACTTGGTGGAGCCATTCCATCAAAGGACTGCACAAAAACGATTTTATCTGCGCCGCAAAATGTGATGGATTAATCGATTAAAATTAATACTATCAATGTTTTAGGTTTAGATCTCGACCTAATGGTTATTTTCCCTTCGTTGTGCACTTGAAGCTGTAGCAGTGCTGGCTACGTTTGCTCACCCCAAGCATAGAGTTTATTTGTGCTCATGGGGATGAGCTCACTTACCGCCTACCCGCAACTTCAAGCTGTTTGGATGTATCCGGTCGTTTTTCTACGCAAAAGCCAAACCGTGACCTACACTTTGAAAAGCTCATAATACAAATTTCATATAAACCCAGTGGCTGGGGGCGACGATGGCTTTACAAAAAGTTGTTCATTTCTATGCGTAGGGTTTGACTATGAAAATATCAACGAAAATCATTGCGGCATGTACTATCTTGTGTTCAGTTGGCGTGGTAATCAGCGGTGGTTTTGTTGGGTGGCGAGCATCAGAGCTCTCAAGCCAAGCACTTTATGACCGAGCCGCAAATCAACTTACCTCCGTACGCGAAATCAAAAAGAGTGAAATAACTAACTATTTCAAACAGATCCGTCTGCAAATTGAGACCTTGTCTTCCGAGGTATCGACTCAAGAAGCAATGGATTCTTTTACTCGTTCGTTCTCTCGTTATCCTGCCCACCGTATAACGCCCCAAGATACGGATGCGCTAGAACGGTATTATCGTGATCAGTTTGGTCGTACTTACCGTCAGGAAAACAATGGCAGTCAGCCAAATGAACTTGGTGCATTTGCACAGCTTTCAGAGCAGGGAAAAGCACTGCAGGCTCGCTACATCGGCGTAAACTCTAACGAGCTTGGATCCAAACATCACTTGGATTTTGATTCATTGGGCAGCAGCTATGATGAAGCTCACCGGCGTTATCACGCCTCATTTAGGCGATTTTTAGAAGCGTTTGGCTATTACGATATTTTCCTTGTCGATTTGTCAGGCAACGTGGTTTATACCGTATTTAAAGAACTGGATTTTGCGACCAATTTATCAACTGGCGCATATCAAAATTCGGGGCTAGGCCATGCATTTGCTAAGGCAAAAAACTTGCAAGAGGGGCAATCCTACCTCGAAGACTTTGCACCTTATTATCCTTCCTATGAGGCAGCGGCTTCGTTTATTTCGGCCCCAATTTTCAAAGAACAGCAGCGGGTAGGCACGCTGATCTTTCAGATGCCGATCGATGTGATCAACAACATCATGACATTTGGCGGTAGCTGGGCTGATGCGGGGCTCGGTAAAAGTGGAGCAACTTACCTCGTGGGGCAAGATGGTTTATTGCGCAGTCAATCACGGTTTTTATTAGAAGATCCTGAGCAATACTTTCAAACCTTAACTGATATTGGTGTTGAGCCAGCCACCATTGATCAAATCAAAACCAAGGGTTCGGCCATTGGACGTCAACGCATCAAGACCGACGCGGTACGACAGGCATTGGCGGGTGGACAAGGCCTAGAAACCATCAAAGACTATCGCAATGTTGAAGTACTTTCGGCCTACGCACCTCTGGATGTTTTGGGACAAAAATGGGCCATATTAACTGAAATCGATCAATCTGAGGCGTTACGAGATGTCTCGACTTTAGAGCGTTCAGTATTGCAGACGGTGTTTATTAGTATTGCTGTTCTTGTGGTGCTTTCACTCTTTATTTCTTACATCGTAGGAAGTGGTATATCCAAACCTATCCGCAGTGCGTCGTTAGAGCTACATCGGATTAATCAGGAGAATGATTTAACCTCGCGTTTAAGTGAAAAGGGTAAGGATGAAATGGCGGAAGTTGCGGTCGCCTTTAACCAGCTATTTAGCAGCTTACAGAAAACCATTGAGCAGTTTGCGCGGGCGACGGAGTCACTCAACGGCAGCACTCATCGTATGTCTTCCAATATGGAGAGTACGCGAGGCGCCGTTGCCGAGCAGAGTATGAGAACAGAATCGGTCGCGGCGGCGGTAAATCAAATGAGTGCTTCAATTGGCGAGGTAGCGCAGTTTGCTAGCCGAGCTGCCGATTATGTGAAATCAGCTAATGATACAGGGTCACAAAGTGTCGACGTCGGGGAAGCGTTGGGAAATGAAATCAGTTTGTTGAGCGATGAGATGAGGATGGCGGTGGAAGCTATTGAGCGGCTCCATAGTGAAAGTAATTCTATTGCTGAAGTGCTTGATGTTATCCAAGCTATCGCCGAGCAGACCAACTTACTGGCCCTTAATGCGGCGATTGAAGCAGCGCGTGCTGGCGAGCAGGGGCGTGGTTTTGCGGTCGTTGCCGATGAAGTGCGATCATTAGCAGGGCGCACGCAGACTTCTACTGAAGAGATCCGTAAAAAAATCGATTCGCTACAACATGAAATAAACAGTGTGTCGCAAGGAATTGAAAAGGCCAATAAAACCGTGGTGAAAGGGGTTGAAACCTGCCATTTGAATACGGATATGCTTGCTCAAATCATGTCGATGTTAACCGAATTGAATGACATGAATGTGCAAATTGCTGCCGCGACAGAAGAACAAAAATCAGTAACGGATGAAATCAGCAGTAGCATTACTTCGATTGCCGATGCTTCACTGTCGGTTTCTGGACAAGTGAATGATGTTGATGGAGTGCTTACCGACCTTTCTGGGCAAGCAGAGACACTAAATAGTGAGATTGCTCAGTTCAAATATAAGGCGTAACGCTGTGCACCAATTTCATGTCCAAGCAAGATAGAGGCGGCCACGGCAAATCCAAGAAAGGCGGAAATGAGTACACTTTCAATGGGGGAAAGCAGTGAGATAATCGCAAGTTCAGAAACGCCCAACTGACCGACAATAACGTTGTAAATCAAAATGCCAGCCGCTCGTTTGCTTGTTTCTACCGACTGGTCAATCCAACATGTCGGTGACATTGTCGGCTATCCTAACCCAGCAAACTTTAGTACTCGTTTTAAGGTATGGAGCCATTGCACACCACGAGAATTTCGTAAAAAACGAAATGATTAATTCCACGGCATTGGTAAATGGCACTCTTCATTCATAAACTTTTTTATCTACTAAACGCGATGAAATTATTGCACCTCGAGCACGGCTTATGAAGGTGATTGAAATATCAATATCATTGAGTATATGGCTTGTAAAAATCAATTTATTCATCACATTAATTAGATTCTAACCACCAACAAAACGGTTATGTGCTAAACCTATAAGAGTAGGAATATTGTCAATATAGAGAGATAAGCGATGGATCTGTTTGCGGATTTTCGACAAGAGGCTCAACCAAAGAGCCAGGAGAGTCATGAACTTAGTGTTGAAAATAAACCATGGCGAGTACTGCTAGTCGATGATGATGAGCAGATGCACCAGATCACTCGTTTAGCGCTAAGAGGGTTTTCATTTCAAGGACGGCCACTAGAGCTACTGTCTGCTATGTCTGGTCTTGAAGCCAGAGAAGTGCTGAATACTCAGCCCGATATAGCTTTAGCGCTCGTTGATGTAGTTATGGAGACGGAACACGCGGGGTTAGATTTAGTTAGGCATATCCGTGAAGAGTGTAAGAATAGAATCATTCGTTTGGTATTACGTACCGGGCAAGCAGGGCAAGCCCCCGAAGATACGGTCATCCAAGAGTATGAAATTGATGACTATAAAGAGAAAACAGAACTTACCACACAAAAACTCAGAACCCTGCTCTATTCGATGTTGCGATCTTATCGGGATCTTTGTTTGATAGAAGAGCAAAAAGAGGGGCTTAAACGCGTGATTGAAGCCTCAGCGAAGGTACAAAATACCACAACCTTACAAACCTATGCTGAATCGGTACTGAGCCAGCTCACTTCTTTACTTAAACTCCATGCATCGGCATTTTATTGTATCGTTCAGCCTAAATCTGAAGGCGAAGGTTCGTGTGCTTTAACGTTGGCGGCTATTGGAGGATTTGTCGATTTTTATTCTGACTGTGATTTCTCGCGCTTACCTTCGGAAGTGGCTAAGCGCTGCCAGCTTGCACTGCAAAGCAAAATGTCTCATAGCTACGATGATGCCTCTGTACTTTATATGACAGACAGTCGTGGTGTAGAAAATTTACTCTATATTAATTTGCTTGAGCGCTTATCTGAAAATGACGAACGTTTGCTTGAAATCTATATGTATAACATAGGGTTAACTTTTGAAAACTTAAATTTACAGCTTGATTTACGCGAAACATCGAGGGAGCTTGTTTATAACTTAGCCAATGCCGTCGAAGCCAGAAGCAAAGAAACAGGGGCTCACGTACAGCGTGTTTCTCTGATCTGTGAAAAATTAGCCACATTAATGACCCTACCTGAGCAGGATATTTATATGATTAAAAATGCGTCACCCCTGCACGATGTAGGTAAAGTGGCGATCCCTGACAGTATTCTTCATAAACCAGGGAAATTGGACGCTCAAGAATGGGCGATCATGCAAAAACACGTTGAATACGGTGTTGATATCTTAAGTCGTTCAAAACGCAGTTTAATTATCAAAGCGAAAGAGATTGCCGGTTCTCACCATGAAAAATGGGATGGAAGCGGTTACCCAAACCAATTAGCCGGTGAAGGCATTCCTATCAGTGGCAGAATCACAGCATTAGCTGATGTGTTTGATGCTCTTGGTTCTAAACGCAGTTATAAAGATGCTTGGCCGGAAGAGACAATCAAACAAGAAATTGTCGCGCAAAAAGGAAAACATTTTGATCCGATGTTGGTCGATCTGATGCTGGCGCATTGGGATGATTTCATCACTATTCGTGAACAGTTTCCAGACTAGAATCTTTTTTGGAACCGAAAAATAAATCCGTTTTCAGGGAGTAGGATAGAGTGAAAAGCAACCAATTAAAGACGATTGTTGGCTTGTGTACGTCTAGCTTAGCCATCGTTCAGATTCCTTTTGTACAAGCACAAATTGATCCTTCAAATCCCAAACTTAATGAACCTAAACAAATGGTCGCACACCTTGGTGAACTCCCTGGACTGATTAATGCGGATGGTTCGGGGCCATTTGTCGAATTAGTGAGGTACATGGATAAGGTCGACCCTGATACAGAGATCCATATTGAAGTTTTCCCTTTGCATCGAGCTGTACATGGGGTCGTTAATAAGCAAGCTGACTTTGCCTTACCCGCGATTTATGTTGATGATCCTGAAGGAAAGTTACCATTTCGTTTTAGTACGAAGTCGTTCGGTTTAGTGGCACATGTTCTTTATACAAATAAAGCCAATCGAATCACGTCAGAACAGCTTTGGAGCCAGCCTGATAAATACTACGTTGAGGCCGTTCCTAGCTATATACCTTTTGAAGTTGCGCGCTCAAATAGCATCAATGCTTCACTACTTAAAGTAGCCGCTGGACGTATTGATGGATTTGTCTGGGCACAAGAAGAAGCGGATATTGCGCTGAAAAGTTTAGGTTTAGAGAATGTTTCACGCCAACACTTTGCCGATTTCAAGGATGTATTTGTCATTGCTCACGGCTCTAAAGGCGATGAGGTTGATCAATACTTAACGCGAATACTCTCTCAACTAGAGGAAAGTGGAGAGTTGAAAATACTCTATGATGCTATTCACCGTCCTTACGATGATTGGCAACCTTGACCCTCTTACTTTCTATCTATTATTACTTTCTGTTTATTATTACTGCATCATTTATTGCAGCATCATCATTAACAAGTTCAAGGGCCTTAGGGAGAGTAAAAACGTAATGAACACCTTGGCCAACATTAGAACTAAAATCTAGTTTTCCTTGTAATTTTTGAGTCGCTAGATTAAAGACAAGATTCAAGCCAAGCCCTGATCCGCCACGGCCTCTTTTGCTGGTAAAAAAGGGTTCAAAGATTTTATGGTGCAGTTTTGGTTCGACGCCACAGCCATTATCTTTATATTCTAAGAGGATATTTTCTCCTTCCTGTTTGAACGCAATGGTTATGATGGGGTTTTGCTCATCACTAAAAGCGTGGTTGACGCTATTCATCACTAGATTAGAGACTATTTGAGTCAATACTCCAGGTAAGCTGTTCATGGTTAGTCCTTCATCGCCCTCTAGTACGGGTATAACAGGGATTTTCCTGGTCTCGGGATGAAGACTAGCGATAAGCGCGCTTAATACTTGGTGGATTGAGAATTGACTACGACTCTCAGATACCTGATCGACCGCTGTTTGTTTAAAGTCTCGGATCAGTTTGGCAGCACGATTTAAGTTGCTTTCAAGCATCGTATTGGTTTCATTCATTCTCTGCATCAATTCAGAAAACTGCTGACTTGTGAGCGTTTGGTTGGCGAAGGCGCTATTTAGCTCTTGTGTTACCTCAATGATTACCGAACTTGCGGTCACCGCGATACCTAATGGCGTGTTGACTTCATGCGCCACCCCTGCAACTAAACCACCTAAAGCCGCTAATTTCTCAGATTCAATCAACTGTGTTTGCGTGGCTTTTAGTTGCTCAATACTGTTTTCCAGATCGCAGGTTCGCTTGGCGACTTGACGCTCTAAGTTTTGGTTGAGTTTTTGTAGTTCAAGCTGCGCCAGTTTTAGCTCGGTAATATTAATGGCTGTGCCCCGTAACCCGAGAAACATATCCTTCTCATATCGTGCTACTGCTTGAAACATCAAATAGTGCTTACAATCATTGATGATAATTGTCTCTTCACACATTGAAAACGAGCAGTGTTTAGTAATGGATTGGAGTAATTTTTTCATATCTCGCAGTGAGTCAATCTCTGAAAGTAGTGGCTTGCTATTTTCACTGATCTCTAAAGCTTGACGCATGGGTTCGGAAGTGTAAATCAACCTGTCAGTACTATCCGTCTCCCATAACCAGTCGGATGAGACGTCCGTAAAATCGGCTAATCGTTCTTGTTCAAGTTTTATATTACTGTACAACGTAGTTACATTTCCGGTAATTTTATTGGTCTCATCGGCCAGCCAAGTGAGTTCATCGTTATGCCCCATAATCCATTTCTTATGAGGAAGTCTTAGTGGTTTTGGGGGATGGCGAGGGTTGTATTTGCGTAAGTATTGAGCAATAGCGAAGACACGTCGGTTTACACTCTCATGGAAAATCATCAAAATAGCGTAACAAATAAAGGCAGTCTTAATCGCGTTCACGACCAATATCAGTAGAAACTGCTTGATTAAGTAGTTGTAGATTTCTTGAGCATTAGACTCAACGTAGATCTCACCAATCTGCTCTTTGGCTTCTGTTTTTGGGTTGATATAAAGCATGGGATAACGGTGTGCGACTAATTGCTCCATCACTTTTTCTCCGGCACTGAATTGATAACCGCCAGACGTGATTTCCAAATAATCAATTTTAGGCAAGTTCACTAAGCCATCTAAGCGCTGTTGAAGCGTCACGAGATCATAATTCCATAAAGAAGCGGCAAGCAGTTCGGCATGAACGAATTCTATTTCGTGATGACGCTGAGCCACATCATCGAACTCTCTGTCATAGTCGAAATATGTTTGTGCTAACGTTGTCATCAGGGTGACAGCACCACTTAAAATGACAAGGAAAAAAATGATCCTGCGACCAATACGACTCGATAGTGGGTTATCAATGCTTTCATTAAATGTTCGGCTTTTGTTCATCCTGCTTCTCATTTTTTTGAGTGATAATTTGAGTATAGATGTCACATGGGAAGTGTGGATAACATCTTATTGACTACACTATAAAAAAATAGCCAAAACATTGGAGGCAGTTCATGCGTTGGATATGGATATTGTGTGTGATAAGTGCGCCCGTGATGGCGGGAAACGTACTTTTAATAGAGAGCTACGAGCAAGGTTATGAATGGGACGCTAGCTATGTATCCGCCCTTAAGCAGTCGTTAATGCCTGCGCATGAACTGCATACCTTTGAGATGGACACCAAACGTGTACCAGCGAGCCGTTATTCACAAATCGCCGAACAAGCCTTTAGCCAATATCAGCAACTGAAACCACAGGTGGTGGTTTTAGGTGACGACAATGCGTTGGTTTATATGCTGCCGAAACTCTACAACGAGCCAATCTCAATCGTGTTTCTGGGGATTAATTCAAACCCACGAAAATTCATGGCTCAATACCAAGGGCAAGCCAAAGTGACCGGTATTTTAGAGCGCCCTCTCTATGTGAAAACCATGGGAGAAATTGGCCGGATGCTCGATAAAGATAAGCGTAAAGTACTGGTGTTATTTGACTCGGGTAGTACGGCGAGTATTGCGTTGGAATTTATGCAAACCCAAGCGAGTATGATTGAAAAGAATTTAGGCATTGCGACAGAGATAGCTTCAGTGGCGACAGAGAAAGAATGGCAGACAAGAATAAGCACAGCTAAAGAGCAAGGATTTGGCGCCATAGTCGTGGGGCTTTACCAAACCTTGGTCGATGAGAGCGAAAATAATGTGCCAGCGGATACTGTATTAACGTGGACAAACCAACATACAGAGGTTCCCTTATTTGGTTTTTGGGATTTTTCGATCGGTGCGGGCAAAGCGGCTGGGGGTGTTGTGTTAGCGGGTCGTGATCAAGGCGAAATGGCGGGCAAAACGGTGTTACGCATTTTAAATAATAATGAAGACGCAAGCCGCATTCCTATCCAAATCGGCCAACAAGGGCGTGCTATTTACCATCAGGGAGAAATGTCCCGTTGGGGGTTAAGCGCACCGGAAGGATGGATGAAGATTGACTGACTTTGATGGGACTGTATTGAATTGTCGAATTCAGCATTACGTCTAAAATAAAAAAAGCAGAGAGGCGGTGACCTGTCTGCTTTTTCTTCATTACAGTTTATTAAACAGCCAATGGCATTTCATTTGATGGATCATGTTTACTGTAAACACGAATCAAACCAACCACAGCGAACACAGACATCAACAGCATCAATGCGCCAAGTGGCATCTGGTCATGAGCTGGAATAGCCGACGCTAAAAGGGTGGCTAAACCAGCCCCAAGGTTTTGCATACCGCCTAACACAGCACCTCCTGTTCCTGCATGGTAAGGCAGTGGTGTTAACGCTCCAGTGGTCGCTGCGGGAAAGAGAATGCCTGCACCGAGAAAATAGACAGTGGCACCACCAATTAGGGTCAATGCGCTGGTTTGCCCCAACACTCCAGGAACAAACACCACCAATGAACCTAATGCTATCGCTACCAAGCCCACATACAAGGCGCTTTTTTCGTTGAAGTTCAACGCAATAACACTCGATAGCGCCGCACCAACTAAATAACCAGGGATCGGTAAGACAAACAATAAGCTGACGGTGGTGGCAGGCAGTTGCAAAACGCCACCAAGTAATACACCTGCAGCGGCTTCAAACACCGCGATGCCAGAGAAAGTCGCCACGAGACAAATTAAATACCCTTGGAAACGTTTGTCACTCAGCACATAGCGATAGCTGTTTGCAACCGATTCGTGTCTGCGAGCCGCTTTAGGCAATGTTTCTACCATACTCGTCATCATAGTGATCACCACGGCAATCGCGAATAGGGATAAAAATAAGTAACTAGAGCGCCAGCCAAAACTTTCTGTTAAGTACCCACCAAGAACAGGAGCAATGAGTGGCGAAAAAATAACGCACATGCTGATAAGGCTATTGGCCTTATGCAATTCTGCTCCTGAAAAACAGTCTCGGGTAAGGGTTCGAGACATTGCGCCACCACACCCAATGCCAAGCCCTTGAATAAAACTACCAACCAAAAACCAATCGTATTGGTGAGCAAATAATGCGAGTAGTGATCCTGCAATATAAATCAGCAACCCAGCGATAATAATCGGTTTGCGTCCTAGACGGTCTGACAATGGACCATAGACAAATTGTGATAGTCCATAAGGGATTAAATAACATGCCATGACCGCCTGCAGTGATGCAGGAGAAACTAAAAATTCTCCCGCCATATGGCCAATGGACGGGACGTACATCGTTTGTGTCATTTGGCCGACAGCGGTCAAAATCGCAATTAAAAATGTGAGTTTCACTAACGGAAACGATGCGGACATGGTCTATCTCCTGCACAATAGTGCAACTACGAAATATAATTAATATGAATAATGAAACTAATGGCCAGCGTTAAAAGTATCGCTCTTTCGGCGCGAGATATTAGTGAGGCTAGGCGCTTTTATCAATCTAAAAGTGTGAAGTTGAGCAAGATAAAAATCTATGATTTGAATTAGAAAAACTAATCATTATTCGGGTGGTTAAAGAGAAATGAAAGACGGTTCCAATGCCTGTGTTGAGTATGGCTCTTGGTGTCTGATAATGTACCTAGTTTTTCTATTGCTTTTGTGCTGAACAGTGACTAATATTTAATGCAAATGAGAATTAATATCATAAAAGGTGTAATTAATGATGTTACCTTTACTTGCTGCATTATTATTTATAGTGGGACTTGGCAAAAAGTTGTCGGTTCCAAATTCGTGGCTCTTCTACTATGCACTTTCTGTTGTATTGTTAAGCTGGCTATTCAGTATGAACCCCATTTTTGTCCTGATCCCGTTGTTTATCTTGTCACCTTGTCTTATCCACTATCGACATATCAAGGTGATTAAAATGGCTTATGTGGGCTGCCTGCTGCTGTCTTTTTTCGTCTCTTGGCTTGTGTAAACCAATCCATGTCTTTTCTCGCCAGACATTCCAAGTAGTTTGGGGATAGTATTTGTGAAAATCATAAGGTAGGATCGGCGGCCTTTTTCTGATGCTAGGAGGTAGCGATGTTTATTGGTTTTGACTATGGAACGGCGAACTGTTCTGTCGCGATGATGCAAGATGGGCAGCCAACATTGTTACCCATAGAAGGTAAAAGCCACTACATTCCTTCGACAATATGCGCCCCGACGCGAGAGTCCATTTCTGAGCATCTGTTCCGTCATCACAATATTACGCCAAGCGATAAAATTGGTGAGCAAGTACTTCGCCGCGCGATCAATGTGAATAGAGAAGAGAGTATTGAACTTGCCGCGCAAGACATTGCCTTTGGCCAAGCGGCGCTCGATCTCTATCTGCAGGATCCGCGCGATATTTATTACGTTAAATCCCCTAAATCATTTCTAGGCGCGGCAGGTTTACGTGATGTGCAGGTCAGTTTTTTCGAAGACTTGGTGTGCGCCATGATGGTCAATATTAAGCATAATGCAGAGCAGCACCTTCAGCGCACCATCCAAGATACTGTGATTGGTCGTCCTATTAACTTTCATGGCCGAGGTGGTGAAGAGGCCAATCGACAAGCGGAATCTATTTTACAACGTGCGGCGAAACGCGCCGGTTTTCAGCACATCAGTTTTCAGTTTGAACCCGTTGCGGCGGGTTTAGAATATGAAGCGACTCTGGTGCAAGATCAAACCGTACTGGTGGTTGATATCGGTGGTGGAACCACCGACTGTTCATTGCTAAAAATGGGGCCGAGTTGGCGAGGGCGTGACGACCGCACCGCGAGTTTGCTTGCGCATAGTGGCCAACGGGTCGGAGGCAATGATCTTGATATCTATATTGCTTTCAAACAGTTGATGTCTTCTTTTGGATTAGGAAGTAAAGCCATTTCTGGCATTGATATGCCGATCACGCAGTTTTGGAACCCGATTGCAATTAACAACGTGGAAGCGCAACGTGACTTCTATGCTCAGCAAAACTTGGCAGCATTGAAATTGCTACACAAAGAGGCGCAGCAACCAGAAAAGTTGGCGCGTTTGCTGAAAGTCTATTTTGAAACGCTCGGCTATCAAATTGTACGCCGTGCAGAAGAGGCAAAAATTGCTCTATCTGATCTTACGCAATGTCAGGTGGTGCTCGATCTTCTTTCTGAGCAGATCGAAGTGCAAATTGAGCGTGAGCAAATGATCGACGCCATTGAATCCCCTAAAGCGAAAATGGTGGAATTGGTCAAAGAAGCGGTTGAACAAGGTGGCGTAAAGCCGGATGTTATCTTTATGACGGGCGGATCTGCTCGTTCTCCAATATTACGCCAAGCGGTAGAGCAGCAACTTCCCCACGTACCCGTTGTCAGCGGTAACTACTTTGGTTCAGTGACTGCTGGTTTGGCTCGTTGGGCAGAGATTTGCTATCGCTGATATGAGCGCTTAGCGCTTCGTTTTTGATGCGTAGGGGGCCGGTAATATTGCGAATGATCGTGTTTCATTAAAACATTACTGGCAACCAAGCTACCTAAGCTTATCAACCCTAATCCGATCCAAGTCAAAGGCGTTGGCATCTCACCAAAAACGGGAATCGCCAACAAGGTTGCCACGACTGGTGTTGCAGAGCCAAAGGCCGCGGAGCGTTCTGCGCCGAGTGTTGAAACTGCATATAAATAGGTAAATGCTGCAATGAGCCCCGCCCCGACACCTTGCAGCAGTGTGTGTCCCGCCAGTTCTTTCCACGGCCAGTGTGCAAAAGAGTGTGTGGCTAAGTAGCTATCGACGATGCCTAAAGCGATTAGAACGGCCAATAAAATAGTAGAAAGTAAAGCAACCCATCCCGCGCTGACGAGCGCATGCAAATTTGCTACCCGCGCACAAATTGTAAACATCGCCCACATCAGGCTGCCGGTTAAAAACATCAAATGCCCGGTCAAACGGTTTGACTCAAAATCAGTGGCACTTGAATAGAGGAAAATACCAACCCCTGCCACCACTAAAGTCAGCCCAGCTATTCGATGGCGACTTAACGGCTGTTTAAACAGCAACACCGCGATACCCGAGACAAACAGCGGCAGCACGCCCGGAACAAGCGCGCTACCATCAGAAACCGGAACGTAGTGCATCGCATGGCTTGTCATTAGTAAATAGGGCAATCCACAGCCAATAAATAGACCAATTAAGTAACGTATAGGTACATTTTGCAATTGATGTCGAGTTCTCCAAACCAATGGAGAGAGCAACAAAGCGGGCAGTAAAAAGCGCGTTAATGCAATATCCGCAGGGGTTAATAGGCCGCTCGCCCCTGCCTTTAAAGAGAGGAAAAAGCCGGACCATAATAACAGTGTGGTGCCTATCGCGAGGTAGCCATAAATCATAATTTCATTCACATCAATGGATGGTTTCTCACCATTATCTATGGTTCGGCTTACTTTTATCCGGCAAGTTCACCCTTATTGCTAGATGGTTTAGCACTTATCCGCTATAAATTAGCAAAATGTTAGTGGATTTCATCAAGGATCGAGTAATGGATAGAATAGACCGCCGCATGTTGACCTTATTACAAACAGAGGGACGCTTAAGCACCGCAGAGCTTGCAGAAAAGGTTGGATTATCACCTTCTCCCTGCGCAAGACGCTTGAAACGATTAGAGGAGAGCGGGATCATTGATGGCTATCAAGCTCGCTTAAGCCGGCAAGCTGTCGGAGTTGGTATGACGGTTTTTGTTGAAGTTAGCCTGAATAATCATCAAGCCGCTTCCATTGATAGTTTTGAAGAGGCAATCAAAGAGATGGAGGAGGTGATCAGCTGCCATGTGGTTTCAGGTGCGTATGATTACTTGCTGGAAGTCGTTAGTGCCAATTTATCAGGGTACGAAGCATTTACGCGTCAGTTACAGCGGCTCAACAATGTAAAAGATATGCATACCCACCTCGCCATGCGTCAAGTGAAAGCCGCTACCGCGATGCCTATTTGGGTTTAGAGACAGCACTTGCGTGCTGTCTTCAGGGTCAGACGTGCTTATTCAAATTGAAATGACGCGAGAGAGTTTTTACTGATTTCGTTGGCAATCAATTGATGGATGGCCGTGGTAGGGTGCGTGACGCCCCAAAATACGTATTTGTCAGAGCTATGGTAAGCGCAATCATTGGTTAAGCTATGACGGTATAAGTAATCTAAAGCTGAATTGCGATTGATGTTGAGGCATGCATCGGTCGCATTTTCAAAGCCGTATTGCTGTGGATTGGCTGTGAGGTTTTCAAACAAGCTATGGGCATCAAACAGGATGATATTTACCCCTTGCATCTGATAATACAGTGCTTGTTGCTGAATAAACGCATTGAAGGTGGTGATCTTAGCGCTGACTTTCGCTATCTCTTCTGCTGTTGAATATTTAAATTGCGGGGCTTTGGTTGCATCGGGTAGGGTGAGTAGAATAATATTTTTGGCCCCTGAATCCACAAGACGAATCATCGCGCTGCTAAAATCTGCTTTGACTTCATATACTTCACGGTTGTAATTCATAAAGTCATTCAAGCCAAATTCAAGGGTAAAGAGCGTATTTTCTGGCTGGTAGTTTTTGGCCATTGTCATGTAATTTAGATAAGAGCGGACTTGATCATTCACACCCGTCAGCGCGATATATTGATTACGCCCTGCGGCACCGCCAATCGCCCAGTTATATACAGGCAAATTGTGCATTTTTGCTAAATACTCTGTCCACACCAAACCATTGGAAAAGTGTCCTAAAAACCAAGAGTTAGGATTGGGAAATTTCCATTGTGACGCATTGAATATATTTCCTGTATCCGAAAGGCTGTCACCTATGGTCACCATTTTATTAATGACGGGTTTGGCATTTTTTTTATCGTTAGTCCAGATCGAATGATTGTATGAGAACCTATTGTCTGCTGCGAAATAAGTAATATCTGCAGAATCGTGACTGACGCCGAGCGTCTCTTCACAACGCTGTTTTATTTCATATTGTGAGGTGTCGGTATAAAACATATTTTTAAAGCGCACAGACGACCACCAGTAACCACTAATGGTGTAGTCATTTCCTTGTTCATCCAATGCCCACTCCCAATCTGTTGCTGGGTCATCATGATTGCCAGCGGGCCGATACCAACAGCGTACATAAGTGTAGGTTTGCTTATTTTGCGTATTCATTACGCCATAAGCGGTAACTGGTTCTGAGGTGGTATCCGTATTTTCTGCAATCGCCATGGAGAGTGGCAATATTGCGGTCATCAATAACGTCATTAGTTTCATATTTTTTTCTTATTGGTTTAGGCACGTATCTAATAAAGAATAAGTGCAAAAGTGAAATTAACAAACTGGTCAGACCTATTTTGGATTTATGGTGTTAAGCGTCAATCAATAAACGACTATGTTGAACATTATTTGGTATTAAGATCAAACAATGAACTGTCAGTGAAGAAAATACGAAGGGGTTTTTATAAATCCTAATTTAGATAAATAACAATAAGGTTTTGCTTTATTAATTTATCCTAATGTTAAATCTTAGTGACTTAATAAAAATATCAATAAAATTAGAGCCAGTCAATGTGTGTAAAAATCAAACAGTTTTATTGTGATTTTAAGCCACATTAAAAATCATTTCTCTTTGTGTTTGTTATTTTAAGATCTATTAATAATTCGCCACAAAGGTTCCAAAAAACCAATACCCTTTTATTTTGTGGCCTGAAAAAATAAAAATGGGTATTTATTTTCTTTTAAATACCGTGATAACAATAAAATGCTTACGAGGTTTATATGTTAATAAACAGAAGAAAAGCACTTAGCGCTATTGCCATTATGTCAGGTTTGGTATGGAACACCGCTCAAGCTGACGTGAATCAGCCGCAAGGTTTGGCCATTGAAATGTTCAGTGAGCTTCAGGATGACAGCCAAATCAATTACTTCAATGCGAGCTATTGGTTACAAGGAGAGGTTGAGCCCCCGACACTAATGCAGATGCGTGACGATGTACTGAACCAACATATGCGCTATTTTGTCGATTTCAGTACGATTGAAGGTGAGTCGCAAAAGACAGAGGCGAAAGCATTGCTCAGGAAAAAACTGGGCTTAGCGTTTGCCAGTGACTTTTTGATCATCAGTGAACACAAAGGAGAATTGTTGTTCACACCGTTAGATGACGAGAATGATGCCAACATTCGTCTACTGGAAGCCGCCCCAATTGCCTATTCTCGTCAGCGCCGTAGTACGGCCAGTATGGTGTCAAATAGTGGTTCGGAAACGAACTCTTTGCCACACGTCGCGTTTTATTTGAATGTCAATCGGCCTATTACTGATAATGAATGTACGTTTAATAACTCACATCTTTGGGATCGAGGTACGCGAGTGTTTTGCGATAACCCGAATATCTCTTTGATCTATAGAGTTAATTTAGAGCGTTCATTACAATATGGCACCATTGGCTCTGCGACACCGGACGCGAAAATTGTTCGCATCAGCTTAGATGATGATACAACGGGTGCGGGGATCCATCTCAATGACCGTCTTGATTATCGTCAATCAGGTGCTGATTACGTGACATTAGATGCTTATTTCCGAGACTGGTCGACTGATGCCATCGCTCAAGACTACCAATTTGTATTTAACTCTTCGAACAACAAAGCGCAGATCTTAAAAACGTTCCCGAGAGAAAACCTCAATGCGGAGTATGAAGTCAAAGAGGTATCCGGCTTCCAGCTAGGAGTGAGTGGTGGTGTAGAGGTTAGTGCTGATGGACCTAAAGGCAAGCTAGAAGCCAATGCCAGCTACAACCAAAGCCGTTGGTTAACCTTTAAAACGCACGATTATCGTGTTGAACGTAGCACCAATAATGCACAAAACGTCAGCTTTAAATGGAATCGTAGCCAATACGCGACTGCCGAATCGATGATGAATCGCTCTACGGATGCGCTGTGGGTCAATACTTATCCTGTGGATACCAACCGTATTAACCCGATTGGTTACGCGAGCTTCGTACCCAAAATGGATGTGATCTATAAAGCCGCTCCTAATGCAACAGGGACAACGGAATTTACCATTGATTCTTCGGTCAATATTCGTCCCATTTATAACGGTGCTTATAAGCATTATTATGTTGTAGGTGCGCATCAGTCCTACCATGGTTTTGAAAATACGACGCGCCGCAGAGTGAGCAAAAGTGCTAGCTTTACTGTCGATTGGGAGCACCCAGTATTCACGGGCGGTCGTCCAGTGAATTTGCAATTGGGCAGCTTTAATAATCGTTGCGTTGATGTGGCTGATAATGGCGCGCTCTCTGCCTCAAGCTGTGATGAAACCAAAAACTCACAATCTTTTATTTATGATCAGTTAGGTCGCTATGTGAGTGCAAACGACATCCATCAATGTTTGGATGGACAATCACTGGGTCAATTACAAACCTGTAGTTCGAGTTTAAGTCAGCGTTGGGAATGGATAGAAAACAGCGATAAGCTGAGTAATGTTTTCTCTCATGAGTTACTTGGTCATGATAAAACCAGCGGTGAGTTAGGTTTGTATGCTGATGGCAATGATCAGGTAAGTGTGCGCACCATTACCGCTTACACCAACGTATTTCATTCAGATAGTGAATCGGCCGTATTTGGGTTTACATCGGGTTCATTGGCCTTACAAGATGTTGGTCAATCGGGGACACTGTATATTCGCCATGGTGCTGCGATTGATGCAATTGGTACGCAAGCCAATGCGATGCAAGGCGGTGAAAGTGGTAGTTTGACTGAAATTGATCTGAAACGCGTTACGCAAATAACCGTTACTTCCGGTGAGTTCAAGTACGGTGGCAGCCATTTACTCCGTATGACTTTTAAGCTTGATGATGGTTCAACCAAAGTAGTGGGGTCAAAAGACTACGCAATCAGTACCCACGATGAAGTGTTTGAGCTGCCAGCCGGATCGGCAATTCGGCAAGTCAAGGTTTGGTCTGAAGGTTGGTTAGCCGATGGTATTCAATTTATTATAAAATAGCGCAATCAGTTCATGATTGAGTAGTAAAGAGCGCTCATGCTTTTGGCTTAATTAGCTAAAACGTGAGTGCTCTTTTTGTTAATGCGATGTTAATTTTATCTGTTGTTTTTTTTAGTTCATTCACGAAGCTGGTAAGCCGACATGAAATAAAGTGCTTTTCTTCTAAAGTTAGGGTGCTCCTCAGAGGTCTAATCTCTGGTGTGGTAACGGTAGGCTAGATGTATGCCGTGCCTAAACCAGACACTACAATAAAAAGGAATTTACTTTGAAAAGAACGATTATTATTGCTGTTTTTTGTCTGCTGAGTACCACGGCGCTGGCGGCAACCAGCACGGTGGCGTTAAGTAAGACAGGCTATACCCAAACCCAGTACCCTATTGTGTTAGTTCATGGCTTATTTGGTTTTGATACGCTGGCCGGAGTCGATTATTTCTACGGCATTCCGCAATCACTGACGAAAGATGGTGCAGAGGTCTACGTGGCTCAAGTCTCTGCAACCAACAGCTCTGAGCTAAGAGGTGAACAACTATTGCAACAAGTGGAGTCGCTTTTAGCTGCCACGGGCGCTCAAAAAGTTAACTTGATTGGCCATAGTCATGGCGGACCAACGGCTCGCTATGTTGCATCAGTTCGGCCCGATCTTGTGGCGTCTGTGACTAGCATTGGTGGCGTGAATAAAGGCTCAATCGTGGCAGATTTAGTGCGTGGGCACATCAAAGAGGGCTCCATTTCTGAAGCGATTGCCGTCAAAATGGCGCAAGGATTGGCGGGTTTGGTTGGCCTTCTTTCTGGGGGAAGTAACCTAGAGCAAGATCCTTTAGCCTCCTTAGAAGCTTTAACTACCCAAGGTTCGCTAGCGTTTAATCAACACTACCCAGAAGGCGTTCCAAGCAGTGAATGTGGTGATGGTGAATTACTGGCTGACAATGGTGTTTATTACTATTCGTGGACAGGATCTTCGACCTTTACCAACCTCCTTGACCCAACTGATGCTGCGATGATGTTGACTGGGCTTGTCTTTAATGGCCCTAATGATGGTTTAGTCGGCGTATGCAGTACTCACTTGGGTAAGGTGATCCGCGATGATTACCAAATGAACCACTTAGATGAAATCAACGGCTTGCTTGGGATACACCACCTTTTTGAAACTGACCCCGTTACCTTGTATCGCCAGCACGCTAATCGATTGAAGCTTCAAGGTTTATAACTTCGAGGTCTATAGTTTCGAGGTTTATAACTTCAAGTTTTGTAACATCAAACTTTATAAGGATTGGCTATGAAAAAGCCCGCACTATTTGGTTTTATCGTGATCATCTTGGGGAGCATCGGTGCGGTGCTTTTTCTGCAAAAGCCAGTATCACCACAGAGCGCGTTACAAACGTCATCTCAACAAGATACGGAAATAGACAGCGCATCGAGTCTTGATTTAATTCACTATTTTATCTCTACATTAGGAGAGAGTTCATTACCTGAGGTTGAGCTGCGCATTGCCCAGCATGCTGAGCAGGATGAGGGCGTGGTGATCGATCCAATGCTTTTTGAACAGTTTATCCAATACAAACAAGCATTAGCTGAGTTAGAGGCTAATGCTTCCATCGCCAATCTCGATCTTGCTACCTTAGCTGAGATCAATCAGCAGTTACTGAAAATACAAAGTCAATTTTTTAACGTTGATCAGCAAAGTATGCTGTTTGGTGAAGAGAATGCGTTGCGAAATTTAGCATTAGAAAAGCTGCGCATTAAAGCTCAAGCAGTCGATTCATATGATGAGCAGTTGCAGTGGCAAACGTTATTAGCGCAGCAGCCAGAATACATTCAGCGCAGTGAACGCAATGTACAACTACTGCCAGCACTCAACGCGAGTCGCCATTTGTCCACGCAAGAGCAATACTTAGCTTGGAACGAGTTGGTTGGCGAACAAGGAGCACAGCGGTTAACGCAGCTTAGTGAACAACGAGAGCAGTTTTCTCAGCATCTCGAAAACTATCTACAACAGCGTTCGGCGGTGCTTGAAAATACGCGCTTGAGCCAAGATGAAAAAAATCAGCAAATTACGCAACTGCGTACCCAAACGTTTGAGGTCAAACAACTCAAACGCGTCGAGGCGTTGGAAAGGTTAAGTGATCAATCGCTTTAATTCTGTTTATCCAATAAAGAAGAGCGCGACCGAAGCCGCGCTCAAGTTCTCTAAGAGAAAATAGAATAGGTGGTTACAAATTCACCACAATGGTGTTAGTCACTGTTGCACCTTTGTCATCCATCACTTTAATTTTCACTTCATGTTTTCCAGAGCTTGGGAAAATGGCGGTGAAGAGTTTGCCACGTTTTATTTTTCCATTCGGCAGGGTCCATTCCGTATCGACAATTCGCCCATCGCTATCGCTGCTGGTTGACCACATTGTTACCCAGCGTCCAAGGTGGATGTACTTAGCACTGGCTTGCGGTAATGCGTTAGGCACTTCAACCTGTATTGTGCGCGTAGTGGTGTTGGTTGCGCCTTTATCATCCGTTACGGTTAGGCTTACGGTATATTGCCCTGCTTTGGTGTAGCTCCAGCTTGGCGCCATTTCGCTGCTCATTTGGCCGTTACCAAAATCCCATGCGTAACTGACTAGCTCGCCATCTTCATCATGGCTGTAGTTGAGAGCACTGACAGATAAACCGTCGGTTTTAAGCTCAAAGTTGGCGACAGGAGCTTGGTTTTGTTCGCTGACTTTTGATAAGCGAATTACGCCGTACTCATTGTCTTGGCCTTGGTTGAGGATGTCGATCATCAAGCCAAATTCCGTTAACTTACGCCCAGCATCTGGTACTAATGGTGAGCTGTAATCCGCGCCATCAGAGAAATTACCATTACCGATTAAGCTTGTGTCTTCGAGCACATCACCATCGGCAGCGACTAAACGTAGAGGTGTTTGATCTTGCAATGAGAAGGTTGCATCTCGAACTTGGAAGCGCGTTTGTGCGGCCTCACCAGTTTTTGACCAAACCAATGCGTTTTGATCCGCATCGACGACACCTAACCAACCTTCACCTGGGTGGTTACCTACCCAGTTATCCGTGTAAGATTCATCCACATACCAAACTAGTAGGCCGGGTTCGAAAGTCATCAACTGGCCCATGCGTTTGATATTGGCTAAGCCTTGGTCGACGTCATTGTGGCTGCGCCATTGCAGTAAATAATAATGTGGCGCTTCATGGAAGCCATTGTTGGTGGTGTAACCTTTAAAGGCGAAGGTGGATGTTCCTTCGGCATCATCAATAAGGGTTTGCTGCCCGTCGACCTCTAACTGTAGGTTATCAAGGTAAAGACCTTCCATGGCTAAGCCGCCATCAGTGACATAGTCAAAGCTGAGTGTCACTTCTTGGCCTGCCCACTGGGAGACGTCAAATATCGCATCAACCCAGCCATCCGACTGACCAGCAATAGCAGGTACAAGCCCTGTATTGTACGGGTCATCCATGGTGGTGATGTTACCAGCAATCGCTTTACCATTGATCAGTACGCGTGCAAAGTCGTAGTCTTTTTCAATCTGATACCATGCTTTAAAATTCAGCGTAGCTTGTTCACCTGTAGGGATAGAAAGCTTACGAGACATGCTATTTTTCAGATCATCGCCTCGGTTTGAATAAAAAGCGGACGAACCTTGATAAGGCTTCACTCCATCAACACGTTTCAGTGGTAAATCAATCTTCACCATATTTGGTCGAGCATTGTCAGTGGTTTGGAATAGGGTAAATACGCGAGGATTTTTCTCTAACTCTGCAATCGAAATTTGATCGTCATTGATCCAACGACCACCGACCGCTTTTTGTAAGAACTGTTTAGACCAAGAGCTGAATGCCGTCGGTTGTGTTCCGCCAATTTTTCCGGCCCAACTGCCAGAAGACATGATGGACCAATAGGAAACTGGCTCACCTTTACCTGTGTATTGGGTATCGTATTCGTCAGGCAAACCTAAATCGTGGCCATACTCGTGTGCGCAAACCCCAGCGGCCGCATCAATCGGTTGCATGGTGTAATCAAAGGCGGCATATTGGCCGTTAAAGCGATCTGGAAGCGTACTTTTTGTGCCTTGAAGGACATAAGGTTGGCCGAGATTATAACGGTGGGACCATATGGCGTCAGGTCCAAGCACACCGCCGCCGGCTTCTTCACCAACGGATGCATGGAACACCATCAAGTGATCGATGACGCCGTCCGGTTCGCGGAAGTTGCCATTACCATTGTAATCGTAACGATCTTCAATATCGTAATCGGCCAGATTAATACTAGGGTCTTGCGCCAGTTGGTTCAGTGCTTCGCGTACCAACTCTTGCGCATTCATATCTTTGTCTGTTGTTGCCGAGTTGCCCCCGTAAAACGCGGCGTTTTTAGACGCGCGATACCAACCTGCGGCTTGCCCGGCCACACTGTAGCTTTGCCCAGACTCGCTTTCATAATACTGACGCATCGAGATGAAATTTTCTCCATTAGGGCCTGCGTAGCCCGCATCGGAAAAAAGCAGATCTTGATAGTGAGGTGGATTGTAGCTGGCATAGAGCATTTCAGTATGCTCTTTGGTCAGGCGGTTATCGTTCCAAGGTAAATCGGGAAAATCAATTAAAAGCGCTAATACCTTATCGGTGCGTTTGGTGCTGATATCGAGAGCAAAAACGCTGGCTTTTTGGTGGCCTTTTTGTTTTTCAATGGTCTTTAATACCCGTGCGCGTTGCTCAAGAGCTTGCTTACCAAATTGCGCATCGCCGTGGAAGCCCGATTTGATTTTCTGCTCTAAATAACGATCCAAGGCATCGCGCTTGATTGCATCGGTAGCATTGGCATCCACAACACCGTTACGCACTAACATTTCAATGAGTTTATCTTCATTGACTACCCCTAAATCAATCGGGGTGTGCGCATAAGCACTGACGTTAAATAGTGTTACCATTGCTGACGCAAGCAAGGTTTTCCTTATGTGTTTCATCTGCTTTCCTTATTTTTCTTTCTGTATTTATGGTATTAACAATTTCACTGAACTGATTTCCATACGACTGAGCGCTATAGAGAATAAATGGCTTTCATCGCCATAAAATAGAATTCATGGACGCAATGAGTGGCTGGTATATTCTTATCTAGGCAAGTTTTCTGAGTGTTATTCAGTGAAGATTGAACGGGTGATTTAGTCGCTCTTCGGCGGAGAAATACACGCTTCTTCTTGATGAGTTGTCGAATTGAGAGACTTTTTTTTGTGGTGTTTTCTTTGTAGATAAAGAGCAAGTGCTTGTTGTTGCTGTTCTGATGTCAGCCCTTCACATATCACACCTCGTTCGATTAATGAGGCGAGCAACCGTTCATCATCAACTGAAGATTGAGCAAGGCTAATTGATGAGTAACTAATTAATAAAAAATAAATTAAATGTTTCACAGTATATCCATATAATGTGTGAATTATTTGTAACAATTTATATATCAGTCATACGCATAGCAAGTGTAAATAATTGTTGTTTTGAAATAACATCATATTTTAAACATAACCAGTTAACATTTGGTTTGTTTTTAATTGATAAATATGTTGGTTCTTTATTCTTAAATTTAGAATTAATAATTGATGGATTTGTATTTTATTCTTAGTGATGAAGATGAAATTCTTTAGATAAATAAAGTGATAGGTTAGAATCCAATCGAAAGTGAATGTTGGGTCAAAACCAACAATGACTAATAATAGGTTTAGTATTTTTAATAATATGAACTTTGCTAAAAGATGATCTTCGTTCAATAAATAATTCATCATTTAAGCCTGCATTTAAGAGTCATTAACTTGTGGCGTTGATGAGCCAAGTGGCAAAGGTATCGTTGCCTGGACACCTTGCAGCCATTGAGCAAACGTGCTTTATTGAAATCAGTGACTGATTATTTTGGAATGTTTGCATTATGTGCCGCTGGCTCGCCTACCAAGGAACTCCTATCTACCTCGATCAACTGGTTTATCAACCGGAACACTCTCTCGTGCACCAAAGTTTAGAAGCGCGTAAAGCGGTCACCCGTGTCAACGCTGATGGGTTTGGGCTGGGTTGGTATACCGAACGCACTACACCCGGGCAGTTTCATGAAGTCTTACCCGCTTGGGGAGATGAAAACCTGCGATCCTTAACGCATCACATTCGTTCTCACCGTTTTATGGCGCATGTGCGTTCGTCCACCGGAACGCAGGTTTCCCGTTCTAACTGTCATCCGTTTATTTTGGATCACTGGATGTTTTTACATAACGGGCAAATTGGTGAGTTTGAAAAAGTGAAATTCGCCTTAGAACGGCAGCTACCGGAATCGCTATACGTCAAGCGTGTTGGGACAACGGATAGTGAATTGATTTTTTTATTGATGATGAGTAATGGGTTACGCAGTCAGCCAGTACAAGCCATTACGACCACGATTGGTCAAATTGCGCAGGCTTTGGCGGAGAAACAGATAGTCACACCTTTTAAAGCTTCGATTTGTATCTCTGATGGGCAAGATTTTTGGTTAGTGCGTTATAGCTCTGATGGTAATCCGCCGACTGTGTTTAGTAAAAGCGAAGGCGATAATATGGTGGTTGCGTCAGAACCCCTTGACAGTGAAAGTGGTTGGCAAATGATTGAGCCGCAAACCATTACTCATGTGATTGGCGCTCAATGTACTGTGTATCCGATCACTTAGTTAGTGGTGGAAAACAATTAGTAATATATTGATATATAAGATCTATTGGTTAATCGATTGCTCTCTCATGAGAGCAATTCTTTTTTGAAGTAAGATCTTGGTTTCTATGCGCCAAGTTTCATTTTATTAATGTGATTCTGATATAAACCGCGACTCATTTATTTCTATGATCTATAGAGAGTCGTTACTATGCGTATTGCGCCTGTTCCATCTATTCATTCCCCTCGTCTCAAACCTAACGCTTTACTATTGGCATTATCGTTAGCAGGATTACCGTCTTTTTCTTATGCATTAGATGCCTGCCAGTTTAATGATATCACCCAAGCACAAGAGCCAATTTTAGCGATTAAAAATGCACAACCAGCCTGTTATAACTCGTGGTTTTATACCGATAGTAAAGCCATCTTGGGTCTATACAGTGAAAATAGTATAGACAGCATTAACCGAGCGCTGGCGTTAGAGGTTTCGCAATATCAAGGAACAGAAGCGCAAGCCAAATCTATTGCTAATCTGGGGGAGTTTATCCGTGCCGCGTATTATGTGCGCTATGGTGTAAAACAAGATTTTGGTGATTATTCGGACCAATTGAGTAATGCGATTGCGGATACGATTAACCAGTTTATGTTATCGCCTTATAGTTTGAGCTTAGGTCGTGAACAAGTGGCGGCCATGTCGAGCTTAACGTTAATGGTCGATAACGTGAAACGCCTACCTTCAACGATGACGAATTTCATCGTGCTATTGGACGCCTTTAACCCACAAACGGCGCAAGATGTGCAGTTTGTTGATGGTTTAAATAACTTATTTCGATCCATGAGCGGCCATGCTTCGCGTGATGATTTTTATCAAGACATTGAAGCCCATCCAGAATATTTGGAGACACTGTATCGTTTTGCCACTGAGCATGATTGGGCGTTAGGAACCGATGCCGATTTCATTTTGTACAATGCGGTGCGTGAAACGGGGCGCTTACTGGTTAGCCCTTACCCAAACACCAAAACTCGAGTCATTGCGATTTTAGAAAAAGTACTGGAACGTTACCCGCTGGGTGGACGTAGCGATAAACTCTGGATTGCTGCGGTTGAAATGCTTTCTTACTACGCGCCAGAGACATTGGAAGCGCTTAATTTAACGCAAGCTAAGCAGCAACTTGAACAGCGTATCATGCCAAATCGTCATCAATGTGATGGGCCTGCCATTATCCGTTCGCAAGGCTTAACACCACAACAAGCAGAGCAAGCGTGTGAAATTTTGAATGAGAAAGAAGCCGACTTCCATGCCGTCGCGAATACCGGTTTCACGCCCGTGGCCGATGATCTCAATCAACAAGTGGAAGTGGTGGTATTTGATAGCAACGAAAGTTATGTCAGTTATTCCAACTTCTTGTTTGGCAATACTACCAACAACGGCGGGCAATACCTTGAAGGCAACCCGGCTGATGCCAACAACACAGCGCGCTTTGTCGCTTATCGATATGCGCAGGATGAGGCGTTGTCTATTCTCAATTTAGAGCATGAATATGTGCATTATTTGGACGGACGCTACAATCAATACGGTTCATTTTCTCTCAATTTAAGTGAAGGCCATATCGTGTGGTGGTTGGAAGGCTTCGCTGAATACATGCACTATAAAAAAGGCTACCAAGCGGCGGTAGACTTAATTGCTGAGAAAAAACTGAGCCTCACGCAAGTGCTAGCCACTACTTATCAAAATGACACCAATCAAATTTATCGCTGGGGCTATTTAGCGGTTCGTTTTATGCTGGAAAACCATCCCAATGAAGTGGATCAACTGCTAGCGCTATCACGTAGTGGCGATTTCAAAGCATGGGCTGAGCAAGTGAAACGGATCGGCAAAAGCCTAGACAGCGAATTTTCAACTTGGTTAGACACTTTGACAACGGACAGTGGTAATCCAGACGAGCCGACTGTGCCGCCAATTCAACCAGAAGACACGATGAATCATTTAGCGTTAGGGCAGAGTGTTACCTTGTCGGGTGAGCAGTACAGTGAACAACTCTATTATATTGATGTTCCAGATAATATCAGTGAATTGTCGATTAATATTAGCGGTGATGGTGACGCCGATCTTTATTTAAGTTATGAAAAAATTGCGCATTATTATGATTATCAAATAACAAATTTTGAACTGCATAGTAATGAAACAATTGCACTAGAGAAACAAGCCAATGGTACCGTTTTACCGGGTCGCTATTATTTTAGTATTACGGGTAGAGAAGCTTATCAGCGTGTTGAATTAAATACGAAAGTAAGTTACGCCATGACCGATAATACGCAAAAGCCTAGTGATGATTTAGCACCTGTTGTTCTCGAAAATCGTCAGCCAATGACGTTGGGTATTCATCAAACTCGCTATGCAGCGATTTATGTACCAGAGGGAATGAGCAGTGTCAAAGTTTGGCTCCAGCCTATTGATGAGATGGCAGCCCACAATGTTGATCTTTATGCAGAAAGCGAGCACTGGCCTACATTGACTCATTTTGACCAAGCGTCTAAGCGCTCTGATAGTTATGAGTATATCGAACTGCCAGTGACACAAGCGGGCTATGTCCATTTCATGCTTAATGCACAGCAAGCCAATAGCCAAGTCGAGCTCTATGCAACTTATGAATAACTAATGAATAAAAAGAAGTGTAAAAGCACTTCTTTTTATTAAAATCATATAATTAGCCAGAAAAGTAATAGCTATATTAACATTTTTTAATTTAATCTTTACTTAATAATAATTTGATCTTGTGGGAAGAATATAAATTAACACTCTATTTATTTCTTGAAAGAATAGCATTCGGTGATATTGTGTTTTTATGTAGAGTTATTACTCTATGTTGTAATTAAAAATATTAAGGGTTCATTATGAGATATATAACACCCGTTTCATTACTGCTTGTGGCCACTATTATGGGGTGCAACTCAGAAGAAGCGACAACCAGTAGCACCAGCCAATCTAATGCTGATGCGATTGCACAGCAAAAAAGAGCGTTAGCACTGCAACTGAGTGAAAGTTACGCCGAGCTTGAAACCACACTTAAAACTGAAATCAGCGCGCAAAACCTATCCATTTCTGTTTCCACTTTGTTTGAAGAGCAGCCTGATTCCGATTTTAGTCAACAGATGGTTGTAGCAGACGCGCAAATTCGTTCAATGAAAGGCATTGAGGATTTTACTGAGCAGTTGCTGCAACTGCGTATTGCCGATGCGTCGATGATTAAAGAGTGGCAAGAAGGACAAAGCCCGTTGTTTGCTTTTGAGCCCAAAGGTAATGATGCGTCTTGGCAATATATTGAAGCGTTTGATGTGTACGGACAGGTGCATCAACTGGACGTATATCAAATGCCAGATGTACCCGTTTTCGTGGTTGATAGTAATAGCGAAGTGGAATTGCGCGCAGGCTTACAAGCAATGCGTGCACAGATGAACGCATTGGGTCAATCGACCACATTGACCACAGTAGAAAGTGGTAGCGTCGCCGCGCAAGCGATGGCCCGCAGCAGCGATAATAGCGCTGAGCCTATTTCCACCACAGTACTGAAAAAAATTCGTTTAGCGGATGACAAAGAACCGTGGATCTCTGGAGCGGCTGAAATTTATGCGATTGTTACAGGCATCAATCCAAGCCGAGATGAGCCGACCATTGACTTAGTTGAAATGCCTTATTTGGATTACGACAAGCAAGATTACTTCCCAAATCAAGTGATGATCCAATGGTCTCGTTACCGTTGGGGCGCAGCCGATCTTATCTTGATGGAGCAAGATGATGGTACCGACTATAAGGAGCTGGCTAAATTACTCGTCAAAGTAGCGGAAGAAGTGCTGAAGCTTATCCCTGATCCAGAAGTGCAGGCGTATGCGATTATTCCGCAAATCACGGGCAAGATCATTGATGCGATTCCCGATGGTTTACTGGTCAACGACGACGATTATGTCGATGTCTTTTACACCTTGATGCAAGACACCAGCTATGTTGATCATCCTGGAGCGAGTGGTAACGCAGTGGCCACTTTTGAGCCTTTGACGATTAACCCGACACGTCCATAACATTTCTCTCCCCCTAGAAAGCGAGCGCGAATCTCTTATTAGCGCTCGCTTTTTCATCATTCTTGCTGCTTCTGATCATCATGGCCGATTTTGATGTGAATAGGGTTGCTTGAACGACGGTCAACGATTATATTACCCGAACTTAATGCGAATGCTTATCAAAATCTGTCGCAGTTATTTTGAATGGGAACCTATATGAAATCGTTGTTTAGTTTGGCAGCACTTGGCTTGCTTACCTCTTTTACTCTCAGTGCTAAAACCGTTTCTGTGGAGCATCAACTCGGTACCACGACGATCGAGCAAAATCCGCAACGTGTGGTTGTCATTGGTTTGGGTGCGTTAGATACGTTAGATCGCTTTGGTATTGAACCTGTCGCGGTATCGAAAGTGACTGAACTGCCGAATTATTTAGCGAAGTACAACAGCGATACATACGCACCTGCCGGTTCTTTATTTGAGCCTGATTTCGAAACCATTTATATGCAAAAACCGGATGTGATTGTGATTGGGCCGCGCGCCGCAACCAGTTATGACGAGCTATCTAAAATTGCACCAACTATCGTTTTTGCAGCCGATGCAAGCCAAGGCTACTGGCAGAGTACACAACAGCAGTGGCGTAATCTAGGCAAAGTATTTGCTATTGAAGACCAAGTGGAAGCCAAAATTGAAGATTTAGATAAGCAGTTTCAAGCACTTCGTAGCTTTAATCAGAACAACCAAATCGATGCGCTCACAGTGATGAGCTCTGGCGGTAACATTACCGCTTTTGGGCCTGAATCACGTTTCTCGGCGGTGTATAAAGATTTTGGATTCAAAACGACCGTCGATAGCATCAAAGCGACACGCCATGGCGATCTAATCTCTTATGAATTTATTCGCGAACATGATCCTAAAACCTTATTGATCATTGATCGTGATACGTTGGTCAACAAAGGGCAAAGTCACACTCGCCAAGAGTTTGAAAATGACCTGATCAAAGCGACGGCGGCCTACAAAAATAAAAGCATGGCGTTTTTAGACCTTAATGCTTGGTACCTATCCATTTCTGGTGTGACTGCTACAGAGCAGATGATCAGCGACGTTAGAAATGCTGTACACATTCACTAATTTGCCACAAACAAGCTGAGGTTAGCTTTGAAAAAGTTATTGCTTGCTTTGTTGGTAGTCAGCCTATCTTCACTGTTTGTGGGGGTAGGCAATCTATCACTAATGGCATTACTGCAAGGGGATGCCCATGCTTGGCAACTGCTCTTTACCAGTCGGTTGCCACGTTTGTTGGCGATTGTTTTAGCAGGGGCAGGGCTCAGTATCGCGGGTCTTATTATGCAGCAAATCAGTCAAAACCGATTTGCCGCGCCTTCTACCTCCGGTACCATTGAATGCGCCATGCTGGGCTATGTGTTGAGCTTAGTCTTTTTTGGTCACGGTGAAAGCTTGTGGCTTATTTTCTCGGTTTCGATTGCGGGCACTTTGCTGTTTGTGCAACTGATTCAGCGCGTGCAGTTTAAAAATGCCATTTTTGTCCCTTTGATCGGCATTATTTTTGGTAATGTGGTGGAATCCGCCGCCTCCTTCATCGCTTACAAATACGATGCGATACAAAACCTTTCTAGCTGGACGGTAGCCAATTTTGCCAATTTGCTGAAAGGGGATTTCGAACTGCTCTATATTGCGATCCCGGTTGCCCTCTTTAGCTATTTGTATGCGGCGCGAATTTCGGCCGTCGGCATGGGTAAAGATTTTGCTGTGAACTTAGGGCTTAACTATCAGCAAGTGCTGGTGATTGGCGTTTGTTTGGTGTCGGTGATGTCTGCGACGGTTGTGATGATTGTCGGTCAACTGCCTTTTTTAGGGTTGATTGTGCCTAATTTAGTCAGCCACTATTACGGCGACAACTTACGCAAAAATATCCCTCGTACGGCCATTTTCGGTGCGTTATTGGTGCTGCTATGTGATTTGGGCGGCCGTTTGATTATTTTCCCCTATGAAGTGCCGATTTCGATGATCATCAGTATTCTCGGTGGCAGTGTATTTATTGTGTTGCTGTTGCGAGGACAACGCCATGGGTAAGTCTGTATGTGCGAGCATCACTTTGCGTGATCATACCAAACTGTGGTTACTGGTTTTGGCTTCTCTGCTTTTTGCTGGGTTATTTATTGGTGTTGGATTGAACGCCGACAACTATCATTATTTTCTTTCTCGTCGTGTACCCAAAGTATTGGCGATGGTGTTAGCGGGTATTGCCATTGCGCAGTCCTCTCTAGCATTTCAAACCATTACCCACAACCGAATTTTAACGCCCAGCATCATGGGGTTTGATTCACTCTACCTGTTTGTGCAGGTGTTAGTGGTGACTCTTTTTGGTGGCCTAAGTAGCTATGCCCTCAATGCTTATCTCAATTTTTCGTTGTCCGTTGCTGCCATGTTGCTGTTTTCTAGTTTGTTGTTCGCTTTTTATTTTCGTAAGCAGCAGAGCAACTTAATGGTGTTGTTGCTATTAGGAGTCATTCTGGGGCAACTGTTTTCCAGCATTTCCTCCTTTTTGATCATGCTGATGGATCCGAATGATTTTTCATCGGTACAGTCCAATATGTTTGCGAGCTTCAACAACGTGAAAGTGGAACTTGTGTATTGGGTAACACCGTTACTGCTGTTGGTTTGCTTTGGCCTGTTTCGCCTGCATCGCGTGTTGGATGTTTTATGGTTGGATAACGATAACGCGGTCAGTTTAGGGGTGGATGTACGCCGAGTGACGCACCATGTATTGATGCTTAGTGCGGTATTAATTGCTATTTCTACAGCTTTAGTTGGGCCCGTGATGTTCTTTGGCTTATTGGTCACCAACTTAACGCGCGAGTGGTTTCGTTCATACCAACACCGAACCTTATTGATTGGTTGTTCCGCGATGGCGGTGTGTGCATTGCTTTCTGGTCAATGGGTGGTTGAAAAAGTATTCCAGTTTGAAACAACGCTGAGTGTGGTGATCAATTTCATTGGAGGCCTCTATTTTCTCTCCCTCCTTTTACGTAATAAAATGGTTTAATTTCATATGATTCAGCTAGATAAACTGACTAAAGTGTTTGGCCAACAAGCCGTTGTGGATAAGGCCTGTGCGCAGTTTGAAAAAGGCAAGGTCACTTCAATTATTGGCCCTAATGGCGCAGGGAAAAGTACCTTACTGTCGATGGCCAGCCGTTTGGTCAGCCGTGATAGCGGTAAAGTTTGGATTGAAAGCAAAGAGCTGGTTGAGTGGGATACTAAAGCGTTGGCTAAAAAGCTGTCGGTTCTGCGTCAAGCCAATACTCTGACCATGCGTTTTACCGTGAAAGAGCTGGTGGCTTTTGGCCGTTTTCCTTATTCGCAAGGTAAATTAACAGCCAACGATCATGCGATGATTGAGCAATCGATCGAATATCTTGATCTTAAAGCGATAGAAGATAAATACCTAGACGAACTGAGTGGCGGCCAACGCCAGCTGGCCTTTATTGCCATGGTGATCGCCCAAGATACCGATTACATCTTTCTCGATGAGCCATTGAACAACCTCGATATCAAACACTCATTGCAGATCATGGCCACTATTCAGCGTTTAGCACATGAGTTGAATAAAGCGGTGGTCGTGGTGATCCACGACATCAATTTTGCATCCTGTTACTCCGATTCCATCATTGCGCTGAAACGAGGCCAAGTAGTAGCAACTGGCACAGTACAAGAGGTGATTCAATCGTCGGTTTTGAGCGATATCTATGAAACGCCGTTCAACGTATTAGAAATAGAAAGTAAGCGTATTTGTATGTATTACACCCATTGATGCGATTTAACTGCCGGTGTGCGTAACGTTACGAGTACTGAACAGAACGCTTTCGATTCACCGTAAGGCCCCTTTTTACTGCCTAATGTTGTCAACGCAAAATGGTGGAAGTGCAGACGTTTACTGCGCGCTACAGGATGGACTTAAATATTGATATATTTCTCACTTCAAAAGAAATAATAATTTGCCTCAGATCAAGAAAAAATCGTTTGGTATGATGCTGAAACTAAAACAAAGTTGAAAGATTAAAAAATTATTGAATAATGAGGGTCACGTAAACCAAGAAGTTGTATACTTCAACACTTAGTCTAAAACAGGAAACTTACCCCATGTCGAACTCGTTTGTTTTGGTTATTAACTCTGGCAGCTCATCACTGAAGTTTGCGGTGATTGATTCAAATACGGGGGATGCCGTACTGAGTGGTCTAGGTGAATGCTTTGGGCTTGATGATGCCCGTATGAGCTGGAAGTTTAACGGAGAAAAAGCCAATTGTGCGATTCAAGGTGAAGCGAATCACCACCTGTTGGCGGTTGCAAAACTGGTTGAGCTTGTGAAAAGCTACGGCTTGATTGATGACGTCGTTGCAATTGGACACCGCGTAGTACATGGTGGCGAGAAGTTTACTAAGACCGTTAAGTTAGACGAAAAAATCGTCAACGAAGTTGAAGCGCTTAGTGATTTAGCACCGCTACACAATAAAGCACACGCGATTGGTATGCGCGCGGCAATGCTAGCGTTTCCTGAGTTACCGCAGTTTGCTGTTTTTGATACCGCTTTCCACCAAACCATGCCAGCAAAAGCCTACACAGGTGCGATTGCAAAAGAGCTATACACTGAGTTTGGTATTCGCCGCTATGGTTTCCACGGAACCAGCCACTATTTTGTGAGCCGTGAAGCGGCAAAAATGATCAACAAGCAAGTTGAAGAAAGCAGCTTTATTTCTGTTCACCTTGGTAATGGTGCGTCAGTGTGCGCAATTAAAGATGGTCAGAGTGTCGATACCAGTATGGGTTTTACACCGCTTTCCGGTTTGATGATGGGCACTCGCTGTGGTGACCTTGACCCCGGCATCATTGAATTTCTATTGAAGAAGGGCTGGACACAAGAACAAGTGTTTAATTCATTGAACAAAGCCTCTGGTTTCTTGGGTGTTTCTGGTTTAACCAGCGATGCACGTGGCATTCTCGAAGCCATGGAGCAAGGTCATGAAGGCGCTACATTGGCCTTCCAAGTCTTCACCTACCGTGTGGCGAAATACATCGCGTCATACCTTGCAGCGCTTGATTCGCTCGACGGTATTATTTTCACCGGTGGTATTGGCGAAAACGCATTGCCTATTCGTCGTGAAATTCTACGCAACCTGAAAATTCTTGGTTTTGTGGAAGATGAGCAAGGCAACGAGCAAGCTCGATTCGGTAATGCTGGCATTATCGCAAAATCAGACATGCTAAATGCAGTAGCGCTTGTGGTACCAACTAACGAAGAATTCGTGATCGCTCAACAGTCGGTTGAGTTGCTATAATTACATTTAAAATCAAATAGATAAAAGCGAGCTTAGTGCTCGCTTTTTTTGTACTCATATGTTGGATAGACCATCACTAAGGATGTGCATGGCGACACCCCCATGGCTTACTAAATTGCCTTCTACAATTCATTTTGTGCCCTTAAATCAACAAGGTTCGTGTTGACTTGTTTATGCCCCGAAACAAGCTAACGCAATTACTCTAAAGATCGGCTTTGAACGACAAGCAGACACTAGTAGATAGTAAACTCACAGGGTATGCTACCTTGCAAAGTCTTGCTGATAAATGATACCTACAGGTAAATATGCGAAATTTTCTTGTCTTATTAATTACGATTCTTGCTTGTAAGTCATTCACAGCTACAAATAAGGAACCTAGGGGTATAAAATGGCACGTAGAATGCTAATTTGATGTAGGTTATCATCACCTGAACACCTCCGCTTTAATTGTTTTTTGGCGAATTTATTGTGTGCTTAAATATTCAGTTAATGTTTGGTTATAGATAAATACTTAGGTACAACCAATTATGCTTGACGCTTTCCTAGAGCAGTTACAAAAAAATGACTTTACTCGACACGAAGTAGAACAGCTAAAGCAATCTGCAAAGCTTTGTTCTTTGCCTAGTCGGCATATTTTTTACCATCAAGGGGAAGTTGCAAAAGAGATTTTCTTTCTATTAGAAGGAATATGTCACGCTGTTTATTTTACTGACAAGGGCAAAGAGTTTAGCAAACAGTTTTATTGGGAAAATGACTGGATCATTGGTTTTGAAAGCCTAGTTAACCAAACGCCATCACCATACCAACTTGAATCACTTACCCCTTGCTCGATTATGTCTCTCCCTATCGAAACATTAAGAACATGGCGTAAGAATAAATATAGTATTTATCTCAAGCTATTGGAAATACAACTGATGTATAAAGAAAACAAAGAACGTTTTATGTTGCTTTATACTCCAGAAGAACGCTATCAACAGTTCTGTAACAGTTATCCTAACTTGTTAGAGCGCCTCACCGATTATCAAATTGCAGCTTATCTTGGCATTACACCGATCAGCCTGAGTCGTATCAAAAAACGCAATCCAACTTAACAATTGTTAATGTCTAGACTTATTCACCTTGCTACATTTCGGATATCAATATGTGTAAGGCTGAATTAAAATGATTACTTGGCAACTCCATCCGTTTCCCCAATTAACAACAATGCAACTATATCAACTGCTAAAACTCAGAGTTGGCGTGTTTGTTGTCGAGCAAGAATGTCCCTATCCTGAGTTGGATGGTAAAGATCACCAAGAAGGTGTTTACCACTTACTGGGTTATCAAGGTGGCAAGTTAATAGCCTGCGCACGCTTAATGTCAAAGGGGGTTAGTTATCCATCCGTCAGTATTGGTCGTGTTGCTATTTCAAAAAATTCTCGTGGAGGGGGCATAGGGCATCAACTGGTACAAGAGGCTCTATGTGCATGTGACAAGTTGTGGCCCAGAGAGTCAATCGAAATTGGCGCTCAAGAACACCTATCAGAATTCTACCAAAACCATGGATTTATGCCGACTTCTGTAATGTATTTGGAGGATGACATCCCACATATCGATATGAAGTTGGAAAAATAACAGTGTCTTTTCCTGTGGTAAACCTCGCGATTATCTTTCTCATATTAGGTAATCTTGCTGCTTCACTATCTGATGTCGCAGTTAAGTTACTTAATGGGGAGGTATCAGCCTTTCAGTACATTTTTATACGGCAATTATTTTCTACTTTAGTTATTTATCCTTTATGGTTAAAGCAGTCCAAGCAAAAGCGAAAACTGTATAGCGCTAAACTCAATCTATTTAGGGCACATCTAATTATAATAGGCAGTGGTTGCATGGTAATTGCAATCACTCACTTAACTTTAGCTACGGCTAATGCGATTTTTCATGCTGCGCCACTAATGATGCTTCCATTATCGATTTTACTTCTCCAAGAGAAACTAACGATTAAGAGCAGTGTATTATCTCTTATAGGGTTTTCAGGAGTGATTGTGGTTTTAAGACCATCAGAATTTGAATTGGCGGTAGTCTTCGCCCTTGTTACTACATTTACAATTGCCTTGTTCAACCTTACCGCGAAAAAATTACCAACGGAGCAAACTGTTGTCAGCACGCTTTTTTGGACATCATTACTTTCACTACCGATCTCTGGCTGCCTAGCTATATTCCATTGGGTGCCTCTTTCGACCACGAATCTGCTGTTCATTTTGGCAAGTGCAACTTTGGTTCTTACTTACAACGGATTAGCTGTTGCTTCGTATCAACGAGCACCTGCTAATTCTATTGCCCTAGCAGAGAACTCAGGACTGGTATTTGTTACCTTATTTGGTGTTACTTTATTCAATGAAGTGCCAGACTTTTTTACCATATTAGGGATCTTGATGATCATACTACCTTTATTACCTTGGAAAATGTTGTTACAAGTAAATCGGTTAAATCAACCGTCCGAATAAACCCAAAAGGCATAGGCGAAAGTGAATTAGAAAATATATTGATGACATCTACCATGAATATAAACCCAACCAATGAAGAGCTGGTAATTGCTCGTGAATGTGTAGAGCGTATTTGACCGTAAGTCTTGCAGCCAATAAAAAGCCCGAGCGTTTAAACTCGGTTTTTTTATTGGCTACGGTTTATTGAATTTGAAGTTATCGACTAAGCATGCTCAAACATCAGGAAAAGATAAACCACAAACAGAACCAAATGCGTTGCGCCATGTAATACATTGGTTCGGCCACTACTGAATGTTACCTTGCACACCATTAAGGTGGTGACAAGTAATACCAAATCAGCAGAGGATAGCCCAAGACGAACCTCTTGATCCATCATCGCGCCGATGAATAAAACGGCTGGAACAGTAAGCGCGATAGTCGCTAGCACAGAACCGAAATAGAGGTTCATTGCTCTTTGCAGTTGATTATTGAATGCTGCCTTAAGTGCGCCGACAGCTTCAGGGGCTAGCACAATACACGCAACAATAAAGCCACCTAATGCGGCAGGGGCTTCCATAACATGCACCCCATAATTGATAGGGATAGCTAAGGTTTTAGCCAGCATGATCACTACCAGAAGGTAAGCCAACAGCATGACTGTATGGTAGCTATTGCTGTGGAGTGGGCCGTGATGCTCTTCACCATTTTCGTGCTCACTGCCAACGAAAAAGTGGCTGTGGCTGCGAGTCTGAATTAACAGAAAAACGCCATAAAGCATCACAGAGATGGTAATGAGCATCCAAGACATCGCGCTCGACAAGCTACCCTCGCTTCCGCCCTCAGTGAAGTTAGGCAAAACGAGACATAGCAAGGCTAGCGGGATGATGGCGACCAAATAAGATTTAACGCCCTCTAAATTAAAACTTTGCGTATGGTAACGCCAGCCACCCAGTAGCAAAGTAACGCCAACAAGGCCGTTAGTAACCAGCATCACGACAGCGAACATGGTATCACGAGCCATCGTGGGGTTTGGCTCGCCAGTGAGCATTACAGAGGAGATCATCACCACTTCAAGTGAAATTACAGAGAGGGTGAGAATCAAGGTTCCAAATGGCTCACCAAGTTTCACGGCCAGAGCATCTGAATGGCGAACAACGGAGAATATTGCCCATGTCACAATAGCAAATAGCCCAGTAGAAATGAGGATATAGATCCAAAATGGGGTCGTATCTGATAGTAAATCAGCCCCTAATGTTTTGAAAAAAAGCAGAGTTAACAGACCAAAAAGCAGGGCAATTTCCTGCCGGAAAAACATTTTCATAGGCAATAGCCTTTTCTGGAATGGTTATGATAGTGTGTTCCTCTTGGAAATACACATTTTTCTTGTTCATCACTCGATGGTTCTTTTTCGTTTCTTCACACCCGCAGGCCTAGTAAATCAAGGGTTATGTTGGCGATGAAGTTTGACATTGATGCGCTTTAGCTATCAATATCACCGTACTATTGGCTTTGAACTCAGTAAAGATGCCGTCCTTTTCAACGGACGTAGCTGCTTAATCTTGATCGATTGTTTCTTCGCCCATTGAATATGACAAATCTCCATTGCCAAACCAAACGCCATCGCAAAATAGACGTAGCCTTTATTGATGTGCAGCTCAACACCTTCCGCGATTAACAAACCGCCCAGCATCATTAAAAACAGTAATGCCAGCGTTTTAAAACCCGGATAACGGGTGACTAAGGCGTTAATGCGCGCTGCGGTTAATATCATGATCACCGCAGACGCTAAAATGGCCGCGACCATGATAGGAATGTCGTTAGTTAGACCCACCGCAGTTATTACCGAATCCATGGAAAATACCGCGTCAACCGCGACAATTTGCAGTAATACGACCGCAAGGCCAGCACTTACTGTCGTCGTATGTGAATGCTCATCAGGCATCAGCCAGTTCCACAACTCTTTTGCTGCTTTGAATAACAGAAAAGCACCGCCGAAGATGAGGATAAAATCTCGTCCAGATAATTCGTTGCTAAACCAAACGACTATCGGTGCAGTTAACGACATCAGCCAACTGATAGAAAAAACCAAACCAATCCGAGCGATAACCGCTAACAAAATGCCTAAGTTACGCGCAAGTGGCCGCTGCTGAACGGGGAGCCGTTCACATAAGACGGAAATGAACACTACATTATCAACGCCAAGAACCACTTCTAAAGCAAGCAGTGTGGCAAATATCACCCAAGTTTCGGGTAGTAGGAAGAGTTCTAACATGTGGCCTCCTTAAGTAAGGGGGCACGGTGAAGGGGGGAATCAGTAAATATTGGTCGCCTGAAGGGGTCGTCCATTGTCAATAAAAGCCTCTGTTGCTAAGGAAGCGACAGTAAATCATTGACTGAACCACAAGACAAGAGGGCGATTTGTAACAAAGTGCGTACCTATTTTTATGGGTAATATCGTCTGTTTTTATATAGGCATAATGGATGATTAGGCAGGTTACGCAATCTACCATTACGTTACTAAATTAACCTACGGCTCACCCTATTTTTGCTCCATTTTGGGTAACGTCAATACTCCGTTAGATTAAGAAGCACATTAGTGAGCGGTGTGCGCCTTAATTTTTGGGCGGCTAGCGACAGTTAAGCATCAGCAAACAAGACTTCGTCATTGATTAGAGCGCAATGTGGTCGTATTTGCTCCTTGTTTTCCAGTTGTTCCACTTTATCTTTCAGAAATGGGCAATACGGCGTGATATGTTGGCACTGCAGTACACAACGCGTTGGCAAGATATCCCCAAAATAAGATGTTGAATTAGCAATATATCGATAGTGGAGGGCGACGAGTGTGAATGTAATAGAGCAGCATGCTCGCACGGTTTCTGTTGTGGGCATGCTGCCAAATGAATTAAGTAGTAATGCACTCAATCCTTTCAAATTGGAATTACTAACCGTGCTGATATCTCAATTTACCCGCAACCCAAGTTTGTAAAACAGGAATATGTCTAATTTGTGTGCTTTTACAAGTTATAGGATCTTTCGCTAATATGACAAAGTCTGCGAGTTTTCCTGGCTCCAGACTACCAATCCATTGGTCTACGTGACACTGCCATGCCGCATCATAAGTAATTGCTCTTAAAGCCTGTTCTCTTGTGATTGTCTCATTTGGATGCAGTACTTCATCATCTGATGATTTCTCCATAATACGAGTAACAGCTTGCTCCATCATTCTGAGTGGACCCAGTGGCGTAACAGATAAGTCGCTATGTAAAGTAATGCGCGCACCGAGTTCAAGCATCGTTTTGCAGCGATCTAAGTATTCAGATTTTTCTTTAAAAATAACTTTTTTAAAAGCATATCCCCAATAACCCACATGACCGATCAAAAAGCTGGGTGATAGCCCCAAATCTATCATCCGATCTGCATCTTGATCACAGAGTAACGAGCAGTGTTCTATTCGATGGCGCTTATCAAGCCCACTTTGTTTTCCTAAAGCTTTGGCATAAACATCAATTGTGTAGTTTACGGCTTGATCACCGTTAGCATGTATTAACAATGGCCAACCTTTTTCAACTACTGCATTTACGGTTGATTGGAAGCTAGGATTGCTGGGGTTTGTATGTAATGCATCGTCATAACTAAAATTGAAAATACCAAAGTTGTTTTTTGGTTTACATGCGTATTCGTCTGCCTGAAAACCTGTTAATCCTTGGTTAGATCCATCAGCCACTAATTTTACAGCCGCTTGAAATACCTTATCTAAGCTTGATTCTTGTAAAGGTTGATAAGTATTTAAATCATCATGTACCTGTTCAGCATTCTCAAAAACACTCGCATAACCCACGCGAATATTATGCGGATTATAGAGCCGGTATGTTTCTAGCATTGATGCCATGTCCGGCTTCATACCAGCATCAAACATAGTTGTTACACCACGCTTATTGGCTGTAGTAAAAATAGAACGAATGTTATTTTCGAGGTGCATAATGACTTTAAGTTTTTGTAACTCGGGAATGGCATGTATACCCCATCCCATTTGTGTCATTTCTTGCAAGGCTCCTTGTTTTTTTATTTCTTCAACATCAGCATCCGAAATTTTGTTTTTATCCTTAATATAATCAAGAGCCTTACTATTGATATAGGCGGTATGCAATGACGCTGAAATTAAAAAAATAGCAGTATCTTCTTTGTCGGTACCTTTCATTGCATCATCTAAAATGTCAATGTTGAGCTGTGATAATTGTGGCGTACCATCACTCTCATCAAAAGGCATTAATGCAGGATCAACTCCTATACCTAATAGCCAACCATTTATCGGTTTTTTAGCATTTTTTAAGGTATCGCAAATTGAGCTGATTGAATAATTGAGTTTTAAGTCTTGGCCATTAAATGGACTTAAATCCAACCAGCTCATTGTCATTGCGGTAGGAACGATGTGGACATGTGGTTCAATTAGCCCAGGTAACAACGTTTGATCATGTTCTAAAGTCACTAACTCGTAAACTGGAAAACCGTTTTCTATCATATGTTGTTTAACTGCCGCCAGTGCTCCTACTGCAACCACTTTACCTTTGGCAAAACCAACGGCCTCAACCACATCAGATTGCCCACCTATCATTGGACGAATGCAACCCCCTGTATAAATTGCAGTTGTTGTCGGTAGTAGATTCTCAAGATTCCGTGGTCTTGGAAGTGTTGCTTGCAGGTGATTCAAAAAATGTTTAATACCGTCATGCTTCTCAAAACTTTCCCAATATGGGTTATGGCATGCACACTGTGCACAGCCTTGGCAGTGATGTTGATGAACCATAGAGTCGCTCCTTTCATGTTATTTTTGATCGCAACCAGAGGTCGGCGTGCGTAAACTATACTCAGTATGCACTTGGTTGCACTTATGAATTCTATGCCATAAAATGAATACTGCAAGTTTGTTAAATGGACAAAAATGTGAAGGATGGCATGTGGTTCGACAGATTAAGAGACACGTTTTCTAAACACGTAGTGCCGGATAGCGAATTACAGATATTGAATCGCCAAGTAGCTCCTTAAGGAGGATGTCCGGTTTTACAAGATGGGTTTTGGTTTACTGAGCTTGTTGATAGGCAAAATTAGCAACCGGATTTATTCAATACTACCCCTAAGATCCCTGCGTTGATGCATGCCTACGATGCATTAAATGGCCGGTTTGGACGTGAGATTTTTTTTGGGCGGCGTAGGTGACTTATAAATGGGTAATGCGATGCGATATGTTGACACCGCAGTACACAACATGTTGGTAACTTTTGCCCAAAAATCGTTTTACAGCCTAACAAAAAGGCGAACTTCTCAGTTCGCCTTTATTATTTAATATTGATAACAAAGTCAGTCACAACCTAAAAGATGATCATAAACTGTGACGACGAGCTATCAACGTTAGCACCTACTCTTGGTAGTTATCGATACTTGGGCATGAGCAGACAAGGTTACGGTCACCGTATACGTTATCGACACGGCTCACGGTTGGCCAGTATTTTGATGCCTTAGTATGAGCGGATGGGAAGCAAGCCGTTTCACGAGAATATGGGTGAGCCCATGCATCACTTGCGAGATCCGATTGTGTATGCGGCGCATTCACTAACGGGTTGTCGGCTAATGGCCATTCGCCTGATTGAACTTTCTCCATTTCGGCGCGAATCGCAATCATCGCCTCGCAGAAGCGATCCAATTCGGCTAAGTCTTCCGATTCGGTTGGTTCAATCATCAAGGTGCCAGCAACAGGGAATGACATCGTCGGTGCGTGGAAGCCATAATCCATCAAACGTTTAGCAATGTCTTCTTCGCTGATACCTGTCGCTTCTTTAAGCGGACGAATGTCAATAATGCATTCGTGCGCTACGCGGCCGTTACTACCACGGTAAAGAATAGGGTAGTGTGGGCGCAGTCTTTCCATCACGTAGTTGGCATTTAGAATAGCGATTTGAGTAGCCGTGGTTAAGCCTTCTGCACCCATCATGGCAATATAAGCCCATGAGATAGGTAAAATAGAAGCGCTGCCTAAATCGGCCGCAGATACTGCGTGATCGCTGCCTTCAACTCCCCCTTCAATATGTCCCGGTAGGAAAGGCGCTAGGTGAGATTTTACACCAATCGGTCCCATACCTGGGCCGCCACCGCCATGAGGAATACAGAATGTTTTGTGCAGGTTGAGGTGAGAAACATCAGAGCCAATAAAGCCCGGATTGGTTAAACCAACTTGCGCGTTCATGTTGGCACCATCAAGGTAAACTTGGCCGCCCGCGGCGTGAACCATGTTACACACTTCTTTAACTTGTTCTTCGTAAACGCCGTGCGTTGAAGGATAAGTGATCATGATGCTAGAGAGGTTCTCTTTATGCTTCTCAATTTTGTCTGCGAGGTCTGTGATATCAACGTTGCCGTTATTATCACATTTCACGACCACTACTTTCATCGAAACCATTGAAGCGGTTGCAGGGTTGGTACCGTGTGCTGAGCTCGGAATTAAGCAGACGTTACGGTGTCCTTCACCACGGCTTTTGTGGTAGCGCTGAATCGCTACAAGTCCTGCATATTCGCCAGAAGCACCGGAATTTGGTTGTAGCGAGAAGGCATCATAGCCTGTGATTTCACAGAGCTTTTCTTTTAAATCCTTAGCGAGAGCGGCGTAACCTGCGGCTTGCTCTTTCGGTGCAAATGGGTGGATTGAACCAAATTCAGGCCAAGTGACAGGGATCATCTCGGCTGCGGCGTTCAGTTTCATGGTGCAACTGCCAAGCGGGATCATGCCGTGAGTTAATGAAAAGTCTTTATTCTCAAGTTTTTTCAAATAACGCATCATTTGCGTTTCACTGTGATAGGTGTTGAACACAGGATGCGTTAGGAAGCGAGATTGACGACGGCAGTGTTCTGGAATCGCTGCAAATTCGTTGGCGGCAATTTCTGCCGACAGCGCGCTTACCGATTGCTTAATATCGAAAACCGCAAACAGGGTTTCAAGATCAGCGGTGGTGGTGGTTTCATCCAAACTGATGCCTAATTGGTCATCAAATCGGCGTAAGTTGATGTCGGCTTGCTGCGCTTTTGCGTACAGAGCTTGAGTTTGAGCGGCACTCTTTAAGGTAATCGTGTCAAAGAAGCTGTTATGCACCAATTCGTAGCCCGCTTGAGTTAAGCCTGCCGCTAGAATTGCTGTCATATGATGAGTACGGCGCGCAATGGTGCGTAACCCTTCTGCGCCATGATAGACAGCATAAAACGAGGCCATATTAGCCAGCAGAGCTTGCGCGGTACAGATGTTCGAGGTCGCTTTTTCGCGGCGAATGTGCTGCTCGCGAGTTTGCATTGCCATGCGCAGTGCTGGGTTACCTTTAGCGTCAATCGACACTCCGATCACGCGGCCGGGCATAGTGCGTTTGTGCGCTTCACGCGTGGCCATAAAGGCGGCGTGTGGGCCGCCGTAACCCATAGGGACACCGAAACGTTGAGCTGAGCCAATCACGACATCCGCGCCCATTTCACCTGCTGGTTTCAGCAAGGTGCTGGCCAGTAAATCCGTGGCAACAGTAACCAAGATTTTATTGGCTTGCGCTTTAGCAATCAGGTCGCTTAAATCACGCACTTCACCTGTGGTGCTTGGGTATTGCAGCAGCGCGCCAAACACATCTTGTTCAGGCAATGAGTCGAGTGCGCCGATTTGTACCTCAAAACCGATAAATTCAGCGCGAGTTTTTACCACTTCAATGGTTTGTGGATGAACATCGTCCGCCACAAAAAAGACGTTACTTTTGTTTTTTCCTGCGCGTTTACACAGTGTCATTGCTTCGCCAGCGGCCGTTGCTTCATCGAGCAGCGACGCGTTGGCAATATCCATTGCTGTTAAATCCATCACCATTTGTTGGTAGTTAAGCAGCGACTCCAAACGACCTTGAGAGATTTCTGGCTGGTAGGGCGTGTAAGCCGTATACCAGCCCGGATTTTCCAGTACGTTACGCAAAATGACGTTCGGCGTGAAGGTGTTGTAGTAACCTTGACCAATGAACGTGCGTTTAATCTGGTTTTGATTGGCAAATACTTTCATCGCGCTGAGCATATCGGCTTCGCTTTTAGGCGCAGCAAGGGACATTGGGCTTTCTAAACGAATTTGCGCAGGAACGGTTTGTTCGATTAACGCGGCTAAGCTTTCGGCATTAATCGCGTTGAGCATTTTTTGTTGATCGGCTGGGTTGGGTCCGTTGTGGCGTGCAACAAACTCATTTTCGGTACTTAACTGGCTAAGCAGTGGGCTGTGAAGTAATTCAGTCATTTCCTTTACCTTTTCAAAGATCGTGTGCGACCTTAAAAAAAAGCCGCCCATGCTGGGCAGCTTTGATCCGTGATGGGCTAATTAATCTTCTTCGATAGAGTTTTGGTACTCTTCTGCATTTTTTAGATTGTCGAGTTCAGAAGCATCAGACATCTTCACTTTCACAATCCAGCCACCTTCATACGGTTCTTCGTTGATGAGTTCTGGGCTATCTTCTAACTCTTCGTTGATTTCAACGATGACACCTGTAATCGGTGCGTAAATATCTGAAGCGGCTTTGACAGATTCAACTAGAGAAAAACTGTCTCCAGCATCAATTTCTGTATCTACTTCAGGTAGGTCAACAAACACTACGTCACCAAGCATCTCTTGCGCATGCTCAGAAATACCGATGGTCACTGTGCCGTCACCGTTGTCGCGCACCCACTCGTGGCTATCTGCAAACTTCAGTGTATTGTCCATTGCTTTATCTCCAAAAAAGTATCGTATTGATTTGAACTTGTGTTTAATTTAAAAAGGCTATTGGTAGAGTGGGAAGCGTTGGCACAGCGCTTTAACTTGTTTGCGCACACGTTGCTCAACATCACTGTTTCCTTCTGGGCTCACAACAAGGCCATCGAGAACATCGCCAATCCACTCACCGATGAGTTTGAATTCTTCACGACCAAAACCACGGCTGGTTCCAGCTGGCGTACCTAAACGAATACCCGAAGTAATCATAGGCTTCTCGGTATCAAATGGGATGCCATTTTTGTTACATGTGATTCCTGCACGCTCTAATGCTTGTTCGGCGATATTCCCCTTCAGCCCTTTAGGGCGAAGATCAACAAGCATGAGATGAGTGTCAGTCCCGCCAGTCACAATGTCACAACCGCGAGTTTGCAATACTTCGGCGAGAACTTTTGCGTTATCGATCACCGAATCAATATAACGATGAAACTCAGGGCCTAACGCTTCGCCTAGTGCTACCGCTTTGGCCGCAATTACGTGCATTAACGGGCCACCTTGCAGGCCGGGGAAAACCGCCGAGTTAATTTTTTTGCTGATCTCTTCGCTGTTGGTCAAAACCATACCGCCTCGTGGGCCGCGCAAGGTTTTATGTGTGGTGGTCGTGACAACGTGGGCATGCGGCAATGGGCTTGGGTGAGCACCAGTGGCGACTAATCCGGCAATATGCGCCATATCGACCATTAAGAGCGCGCCCACTTCATCAGCAATGGCTCGGAATTTGGCAAAATCAATCACGCGAGGAATGGCAGAGCCGCCCGCAATGATCATTTTTGGTTGATGTTCTAACGCGAGGCTGCGTACATCATCATAATTGATTTCTAAGGTCGTGCTATCGACACCATATTGAATTGCATTAAACCACTTACCAGAGAGAGCAGGCCGAGCGCCATGAAACCACTTACCAGAGAGAGCAGGCCGAGCGCCATGAGTGAGGTGGCCTCCGGCATCCAGAGACATACCTAAAATCGTGTCACCCGGTTGCAGTAAAGCCAGCATCACCGCGCCATTAGCTTGTGCGCCTGAATGCGGCTGCACGTTGGCGTATTGACAATGGAATAGGGATTTTGCACGTTCAATCGCAATGGTTTCGACGGTATCAACGTGTTCGCAACCACCGTAATAGCGACGGCCGGGGTAGCCTTCTGCATATTTATTGGTGAGACAAGTACCTTGCGCTTGCATAACGGCTTTTGAAACGATGTTTTCTGAGGCGATCAGCTCAATTTGTTCATTTTGGCGTACGTATTCGGCTTGAATACCCGCAAAGACAGCATCATCAGTGGCAGCAAGGTTGGTTGAGAAAAAGCTCTCAAGGCAGTGGTTGGGGTAACTTTTGTTCACGTTGGCATTCATGGTAGATGACCTTCCAATAATCCGACGGATTGGCTAAACATTCCGTCATTCCTTTTTAGTGGCTGCCTTATCGTTAAGCCGTTGGGCGACAACAAAGCAGAGTGTCAGTTATCCTTAAACTGGATTGCAACCCCAACAATACGGGGTGAAAAGCCACTTAAACCTTGTTAAATCCCTAACCGCAATAAGTGGTAAACTGCATCTCTTTATCTAACAAGTCAGTAACATACTCTTTGACTTATAAACAATCAATCAAAAATTTCCTATAGGAAACATGGTTTCTTTTTTTGTAAGCAAGAGCACGCTTTATTTACGTTCAGCCTCTTTAACCTTGCGTTGGCTTTATGCCACAATGATGGCCGAAATCAGGAAGATAACAATCGAGGGAAAGCATGTCTGAAGACATTTATGATGAGTACCCATCGTTGACCTTGGCCAAGGAAACTGGTGAACAAACGATCGAACCGCTTAAGCTTGGGCAACGTATTAAAGAGATCCGCTCTAAGCTTGGGATTACGCTAGAAGAGGCGAGCCAGCGGACAGGATTAGCTCGATCTACATTGAGTAAAATCGAAAACGAACAGATTTCTCCAACCTACCAAGCGATGCAAAAACTCGCTCATGGATTGCAGATAGATATGCCTCAACTATTTGAGCCACCAAAGAAAATTGTGGCAACAGGTCGTAGGGATATTTCTCGTATTGGTCAGGGCAAGCCGCATCCCACCCCAACTTACGAGCATGAATTGCTCGCCACGCAGCTCTCTAATAAGAAGATGATGCCGTTTAAAAGCCGAGTGCGAGCTCGTGCATTTGAAGAGTACAGTGACTGGGTTCGTCACGATGGTGAGGAGTTTTTGTTGATCCTCACGGGTGAAGTTTTGTTCTATAGCGAATTTTATGAACCGGTTCGATTGGCGGAAGGTGATAGCGTTTATTACGACGCTAACATGGGGCACATGCTGGTCTCTGTCAGCGAAGAGGATGCATTGATTTTGTGGGTTACTGCAAAATGAGTGTGAAAACGCGAAGTTTCTTATAGTGACGGCAATCGTTTGCTATTTGGTGGTTTTACCTTCTGCAGTGTGCTTTTAATCACTTTTAGCTCAGGCGATGCTAAGCATATCGCGACTTTTAATTGTGATTGGGTTGTTAATTTTGACAATTCATCGTGTTTTGAACTTGTTAATCCGCCCGAACGGGCGCATTCTTGTTCACTATTGGAAACATGGTTTCCTCTTCTTTGGACATAATAGCCAAAATTTGGTGGTGAATTCCCTGCTGGGTCGGCTGAAATGGAGATAAAAATGACTCAAGAACATGCAAATCAAACATTACTCACTACTCCTTTACATGCGCTGCACATCGAAGTTGGAGCGAAAATGGTGCCATTTGCTGGCTATGACATGCCCGTTCAGTACCCATTAGGGGTAAAGAAAGAGCATTTGCATACTCGCGAGGCGGCTGGTTTGTTTGATGTTTCGCATATGGGCCAACTTCGTTTGCATGGAGCCAATGCCGCGCAAGCATTGGAGTCATTGGTTCCGGTCGATATTATTGACTTACCAGCAGGCAAGCAGCGTTACGCCTTTTTCACCAATGCACAAGGTGGCATCATGGATGACTTGATGGTTGCTAACCTTGATGATCATCTGTTTGTTGTGGTTAATGCGGCTTGTAAAGCACAAGATATCACGCATCTACAAGCACATTTGCCACAAGGTGTTGAGCTCGAAGTCATTGACGATCGCGCGCTGTTAGCGCTGCAAGGGCCAAAAGCCGCTGAAGTGTTAGCTCGCCTGCAACCACAAGTGATGACGATGCACTTTATGGATATTCAGCTAATGGACATCGACGGTGCTCAATGCATTGTCAGCAGAAGTGGTTATACCGGTGAAGATGGTTATGAAATTTCTGTACCAGCAGAGCAGGCCGAAGCATTGGCGCGTAAACTGACCTCTTATGAAGAAGTGGAATGGATTGGTCTGGGCGCGCGCGATTCACTGCGTTTAGAGTGTGGTTTATGTCTTTACGGGCATGATCTTGATACCACCACAACGCCAGTTGAAGCGAGCTTGTTATGGGCGATAAGCAAAGTGCGTCGTGCTGAAGGTGAGCGTGCGGGTGGTTTTCCGGGTGCAGACATTATTCTTGGGCAGATCGAAAGCAAAGATGTTGCACGTAAACGTGTAGGTTTAGTGGGTTTAACTAAAGCGCCAGTACGTGAAGGCACTGAGCTATTTGATGCCGATGGCCAGCATATAGGCGTAGTGACCAGTGGTACAGCGGGACCGACGGCTGGCAAGCCCGTGTCTATGGCCTATATCCGAGCTGATTTATCAGCGATAGGCACAGAAATTTTTGCTGATGTGCGCGGAAAAATGCTGCCTATGGTGGTTGAGAAAATGCCGTTTGTGGCTCAGCGTTATTATCGCGGCTAAAGCATCATAAAATGTAATAAAAGCGCATTTAAAGATGTTTCATATCGATAACGGATTAAGTACTATCTGGGTTCAAAGTGATAAGGAATGACATGATGAACAAATGGGTAGTACTTTTATCTTCGCTCGCCGTCTCTGGCAATGTGTTCGCCGTTGATGCTCAGCCCTACATAGTAAACGGTACGGATGCAAGCGTGACGGAGTTTCCTTCTATAGCGAGCTTGTTTTTTGATCAAATTGATTATAACGGTTCGTATGGAAGAGGAAGCTATTGCGGTGCTTCGTTGCTCAATAACCAATACGTATTGACGGCTGCGCACTGTGTTTATGGTAATAGTGCAAATCAGCTTTTCACCTCTGTTGTACCTAAGCTGCAAATTGAAACAAACTTTCCATACAACATATTAGAAAAAGCGCGAGTGGCGGAGATCTATTACCCATCAACTTATAACAACACCACTTTATTGGATGATATTGCGATCCTCAAGCTTGAAACACCTTTGACAATGGTGTCGTCTGCTGACTACTTAACGCGGCCTACCGCAAATTCTGATAGCACTTATCGTTCATCAAGTGAAACCTTTATTGCCGTTGGGCATGGTAATACCTCTTCTAACCTCGATACTAAAACGTCTCTACAACAAACAGAGTTAACCTATGTACCTAACAGTTCTTGTCATTATGGGACTGGTGTACCGGACACTAATTTATGCATGGAAGGGGCGATAGGTTCTACGGGGCTGCAAAATGCAACCTGTCAGGGCGATTCTGGGGGGCCGTTATTTTGGCATATTGGCGGTAACTATATCCAAGTTGGTATAACCAGCTTCGGGCCAAATACCAAGTGTGGAGACCCACTGGTTACTGCTCCATCGGTATTTACGGAAATCCTTGACTATTCTACTTGGATAGAGAGTGTTCTGCTTGGTTCTGAACCACCAAAATTTGTCGCAACAGAAGCGAAACGCCAAGCTTATTTAAACCCACCTTCTGACAGTGGTGGTTCATTCGGCTGGTGGTCTTTACTGCTGATGTTTATCCGCTTCATTCGTAGACGTTGAACCCTTATTGATCTCGAGCGACCTGTTTAGGTCGCTTTTTTATTGCCTTTTTTGAGCAGGTTCCACTTAGGGCGCTAAACTTGAAAGTGATACACGCGTATCTTTCTAGATGAGTGACGAGGTGATGGATGTACAAATGGATACTGTTCAGTGCGATGCTATCAGCAAATGCTTATGCGGTTGATTTCCAGCCTTACATTGTGAATGGTTCGGATACCAGCAGTGCCACTTACCCTTCTTTTGCTAGCCTTTTATATCAAAGCAGCGCTCAGTATAGTACCAACAGTTTTTGTGGGGCGAGTATTATCAATTCACAGTTTATTTTGACGGCAGCTCATTGTATTTACGGTAAAAAAGATACCATGCTTTATACGGTGGTAGTGCCTCAGTTGGATAATGTGGCCGATTTCCCCTACGGGAATATCCAGATATCGCGCGCGGCGGCTTTTTATTACCCCAGTACTTACATCAATTCGTCCAGTGCACTCTGGCGTGATGACATTGCGATTATCAAGCTCGAAACACCGCTCAATGTGGCGGACTATTCTGCGCTACTCAATACTCAGTTAAATAATGATTACCCTGCTGGCAATAATTACAAAGCGATTGGGCATGGCTACGTGGCGGGTAATGTCCCGAATGCTAATAAGCAGTTGCAAGAAACGACCCTCACTTTTGTTAGTAATGCCGTCTGTAGCGCTTTTTATGGCTCGGCACTGACCTCAAAGCAGATCTGTTTTGATGGTGCGGTAAGCGGTGCATATAAAAACTCCACCTGTTCTGGCGATTCCGGTGGGCCTATCTATTGGTTTAATGGCTCGCAATACATTCAAATTGGTTTAACCAGCTTTGGGCCTTCACTATGTGGTGATACTAACCAACCGATCACCTCGGTATTTACGGAGCTTTATGATTATCAGAGCTGGATTCAGCGCGTTCTTACAGGGGCAGAGGTGCCTAAATATTATGTTGCCACTCAAAATGGGGTACGTGTTCTGATTGATACTCAAACTGTTGCCCCTCAAGAGGAGAGCGGTGGCAGTTTGAGTATCCTAGGGTTGACTCTACTGCTGTTATTTCGCTTTCGGGCGCATAATGATTTTGGTTCGTCTGTTGTGGTGATTAAAAATTTGCTTGGCTCTCAACGTCATCTCTTGTGCGGTGATTCGGTTTGCCGTTTGCTCTATGTTAAACAACGCATCGATGCCGTACCCGTGCAGTGAATAACGTTGAATAAACCAATTCATCTGCTTGGGGTCGTCTTTGAGTGGTTTGAGATCGGCAATCAATTGTTTCGCTGCGGTGAGCGTTTCCTCTTCCGTTATTTCGACGGATAAACCGTCAATCAGCTTATCAATGGCTTGCTCTGCGGTATCGACATCATTGGATGAAATATCTACGCTAAATAGCCAATCGTTGTGTGGTTCACTATCGGCTGAAACCGAAAAAGCATTGGGAGCGTAATCCAGCCCTAGCTGTTCACGCACCTGACTCACCATGCGGCGGTTTGCCACACGCCACAACATATCATCCATAAAGATAGTAGTAGCCGATTTGTGTTCCGGGTCGTTACTGATCACTCTGGCAAGATAGGCACTGCTTTTTTCATCGTTGATCGCCATGTCGATTCGAGGCTGAAAGTCTGCGCGATAATCAATGCGATAATCGACCTCAGGTGCAGAGCTGAAGGTTAATGACGCTACATAGGTACGCAATAGTGGTTTCAGTTCGGCAGGTTTAATGTCTGCGGTAATAAAGAGTTTAAAGCCTCTATTTTTCTTAAAGAGATCATCATGGGTTTGCATCAGTTGCTCAACACTCACCGTATTGATGTCCGATCCTTCGTATAACCAATGAGTGGTGTCCGGCAGATAGCTATTGCGATTAATGGCGAGCGCCATCTGGCCAATGGGTGAGCGAAGAAAAGTATCACGATTTTGCTTAAACTCTTGTTTTGTTAACTGCAGATGGCTGTCGTCGATGTTGATGGCTGTCATCGCCGTATAAAGGGCCGCAAACGCTTCGGCTAACTCATCTTTAGATGATTCAAGGCTGATACCATGCGACGTAAAGTCGATGTAGGGATTCAATATGATGCCGTGTCTTCTCAGGTGATTATCCAACTGAGAGCCGCTAAAGTTACCAATTCCACCGCGTATGGCACTCGGAATAAGCACTTCAGAAGCTTTACGCAAATCGGGCTCTAAGCTTGCTTTACCACCAAGGCTTGCCAAAGAGGCATACACTTTTTCCCCTGCGTTAATGTCTCTGCGATACCACACTTCAACACCGTTACTTAGCGTCCAAGTGGTGATATCCACCGACTCTTGAGGTTGAGATTCTGACAAAATGGCGCCTATCTGCGTAGGTGTTACAAAAGCTTGATTGACCTCTTGCAATAGCGGTGGCTGCCCTTTTTGGGCAAACAGGGTTTTGAGTGTTGGCAGTGTCGCGACGACGGATTCTTTGTCTTCACTTTTATCCAACCCAATATTGATCTGGTAGTCGCTAGACAATAATTTGCGAAGGTGTTCATCGAGTATGGCATTGTTGGTGGTCGAGATAAATTCGGTTAACGTCGAACGTCGGTCTAAATGTGACTGGATCGGTTGATCTAACGTGCGCGCCAGCGTTTTTTCTTCGACTAAATCTATCGCGGTGGCTTTTTGCCAATTGTTATCGAAGTTCGCTAACATCTCTTGATACTGACGGAAAATCGCCTGAAACTCTTGCTCACTCACACCATGATCACGCAGTGCAGCAAGTGTGGAGAAGAAGAGATTTTGCGATGCTTCTCTTGAGTCCACTGGAAACCCGACCTCTGCAAACGAATAGCGCTGGGTTTCAAACGGGATAGTTTGGGAATAAATCCAAAGTGCCGGAAGGTTGGCGTCACTAAAATTGCTGGATAACCGCTGTTGTATCAGTTGCTGGGCGATATCATCGAGCCACCACTGGGCTTGTTGTTCACGGCTGGCTATTTTTTGCTCGCCACGGTCGATGAATAGGCTAATGTTCGGTGAGTCATTGGCACCAATGTAACCCACAAAATCTGTATTATTGGCCGTAATGCTGTGATTTCTAGTCGGCATTGGCGTGCTGCCTTTTTCCCAGCTCGCGAAATGTTTTTCTATCAATGCCGTGGCTTGCTCTAATGTGATATTGCCAGCGATAACGATTTCGGTGAGCTGTGGCTGATACCAAGTGCGGTAAAAATCGGCAATCCCTTCGGGGGTCGCTTGGTTCACGCTCTCTTTGGTGCCCAAGGGATCATGCTGCGCATATAAAGTATTAGCAATCATGTGCTCATAAACGTTTTGAGCGTAGCTCTTCTCCTCTTTACGTGAAAAACGAAACTCGCCCATGATCACGCGTTTTTCATTTTCAACCGATGTAGGAGTAAGCTCTATACCATCGGCAATATCTCTAAACCAGACCAGAGCTGGCTCTACCGCTTGGTTATCGGGTAAATCCAGTTTGTAAACCGTTTCTTGATAAGCAGTATAAGCATTGATGTCAGGGCCAAAACTGACACCTGATTGCTCAAAGGTTTTGATCGCATCATTTCCGGCATAATGAGCGCTGCCATTAAAAGCCATATGCTCAAGAAAATGAGCGTAGCCCTGTTGCTGGTTGTTTTCTTGAAATGCGGCTGCGTGAACAATCAAGCGGATGGAAACGGGTTCTTTTTGATTGGGATAAATGTGGTATTTCATGCCATTGGCCAGCTCGGCGCTCGCCCAATAGGGATCTTCTTTGATCGGAATGAACGCTTGATTTGAAGCACATCCCAACAGAAATAAGCAACTAACGAATAGTAGACGATATATTTTCATAACAACCTCGACATGTATTTGGTGGCAATATACGTCATGAGGTTTGAATTATTTTGGGGAATGTGACTGTCAACTCAGGTTTTGAGAAAGAAGTTTCAATTTTTTCGTAACAATGAATGTTATTAATTACATTGTGTAACGGTAGTGTTAGGTTTTGAATAGTTTACCCACCTTTGTATTGGATATCTCTAACACGTCAGCTAGCACCATAAAACAGAGAGGCTGGCTAATTTCTTCAACAGTGGAAGCATTAGCTTCACACTGCTGAGAGATTAGTTCGGTGATCTACTGGCTTTCTTCACTGATACGAGGGGCTTTTTGCAGTGAACGTTTACGCATTAACCAACCCACCAGTACCGTTGAGATAGCGATCAACAGTGTCATCAGTGGTGCTAATATCAACGCATGATTGGCTATTTTGGCAAGCTTATCGGGCAAAAGAGAAATACCTAAGCCTGAGCCGACCAAAAACAGAATCCACGCCAGCGCGCTCAGTGGTGAGACGAGCAGGAAGCGTGTTGGTGTTACTGCATTACGCAGCCCCATTACCATAGGCAGCAAAGAACGAACTACCGGCAGAAAGCGCCCCATGAACATGGCCAGTAGCCCATACCTTTGGATCAAGTTATCGGTAGTGCGCCACTGTTTTTCTGAGACTTTGTTGAGCCAAGTTGAGACTAATCGCCACTCTTTAAGTTGGTGGCCTTGATAAAAGGCGATCGCACTGCCCAGCCAACCAGCAAAAACCAGCACGCCAATAATGGCATAAAGGTTGAGTACCCCAACGGCCGCAAGGCTACCACACAGTACAATCACACTATCGCAAGGCAGTGGCGCTGCTGGAATAAATGCACTTTCAACGAAGATAAGTAACCCAATGCAGAGGTAAAGTAACGACAGATCGACCTGTTGTAGCGCAAACAGATCTTGATGCCATAAGGCAGAGAAAATAGACAAAAAAGTATTCATAACAAGCTTCCTCAATCAGTAAATAGTAATAATTGGTCCGATTGAAAAAGGTGTTAAGCGTGGGCGAAGCGTGAATACAGGTTGGAAAATTGCAGTGCTTTACGCACAAAAACGTGAGTTGATTGACCTATATACAGAGAACAAATGACGACAAACGCAGTGGTACTGAGAATGTAAGAAAGTAGGGTAGTTTCTGCGCTCGTCTTTTCGTCGTCATCTGAGATTAACCGAAGCCCACTGACTCGTGGCGTTTCATGCCTTGTGGTTAATATCGCTGCATCACGATCAACAAAAAATAGATGACTGGAAAAACGAACATGCTGGATTGTCGTAGACTCACTCGCCGAAAAGCTTTGTGTAGCATTGAGGTTGAGCGAGGAGAACAGGCTCAATAAGCTAAACAAGAAGGCAAACATCAATGACTGGATCATAACTATCGCGAGGCTACTTAAACTGAGGGTGAGTATGCGGCGTGTCAGCGGTGCGTGTAAAGGAATTTTAGCCCTGGAAAAGCGTGAAAAAGTGAGCAGCGCTGCTGCTCACTCATGATGGTTAGATATTAATGATGCAAATTATATTGCTGCCGCGGTTGAGCTCTCGCTCGCTTTTGCGCGGTTTTTAAGGAAGGCGTAACCAAAGCCAGTCACCGCCGTACCAGCCGCAATCGCGATTAGGTACATCAGTACAGGTGTAATCGCATTTGGTATCAGTAGGACAAATAAGCCGCCGTGCGGAGCCATTAATTTCGCGCCAAACAACATAGACAGTGCACCCGTTAACGCGCCGCCTGCCATACAAGCTGGGATAACGCGCATTGGATCTTTCGCTGCAAATGGAATTGCCCCTTCAGAGATAAAGCATAAACCTAGTACAAATGAGGCTTTACCCGCTTCACGTTCACCGGCTTCGAATTTGTCTCTGGCAAGGAAAGTCGCAAGGCCCATACCTAACGCTGGCACCATACCCGCAGCCATAATAGCGGCCATTGGTGCGTAAGTTTGCGAAGCAAGTAGACCAACACCAAAGGTATACGCTGCTTTATTAATCGGCCCACCTAAGTCAAAGCACATCATCGCGCCTAGGATTACACCCAGAAGTACGGCGTTGGCTGAGCCCATGTTGTTTAAGAACTCAGTCATTGCAGCCATGATGCTCGATACAGGGCCACCGACGATATAAATCATCACCAAGCCAGTAAAGAGACTCGCCACAAATGGAATGATGAGGATTGGTTTTAGCGCTTCCATCGATTGAGGTAAGGAGACTTTATCTGCAATGAATTTAGCAGCGTAACCTGCAATGAAACCGGCCACAATACCGCCAAGAAAACCGGCTCCGGTAGAGCTTGCCAGCATCCCGCCAATCAAACCAGGAGCAAGCCCCGGACGGTCAGCAATCGAGAACGCAATAAAACCCGCCATGACAGGGATCATTAATGCAAAGGCTGAACCGCCACCAATGGTCATCAGCGCTGCCGCCAATGTGCCTTGCTCTTTAAACGCTTCAATACCAAACACAAAAGAGAGTGCGATGATCAAACCACCCGCGACTACGACAGGAAGCATGTGAGATACCCCAGTCATCAGGTGCTTGTACACCCCTTTTTTCTCTTCGGTTTGATTATTATTAGACGCTGACGATTGCGTATAAATAGACGCTTGGTTAAACGCGTTGGTGATCTCTTGCTCGGTTTTTTTCAGTGCAAGGCCAGTACTGGTTTTGTACAGTTTTTTGCCGTTGAAACGATCGAGTGGCACTTCGATATCGGCCGCAATGATCACCAAATCCGCATCAGCAATCTCTTGTGCCGTGAGTTGGTTTTTCGCGCCCACAGAACCACGTGTTTCTACTTTGATCTGGTGGCCAAGGCGTTTTGCATGGTTTTCTAGCGCTTCTGCCGCCATAAAGGTGTGTGCAACACCCGTTGGACAAGCGGTGATAGCCACGATTTTTTTAGCAGCTTGCGTTACGACTGGCGCAGACACCGTTTTTGCCTCTTGCTCAGTTAGGATAGTCGCTGCACTTATCGCGCTGTTTAAAAAAGTAACGGGATCAGACGTGCAGGCTGAAATGTCACTTTGGTACACTTTTTTGCCGATAAAGCGGGTGGTATCTATTGGTGTATTACGAGCAATAACCACCACATCTGCGTTGTCGATTTCACTGCTAGAGAGCGTATGGCCTTGAATGATGCTGGAATGACATTCAACCACAGCGGTCCAATTGAGCGATTTTGCCGCTTGTTCAAGCAGCCCGGCAGCAATGATGCTGTTTGCAACGCCACTGGGGCATGCGGTAATAATAGCAATCTTCATAGTTACGACCTTCTGTCCTTATGAGTTAGCGCTTAAGCTAACGGGTTGTAATTGGATTTGTTGTTGTAGGGTTTCGAGTTGTTTTCGGTTTGACATACCCACGCCGACTTGCGTAACAGCTAACGCAGAGAGGGCAGTGGCAAAAGTAAGCAGTTCTGTTTTTTCCATCTGCTGCATGTGTCCCCAGCAAAGGCCCGCGACTAAAGTATCGCCTGCGCCAACAGTGCTAACGACCTGCATACGTGGTGGTTTTGCATGAAGCCATTGATGTTGGTTCAACCACATCACGCCATTTGCTCCCATCGACACCACGATATTTTCAATGCCTTTTTCGGCCAGTTGCGCGGCGGCAGCTTGGCATTGCTCAGGAGTGTGTAGTTCACGCCCCACAAATTGAGAAAGCTCTTCATCGTTTGGTTTAATCAACCAAGGCTTTGCGTCAAGACCCGCTTTGAGGGCATCACGACTACTATCAAACAGCACTTTTTTACCCATGAAGTGCAGTTTTTCGATCCACGAAGCACATAATGCTGGGGAGATGCCCTGTGGCAAGCTACCAGCGAGCACAAAATAGTCGTGATCAGCGGCTAATCTCTCGAGAGTGCGTTCGAACTGCTCAATGGCAAGCGGCGTCACTTCAACTCCGGGGAAATTGATGTCGCTCACTTCGCCCGATTTCTCCACCAATTTCACGTTAATACGGGTTGCACCATCAACACGAACAAACTCATCAATTGCGGCCATTTGATCAAATAGCTGACAGAACAACTCTTGGTTATCACGGCCAAGAAATCCGGTCACAGTCACCTTTGCACCGAGATCGCTCAGTACTTTCGCAACATTAACCCCTTTACCTGCGGCGTGAAGTGAACCTTGTTTGACTAGGCTCACTGAGCCAACATTCAGCACATCCAAGCTACCTGTTAAATCAAGCGCTGGGTTGAGCGTGATAGTGACGACTTTATTTGTCATGACTTAATCCTCACCCTTCACCTAGACCAGAAGCAATCGCTTTACCGATCGATTCTAATGCTTGCTCGGCGTCTGGCCCCTCAGCTGAAAACTGAAGCTGGTGGCCATGTTTTACGCCCAGCGCAATGACTTTCATCAGGCTTTTCGCGTTGGCTGTTTTTCCGTCGCCATCTAAGTTAGACACTTTGATATTGGCTTCAAATTTCTTCGCTTCGGCCACCAACATCGCTCCTGGACGAGCGTGCAGACCATGTGCGTTTTTGATTTTAAATACCGCAACCTTGCTTGCTGCGCTCTCATCTTTTGCCGGAGCTTGTTCATTGTCATTGCTGAAGAAAGCCAATAATTGGGCAGCATTCGCATTGAGTAAGGTTTCTTGCTGCTGCTGAAGCACAAGCTGCGTGAGCTTATCCAGAATGTTTTGGTGGGCATTATTACAAGCGGCAATCGCGATCAAGGCTTTGACGTTGAGTTGATTGTATTCACACGCATTGGCGGTTGACACAAACGAAATGCCCGTGCGTTTGACCGCTTTGTCACTGCTGATTAACCACAATCCCTTGCCTAGGTGGGTTGGCTCTTTCGTGACCAGTTCGGCAACAAATTCATTGTCAGCACAGCCAGTATTGCGTAGCAAACCGCCAGCGACGGCGCTCATTTGTACCATATCACTGGCAGGGAAAAGCAGTTGGATCAACGAAGCATCAAAATCAGGCTCAAATTGCACTTCGCCATTGAGGAGTGCAATGACATCATTGGCACTGGACGCTTGTTTCAGTTTCTCTTCAACGCCATCGGCGGACAACACTTGCGTCAGTTGCTTCAGAATGCCCAAATGTTCATCGGATTTCGCTGCAATACCAATCGCGACATAAACGGTTGCGTTGTTACCCCAGTCAACGCCGTTGGGGAAGTGGTGAACAGCAACACCCGTTTGCTTAACCAGTTGACGTGTATCGGTTGTACCGTGTGGGATCGCGATACCATTACCAAGAAAGGTCGAATTCTGAGCTTCACGGTTAAGCATGCCATCGACATAACCTGCTTCGACGAACCCTTTGTTGGTTAGATCCGCTGCGATAGCTCGAATCGCCTCTTGCTTGTTCGTGGGTGATTGGCCCAAAGTAATATTGTTGGAATTGAGTTGCAGCATTTTGGCCTCTTTGCCTTACGGCTTAATTCGTTATCACTTTTAAGTATAGATTTCACCTAAGTGATAGTTTATTAATATGACTTATTCAAGCTGAATCGTTTCAGCTTTTTTCCCAAAAAAATTCAGCAAACCTATTTTTGACGAAAAATGGCGCTGTTCAACTTATTACTCGCACTGCTCATTTTTATAACACTCACATTTGGTCATCTTTACATCGATGAAGTGATGGTCAAATGTAGCCTTAGTTATCATTTTGTAATTTTGCTGAATCCTTTCAGCTTTTATACTGAATCGATTCAGCGTATAATTCAACTTCATCAAGGATCAAAAAATGAGTTCTATGATCCGACGCACAGAACAAGAGTGGTTGATATGACACTAGATGAGATAGCGAAGTTAGCGGGAGTCTCTAAAACCACCGCCAGTTATGTAATCAATGGCAAAGCGCAGAAGTACCGCATTAGTGAAAAAACCCAGCAGAAAGTGATGGCCGTGGTGGATGCTCATAATTACCGTCCCGATCACGCCGCTTCTGCTTTGCGAGCAGGAAATAGCCGCTCTTTTGGGCTCATCATCCCTGATCTTGAGAACACCAGTTACGCGCGTCTTGCTAAATTGTTAGAACAGAACTCTCGCCAAGCGGGTTACCAAATTCTCATCGCCTGTTCGGACGATGATCCGCATACCGAAATGTCGGTGGTGGATGCCTTAGTCTCACGCCGCATCGATGCGCTATTTGTCGCCAGCGCGATTCCTAACGCCAGTGAGTTTTATCTCAAGTTGCAACATTCAGGCACTCCGGTTATTGCGATTGACCGCCCGTTAGATGATGAATTTTTTGCCTGTGTGATCAGTGAAGATTTCAACGCCGCGTTTGAATTGACGCATTCTTTATTAACGCCGGAGATCAAAACCGTCGGCTTAGTCGGTGCATTACCAGAGCTCAATATTTCGCAAGAACGCCAGTTGGGGTTTGAATCAGCGCTGAGAGCGAAAAATCTGCACAGTGTCATCGGTTATGGCGCGCACTTTAATCGAGAAGAGGGCAAACGAGTGGTGAATGAATGGATCGCCAATAACAGTATGCCAGATGCGATCGTCGCGACTTCCTACACCCTGCTTGAAGGGATCTTAGATGTACTGTTTGAAAACCCAAGCTTGATGAATCGTGTGAAGTTATCGACATTTGGTGATAACCGTTTACTTGATTTCTTGCCGATTAAAATCAACTCGTTGCCGCAGCAGTTTGAGCTGATTGCCGACAGCGCACTTGCTTTGGCCCTCAACGCTTCGGCAAAACGTTATCAAGCTGGGATCGAATTGGTGCCTCGTAAACTGAAAGTTCGTATCCATTGATGGTCACTTTTTAGCTTAATTTTTATAAAGTCATCAAGAAAATTCACGTAGCCTAAGCTCTGTTTTTCTCGATCTTACGTCGCTTTTCTTGGTTAATCGCGTATTATGAAGCACTTTGATTTTCGCTATCTTTAGGGTTGGAATGAAGTTTCTTCACACCTCTGACTGGCATCTCGGTCGACAATTTCACAACGTTTCTTTATTGGATGATCAGCGCGCAGTACTCAATCACTTGATTGTGTATCTACAGTGCAATCGGGTGGATGCTTTAATCGTCGCCGGAGATATCTACGATCGTTCAGTTCCACCGACTGCAGCCATTGAATTGATGGATGATATAGTCAACCGCGTGTGCAACGAGCTTTCCATCCCCTTAATTATGATCCCCGGTAACCACGACGGGGCGAAGCGTTTAGGCTTTGCGGCCAAGCAGATGCAACACTCGGGCTTGCACATTATTAGCAATTTTGAACAGATGATGCAGCCTGTGGTACTAAAATCAGCCATTGCTGGTGAAGTGGCATTTTATGGTATGCCTTATAACGACCCTGAAGTCGTTCGCCACTACTTTGGAGAGGCTGTAACCAGTCATGATGAAGCCCATCAATACCTTATTGAGAAGATTATATCGCAGTGGAATCCGTCACAACGTCACGTTATGATTGGCCACTGCTTTGTTGATGGCGCTATCGAATCTGACTCTGAACGTCCTTTGTCCATTGGCGGCTCTGATCGTGTCAGTCATCAACACTTTGTACCTTTTGATTATGTTGCGCTCGGCCATCTGCACCAACCGCAGAAAAAGGGGGAAGAGTATATCCGTTACTCTGGCTCTCTAATGAAATACAGCTTTTCAGAGCAGCACCACAAGAAAGGAGCGACCTTGGTTGAATTTGATGAACAAGGTTTTGCCAGCGCCACGCATGTGCCACTGACTGCTCCTCATAGCATGCGTATTATTGAAGGTGAGTTGCTGGAGATCATCGAGCAAGGCAAAACAGACCCACACAACCACGATTATCTGTTAGTTCGTCTTACCGACAAACACGCGATACTGGACCCGATGGAAAAACTGCGTCAATCCTACCCCAACGTACTGCATTTAGAAAAACCGGGCATGTTGGTGGGAGTTGATCAAACAATGGGGCGTGCACGTTTGGCACGCGGTGAGGTGGATATGTTCCGCGATTTTTTCTTAGAAGCTAAGCAAGAAGCGTTAACCGCAGCGCAAGAGCAAGCGGTGATCGACGTCATTCAAGCCCTAAAGCCGGGGGCCCAAGCCTAATGCGTCCAATACAATTGACCCTGCAAGCATTTGGCCCCTTTGCTCATAAAGAAGTGGTGGATTTTACCGCCTTGGGAGCCTCACCGCTATTTTTGATTAATGGTCCAACCGGAGCGGGCAAAAGTTCACTGCTCGATGCCATTTGCTACGCTTTGTATGGTGAAACGACAGGCAGTGAGCGTACTGGTGATCAAATGCGCTGCGACTACGCGGCCCCGCACACGCTCACCGAAATCAGCTACCAGTTTGAGCTTGGCGGGCGAATCTACCAAGTTGATCGCTCGCCCGACCAAGAAGTGCCGAAAAAACGCGGTGAAGGCTCAACAAAAAAATCCCATGCCGCGAGCTTGTTTGAATGGGTCGATGGCGAAATGAAATTGCTTGCTAACAAACCCAATCCCGTCGGTAAAGCAATGGTGGAATTGATCGGTTTAGATGTAAAACAGTTTCGCCAAGTGATGGTCATCCCCCAAGGGAAATTTCGTGAATTACTGACTGCCAACTCCAAAGAGCGGGAGCAAATCTTTGGTCAGTTGTTTCAAACTCACATTTATAGCCAAATTGAACGAGCGCTGTTTGAGAAAGCGGCGGGGATCCGCAAAGCGAAAGAAGAATTTGATCACCAAATTAAAGGCGCATTGGACGTCGTGAACGCAACTAGCGAGCCACACCTTGAAACGTGCATTGCTGAGCTGTCACCGCAATTGACGGCCGCTCACGCAGCGTACCTAGATGCCCAGCAAAGGTTTGATGCAGCGAGCAGCGAGCAAAAGGCGGCGCAAACCCTTGCTAAACAATTTCAAGAGCAGCGTCAACTCGTGCAACTTAAAGCCGATCACGATGCACAATCGTCAGTCATCGATGCGGTAAAAGCTCAAAGGCATCAAGCCTTGCAAGCTACGCGCTTAGATTCACCCTATTACGAATTACAATCGTCACAACGTCAGTTAGAAGCGGCCAACCAAGCAAAAGTCGAAAAAGAACAAGCGCTTACACAGTCACAACAGCAGTGGCAACAAGCTAAAGCGGCTCAAGAAGACGCGGCAGAAAAAGTCAAAATAGTGCCGAATCTGATGCAACAAATTTATGACTTAAACCTAATCAAAACTAAGCTTGTTGAACGGGAGCATCATCAAAAAGCGCTGCAACAAGCCTTACGTGAAGTGGAGCTCGCGACGCAAAATCGCCACAACTTGCGCACCGCTGTTGAGCAGTTTGAGCAGCAAATTATGCTTAAGCGTCAAGAGTGCGAAAGAGTTAGCCAGCAGTTGGCTGAGTTAAAAGGCCAGCGCTTAGAGCTTGAAACCATCAAACAGCAGATTGATCGCTTATTAAAGCTGCAGCAGCTTGAACAGCGTTTAGTCACAGAGCAAGCTGCACTGAGCTATAGTCAGCAGCAGTTTGAGTTGGCGCAGCGCGCGACATTGGACGCGAAACAGCAAGCCGATAAATTAGAGCTGATTTGGCACACCAACCAAGCCGCCGAGCTGGCTCGAACCTTGGATCAAGGCGACGAGTGCCCGGTGTGTGGCAGTTGCGATCATCCTAAATTAGCGCGTTATACCGGAGAAACGGTGACTAAGGCGCAAGTGCAGCAGGCGAGAGCGATACAGCAAAACAAACTGGCCACAGAGCAAGAAACGCTAAAACAGCAACAGCAACGAGCGACCAAATACGCACGGCTTGAGCAAGAGATGGCAAGTTTGAGGGAGTCATTATCTGGAAATACGCAAAGTTTAGTACAACTGCAGCAAGCTCAAAGCGATCTTGAACATTCCATTGCTCATCTTGAATCGCTCAATCCAGAGCAATTAGCTCAACAATTGGCAAAATTAGAACTGCAGTTAGCACAAGCTAAGCAAAATGCTGAAACGCAGCAGCATAAAGTCGAACAGGCCACCCTGACGGTTGCCAAAGAGCAGACCGAAGTTTCTGCCTTAAGCCAAGGGATCCCGGAGTCGTATCAAGACAGTTTGCATTTGAACGAATCTTTAACCCAGTTAGAGCTGCAATTGGCCAATCTCAACCATTTAGATGCGGAAACTAAAGCGCGCTTCAATCAAGCGAACGCTGATTTTTCTGGTGCGAAAGCGGCGTTGGCGGCGGCGGTCGAACACCAGATTCATTGGCAAAATGCGTTTACGCAGTCACAGCAGCAGTGGCACAGTGCGCTGATTGAGAGCCAGTTCGACGATACTGAGCACTATTTACAGGCGCGTTTATCTTCGCAGCAGATCGAGCAGCTTGAAAAGCAGATCAAACAATTTGACGAAAGAAGTACGACGTTAAACGCCCAGCTTCAAACATTAGCCAGTGAGCTGAGTGAAAAAAGTGAGCCCAATCTTGCTGAGTATGCAAGCGCGGTCGAGGCTGTAGCCATGTTACAGCAAAGCGCACTGGATCAATGGAGCACGTTACGGTCTAAAATGGATGCCTTAACCAGTGTGAAAGAAAAAATCGCTATTTTACATATAAAAAATGAAGCCTTAGAGCAAGAGTATCAAGTATTTGGGACTTTGAGCGATATCGCCAACGGCAAAACAGGCGCCAAAGTGAGTTTGCATCGCTTTGTTCTTGGCGTGCTGTTAGATGATGTGCTGATCCAAGCCTCAATGAGGCTGCAGATCATGAGTAAGGGGCGTTACCTGCTCAAGCGTAAAGAAGATCGCGCCAAAGGTAATGTGGGTTCAGGGCTTGATCTGATGGTCGAAGATGGCTACACCGGAAAATGGCGAGATGTGGCGACCTTGTCAGGTGGTGAATCTTTTATGGCGGCGTTGTCATTAGCGCTGGGGTTATCGGATGTGGTGCAATCATACAGCGGCGGTATTAAACTGGATACACTGTTCATCGATGAAGGTTTTGGCAGTTTAGATCCTGAGTCATTGGACTTGGCGATTCAAACCCTTGTCGACTTACAACAAGGAGGCCGAACGATCGGCATCATTTCTCACGTGAGCGAGCTGAAAGAGCAAATAGCCTTACGCATTGATGTCGATGTGGCGAGAAATAACGGCAGCTCAATAAGACTTGTTGCATAATGAATGGGAATGTAGGTTATCTTGTGCTAGTTATTAATAAGCATAGCGTGGCGAGTGTGACTCACTTCGACGTTTAAAAAGATCAGGTTATGCATGATGATGATTATAAAAATGAATGTATCAGTTTGGTAAGGTTGCATGGACGTAGTAAAAAAAATATACCAGTACGCTGAGCCGAACCTCACCCTTGTGGGATGGATGGGGTTCATTGGTTTTCCCCTTTATTATTACGTGTGGACTTATCTCTTTCCACAACCTTATGAAAGTATGGAGTTACGGGCGATTTGCGCCATTTTATTTGCGGGGATTATTTTTCGTAATTCAACGCCGAAACATTTACAGCACTACTTACCTTACTATTACTTGTTTTCAATAGGATTTTGTTTGCCATTCTTCTTTGGCTACATGATGCTGATGAACGATTGGTCAACGATCTGGGCGATGTCGTTCATGGCGTCTATTTTCCTCCATATCCTCTTAGTCCACGAAACAAAAGTCATGCTGATTCAAGCCGCCATTGCATTAGCATGTGCTTACTTTGTGACTTATGGCGTAATGGACGCGGAATTGCGAGTGATGGTGGAATGGCCGTATGTACCGATTTTTCTATTTACTTACATTTTTGGCAACCTGTTCTATTTTCGTAACCAAATTGAACATGAAGCGAAGGTGTCGATTGCCAAGTCTTTTGGCGCAGGGATTGCGCATGAAATGAGAAATCCATTAAGTGCGTTAAAAGCGTCAATTGAAGTAATGGGTTCAGTATTGCCCAATCCTACGGCATCCAAATCAGAATCTTATACGCTACCGTCTAAAGATTTAGAGCTGATTGCTGGGCTATTAAGAGATGCTGATGAAGTCATTCGCTCCGGTAATGAGACCATTGATTTGCTGTTAACCTCGATTGATCAAAATAGGGTCTCAACATCGACCTTTAAAAAGCATGCTGTAAAGCCTGTTATAGAAGAGGCACTGCGCAGTTTTTCTTATAAAAGACCAGAAGACAGGCAGGCAGTGACTCTTAAGGTGGTGGATGACTTTGATTTTTTAGGCAGCAGTACACTGTTAAAATACGTGCTCTACAATCTACTCAAGAATGCGTTCTACTATCAAAATAACGATATGTTTAATATCCATATCACCTTGAAATCAAGTGAGAATTGCCACCAAATTACAGTGAAAGACAATGGTGTTGGTATTGAACCTCATTTGCTGGACGATATTTTTAAAGACTTTTATACCTTCGGTAAAAATGGTAGCTATGGTCTGGGGTTACCCTTTTGCCGTAAAGTAATGCATGCTTTTGGAGGGGATATTATCTGCCGTTCTGAACTTGGAGAGTGGACGGAGTTTACCTTAACGTTTCCCGAGTATGATTCGCAAGCCGTTGCTAATATTAAACTTGATCTAATGAAGGCGAAATCTCTGCTTTATATTGGCAAAACGAGCATAGTGAATCGTTATCTCAGTGAGAAATCGTTCTATCTTGGTTTCCAGCTTAATGTCTTAGAGCCTGAGAGTGCTTTGCGTCGAGAAGAGTTTGAATTTGAGTTTGATCTGATCTTTGTGGATCTGCAAACGTTGGATGAAACGCCGGATTACTTAACCAAACTGGAACCTAAACTGCATTTTACACAAGCAAAAGTTTGCTATTTATATGACCAAAATCAGCGTTACGCGCTGACGATGGAGCGTCATTTAACCATTTACCCAATTGAAAAGCACAAATTGTTATTGGATGGATCGGCGATTATTGATGAACTACTCTTTGAAACGGAAGAGCTTATTGCCGATAAAAATGTTATCCCGTTAAAACAATATGATTATGAAAAACGAATTTTGTTGGTCGATGATAACCACTCCTTACGTAGCTTCACCGCTCTGCTGCTAGAAAAGCAAGGGTATGAAGTACTGCAAGCGAGCGATGGGGAATTAGCATTACAAATGTTGGCCAATAATTCAATTGACTTGGTGTTAATGGATATTGAAATGCCGATTATGGATGGTATTTCGGCCACTTTATCTATCCGTTCATCCACCGCTTCTTACAGTAAAGTGCCTATTATTGGGCATACGGGTGACAATAGCCCTTCAACGATAGAAAAAATCCGTACATCAGGAATGAATGATTACGTTTTAAAACCAGCGGATAAAACGCTATTGTTAAAAAAATTAAGTCACTGGATTTAATAACCCTAGGTGAACCCTAGGGTTATTCCTTACCTTATCCTTCTTATTTGAGATTGCACCATTGGTTTAGTATGTCGATGCGTGACTTACTTGAAATAGAGACTGCTATCATTTTGGGCCCTTTCACACACGGTTAATATGGTGTCAATTTGTGAGTCAGTGACATTACTATTTAACGAAAGCCGAATAATGTTTTTATTCTTTGAAGTGGCAGGCCTGCAAAAAACAGCACCAAATATTTGATTCTCTTCTAAATAATCACGAACTTTTTCTGTATTTCGTTCATCTCCGGTTTCTAGCGCTATGATTTGGGACTCACTTCGTACGCTTAGCCCTATACTATTTAGTCCACGACGCAGTGTGTGTGCATTGCGGTGCAACTGAGTTCTTTTAGAATCGGCTGATTTGATAATGTCCAATGTCGCTTCTAACGCTTCGACTTCATAAGGCAAAATAGTTGAACTAAAAATAGCGGGATAACCCACAAAAGGGATACAGTGATTCACATTATTATTCGCCCAAATAGCGCCAGCGCGATACGCGAACGTTTTCGCAAGGCTAGCTGTAATAAAGTCAACCTCTGCTGTTAACCCTAATTCACTGACAAGTCCTGCACCTTTTTCGCCATGTGTGCCAAGTGAATGCGACTCATCAACTAAAATGGCGCATCCATACTCTTTGGCGATAGTGACCAAATCGGTGAGTGGTGCAATCGTACCTATAGTGCTGTAAATCGAATCAACCACAATGAGCCCTGGGCCGTGTCGAGCGATTAGTTTTTGCAAATGATCACAATTATTGTGCATGAATGGGTGAATATTGGCATTAGCGTAACGAGCACCTTCCCACATTGACATGTGAGCAAAAAAATCAATGTAGACGTTACTTTGTGGCCCGCACACGGCTTGCAACAAGGCAGTATTAGCATTCCATCCTGATTGAGAAAGAAGGCAACTATCAAAGCCTACAAATTCTGCAAATTTCGTTTCTAATGAAGGTTTAGACTCTTCATCTTGTAGAAAAATAGCGGACATAAAAACACTATCATGTGTTTTATCGATGGCATTTTTCAGCCGTGCTTTAATTAATGGATGATCAGCCAAGCTTAAATAATCATTACTTTGTAACACTATGTCGTTTTTTGTTGGCCTTTTCCCTAGGACTAGATGTTTTCCGTTAGCATTTGCATTAATCAAATCATTGATAAAATAGTCAATTCTAGATTGTATAGAAGCCGGTAGTTCGTGTTTCCACTTACGTGAATTCATGGTTATATCCTTTATATGTTTTTAATTAAATGCCAGCTGACAAAGGATATATTGAATATTAATTTAAAATTGTCACGAGTGAGTTTTTATTATTTTGGCTGCTATTGCAAATTAAGGTATAGTGTCTTTTATATTGTTCGTCATTGCCTAGGCTTATCCAGCCCTAATTAATTTTTAATTAAAGATAAATATTAGGTTTTTATTTATTAGCAAATAATTCAGGCCAATACATTTTTATATAACCAATAGAAACCCAAACGACTAAGAAAGTAGCAATAGTCAATTCAAATAACCCAAATTGATGTAACCAGTGCCATTGCGGGTACTGTCCTTCAAAGAAGGTGGTTAAACGATGCATGGCGATAGCACTGATGACAGAAGGGAAGGTCACAGCAGCAATAGACGGTTGAAACTTGAGCCTGAGCAGACGGATATAGCAAAGGTAAATAAGCAGTGTCATGGTGATGGCAATGCCAGCCAGTGCGCCTGTTAATATTGGATCAGGATGAGGGAAGTTGACCAAATACGTCGCGAGGGTGAGGTTAATAGGTGCAGCCATAATGGCGAGTGTTGGGCGTGCGCGTTTAGGTAACATTCCAGCAAACACCAAACGATATAACACTAACGGCAGCATAAAAAAATAGATAGCGATACAGACAGAGACGAGTGTTTCTGAAAAGACAGTGTGGCCAAATTGCGTGCCAGCGAGCGAGCTACTGATTAACCCAACCGGATAAAGAAACCAGCTTGGTACAATATGGCTGATTTTAAAGTTCATGGCCTGAAAACTGAAGAAAAGCAGCATCATGGTGAAGTGCAGCAAGAGCGCGGTAAACCAAATAGGATAAGCAATGAGCGGTGAAATTAAAGCGAGATAATCACTTAAGATCAGTAAAGTCATGCTCATTGGAGCCATCAAGCTACCTGAAAGAGGGTGGCGAATGTCCTCCATGAATGTCTTGAAGCTGGTGAGGTATTTTAGCAAGACAGGCAGCAGTAATAATGCACCGAGCAGTGCCAAATAGGGGCGAATAATGAGACCGACCGAGGGAATATAAAGTGCCCACGCATGCCCGAGGCTGATCACACCTAATGCTAGCGCCGCTTGAGAGGGCGGTGTGCTTTGTACTTGAATTAACCTTTTCCAGTTCAACGATAAACTCCATGTCATCATTTGCTCTAGAAAATGAATAATGTATTTCTAGCAGCCAGCAAACGAGCGCATTATCAAGTTTATCGAGTTGTGGTGCAACATCGCACTTTCTAATTTGTTACTTAGACATAACAATTCGCAGCGGAGTCAATATTCATGAGTCTCACGATTACTCTTTTGGTGGAAGATCTTGTTGTTGCAGCTTGGCATTTTTCAAGGTGCGATGGAGCAACTGACTATAAATGGGTTGGCCGCCAAGTAATTGAGCGAAAATAACCGCGCCAAGGCTAGTAATAATCAGCGGTAAAATTAAATAATAATTATTGGTCATTTCAATAACTAATAAAATACCTGTAATGGGTGCGCGAACCGTTGCGGCAAACAGTGCACCCATGCCTGCAATGGCGAACATTCCTGGGTCAATCGCTAATTGTGGTAACAGTTCTTGCGCAATCAGGCCAAAGGCGTAGCCAAACAGCGTGCCTAATGCCAGCATTGGTGCAAAAATCCCGCCCGGAGCACCAGAACCAAAGCAGATCAAGGTGGTAAAAATACGACCAATGAACAAAAGCAGCAAGATAGCGGCACCGTAGTCACCATTGGTGATATTAGGGATTAGTGAGATGCCACCCCCAGTCAATTCAGGAATATACAATAAAGTTAAGCCAAAACAGCCTCCCAATAGTGAACCCGTGAGTAAATATCGTTTACGATCATTGCGATGAATTCTGGCAAAAATATCTTGTGATAGTGTGATTAAACGGTTGAATAGCACACCGAAAATACCAAACAGTCCCCCAAGCAGCAGAAACAGCCACAGTGAAGCCAGCTCTGGTGCTTGATATTGCGGCATTTGGATCACAGCATGTTGGCCATTAATCACGCGAAAGACGATATTTGCCGCCACCGCCGAGACAATGACGGCACGTACTGAAATGAGGGTATAGCGAAACTGCGGGCGCATCTCCTCTATCACAAACATGATGCCCGCCAGCGGCGCATTAAATGCGGCAGCTAGGCCTCCAGCTGCGCCAGATGCTAAGAGTGAGTGGCGGGTATCGTCATTTTTTATGCGGAAAATATCCGACACCATTCGGCCAATGGCTCCCCCCATTTGAACCGTGGGCCCTTCACGTCCCAAAACCATACCAGAACCTAAGGCACCCATACCGCCAAAAAACTTCACTGGCAGTACTCGCCACCAACGAACGGGGCGCATACCATCCATCGCGCCTTCAATTTCAGGAATGCCAGAACCGGCGGCTTCGGGCGCAAACCGGTGCACAAGAAAATAACCGATAAACGCCAACGCTGCACTGATAAGAAAAGCGGCCAACCACAAGGGTAAGATATTACCAATCTCACTTTTTAACCACTCGGTGCGTGTTTCAGAAACCAGGTGCACAGCGGCTTCAAAGTAAGTACCAACAATCCCAGCAAGAATACCGACAATGAGCGAAAGAAAAAGGATTGAGAGTGGTGTTTTGTCCTTAGAGAGAAATTGGTTAATCGTATCTTTTGGAACTTTTGCAAGCAGTGACTGTTTCAATCTCTCTCTTTTGGTCATGTAAAAAAGGGCCTCGATTGGTAAAATGTGAACATATTTTGTTACAGAATTATACGCGCCAAAGTGATTAACTATAGCGTCAAAGCTGCAATGTAGATTTCCATATCTGGAAGATGGAGAGATTCTCTACTAAAAACGAGATCTGAGTTAAAAATGAGTTAAAAAACAGAGATTGAACCTTGCTAAGCCAGCCAAATGAACCATAGTTAAAGCGTAAGGCAGATTCAGATATCGTACAGGGAGGAATTCAAGCCTTACCTACAATTTGGATGGAATCAGCAATATTTCAATTCTATGTCCTCGTTTATGATCGGGTTGCATCTATAGTCCTCCCGATTCGCGAACTCACGATTGAGTTACGAGGGGAAAGGCGCGCTCACCGTAGTGCGCCTTTTGTCGTTTATGTACCTCGGCTCATTGTTGCCTGTAAACCATGCACTGGCTTCTTATTTCGGTATATACTGCCGCAAAAGGAGTGCTGACATGACAAAAAAAGTACCAACTAATATTATTACCGGTTTTCTTGGTGTAGGAAAAACGACGGCCATTTTGAATTTATTGAAGAATAAACCTGCTGATGAAAAGTGGGCGGTGTTGGTCAATGAGTTTGGAGAAATTGGTATTGATGGGGCGATGATGTCTGACCAAGGCGCGCTGATCAAAGAAGTACCGGGCGGCTGTATGTGCTGTACCGCGGGTGTTCCTATGTCTGTTGGAATTAACGCCTTACTTAGGCAAAAGCCCGATCGTCTATTAATTGAGCCAACAGGGCTTGGGCACCCTAAGCAAGTGGTGGCAACTTTAACTTCTGATCAATATGCACCGTATGTCGATTTAAAAGCCACGATCACTTTAGTGGATCCGCGCAACTTGCGTAATGAAAAATACACATCCAACCAAAATTTTAATGACCAATTGGCCAGTGGTGATGTGGTGATTGGCAATAAAGTGGATCAATGCACTAGTGCTGATGTGGATGCGTTTAATGACTGGGTGACTGATCAATCACCCGCGAAGATTTTTAGCAAGTTAGTCAAGCAAGGTGAGTTGCCTTTAGAATTATTAGATATTGAACGTCTTCACGGCGCAGCTTCTACTCATATTGAAGCGCATCACCATCATCATGCTTCGTTAGAACCACAGTTTGCGTTACAGCCGGGTAAAGCGTTTGTGCGCAAAGAAAATCGGGGCCAAGGTTATTTCAGTTGTGGTTGGTTAATCGGCGCTGAATACCATTTTGATTTTGATGAGCTTTTTTCTATGCTGAGTGCCCTGACCGCTGAGCGTGTTAAGGCGGTCGTCAATACCGATAAAGGATGCTACGCCTTCAACATCAACCAAGGAGTCGTTTCAGTGAATGAGATGAGCTTAGAAGGGTTTGAATCACGCTTAGAAGTGATTGACTCACAGTTCATGCCATGGGATCAACTCGAAGCGGTATTGCTGAAATTGGCGGGTATCTCTCAATAGGATCCAAAGAAAAAACCAACAAAGAAAGAACAAAGAAAAAATGAACTAAGAAAGGCGAACTGGAACGGCTTCGTCTTTCTCGTTCACTTTATAACTTCTTATAATGCGTTGAGCTATTTATGGCTGCCTTGTTGCGAGATCAACGCGTTCATCAGATAAAATCTGCCCATCTTTGATATTCACTATTCTGTGAGTTCGCTTCGCTAATGCGAGATCGTGAGTGACGACAATAAGCGTTCGTCCTTCTTGATGAAGCTCATTGAACAGGGCTTCAATTTCAGCGCCTGATTTTGAATCTAACGCACCTGTCGGTTCGTCGGCTAAGATAATTTGCGGATCATTGACCAACGCGCGCGCAATCGCCACCCGCTGCTTTTGTCCCCCCGAGAGCTGGTTGGGTTTATGCTGCATGCGATCGCCAAGCCCCACTTTTTCTAATAGTGTTGCTGCACGTGCTCGGCGCTCTTTTAATTTTACTCCGCGATAGACCAAGGGTAGGGCGACGTTATCGAGAGCATTAGCGTATTCGAGCAGGTTGAAACTTTGAAAAACAAAGCCAATTTTTTGATTACGAATATGAGCCAATTGATGGCTGCTGAGCGAGGCGACCGCCTTGTCGTCCAACTGATATTCACCCGATGTAGGAACATCCAAGCAACCGAGGATATTCATTAAGGTTGATTTACCCGAGCCTGATGGCCCTAGAATAGAGAGAAATTCGCCTTTTTGAATCGATAGCGAAACGCCGTCTAATGCTTTGACCAACTCTTCACCACTGCGATAGTGCTTGCTGATATTGGTCAATTGAACAAGGTTCGGTAAGTTTTGTTTATTCACTTTGTAATGCCTCTAATGGCGTAATGCTAGCCGCGCGATTGGCGGGAAACCACGCGGCAATCACACCGACAATCGCCAGCGCCGCGATCACAAGAAAGACAATCGAAAACGACAGTTCGGGTAAGGGTTTCCCTAATTGCTCAAACAGCATATTGCCTTCTAAGGGAGCGTATCTTAATAAGGTGATCAGCCCGTAAGTGGATCCTAAGCCAGCTAAACCGCCAAGTGACATCGTGAGCAAGGCTTGCACTAAATAATGGAGTTTGATAGTGGTGGGCGTAGCTCCGACGGCCATTCGTACACCGATGTCTCGCGTGGATCGTTTTACCGTGGCGTACATGACATTGGCAATACCAATGCCTGCTACGCCGAGGGTAATAAGCCCAATAATGCCCAAAAATCCTTGTAGACCGAATAAGAAACGGCGCATGCTTTTTTGCCTCAATAGCATGTCTTCGACTTGCAGGAGCTGCGTGTCTGAAGCACTGGCACCGTACTTTCTGGCGATCACTTGCTTAACCACTTGCGCGGCTTTTTCGCGATCAACCGTGGCATTGAGCTGCACATTGATCGCTGCAATCGCTGCGTTGGGGTTAAAACGTTGCCAAGTGCGAAAAGGCACAAATACCGCGTAGTCAATAGGGGTTCCTTGTTCTACCTCTGCACTTGTCTGCGCTATCACGCCGATAACGGTAAAGTTTTCATCACCTATTTTTATCAATTGACCGACGGGGTTTATGCTCAGCGTCTGGGGTTCCAGCCAACTCCAACCATCCTCAGAATTGAACAATTGCACTGCGGCGTTATAACCGAGTACAACCACTTTACGCTGCTGTTGATTATCGAGCGGGTTGATCCATCGCCCTCCTTTGGCTATCTCAATACCAGTTAAGGACTGATATTCTGGGTTAACCGCTAGTGGGCGCTGCCAGGTGCCATTGTCTTGATTGCTGACGCGTTTATCCCATTGTGCGCTGACTTCAGCGCGTTGGATAAAGGGCAGTGCGCGAACAAGCTCAACATCATCTGCTTGCAAAGAGAGGGCTTTCCCTTCAAAAAAGCGTCCGGCGGTCTGGCTGGCATACCCCCCGGTCAAATAGAGTAAATTGCCATTGCCACTTTGTGATGAGCGTGTCAGCCCTTGGCGTAATCCTTCGCCTGTTGCGAGCATGGTGGCGATGCAAAGTGTGCCCCAAGCCACCGCTAAAATAGTGAGTAGCAAGCGCAGTTTTTCGGCCGCCATCTCTTGATAAATTTGCCTGATAGGTAACATCATTATTAAGCCCTCGCACTTAAGGCGATGACGGGGGTGAGATTGGCGGCACGCTTTGCTGGGAAATAAGCAGCCAGCAGTGCAAACAACGTGGTGACGAGCAGTGACCAGCCTAGAGCTGGCACAGTGATGACTGGTTCGCCGAGCCAATCAGGTAAGCCGATGTAATTCAGTAATAGTACCACCAGATAGGAGAGGAGCATTCCGAACACTGCACCTAATGCCACTAGCAACCCACCTTCTAAAATAAACTGGCGCAAAATGATCTTCGGTGTTGCGCCAATGGCTAAACGCACACCAATTTCCCGCGTTCTTTCCGTGACAGAAAGGAACATGATATTGGCGACGCCCAAAGCGCCGACCGCAAGCGTCATCGCTCCACTTGCCCCTAAGAACAGCTGTATACCTCGAAACAAGGCATTGAAAAACTGAGCGCCGCTACTGAAGTCAGGTAGGTTTATGGCCTCAGTATCGCTCGGATCAAAATGTTTCTGTTTGGCGAAGAAAGAGAGGATGTTCATGCGCAATACCGCTGCTGGTATCCCTGCGGCGGGCTGCACAAGGAAAAATTCAGGCTCACTTTGCCAAAGATCAGTAAAAGCGCTGCTTGGGATCATCACTTGGCTGTTTTCATTGTTTATCGAAATGCCCCCTTCTTGCTGCTGAGTAATACCGACAACCGAGAAGGGAATGGTATTGACTTTGATCGTATCACCAATGGATAGCTGACCAACTTGTGCCAACTGCCAACCAACCACCGCAATTCGGGAATGGTTTTGCTGATCGCTGGCGTGAATGCCGCGTGACCCCGCGGTCAGTTGCAAGTTGCGCAATGCTAAAAATTGAGAGTCGATCCCGCTGACGTAACCGGGAAGCATTCGGCCTTTTACATTCGTCACTTTAGCATCCCATTTTCCGTAGATAACTGATAATGCGCTGATGTTTGGGTGCTGTGCCAAAGCATGCATTTCCGGCTCTGAAAGGGTAATCGCTCGTCTTGCCGCAAGGCCTTGCCAAGGTTTGGTGGTTTGACTGGGGAAAGCCATTTGTGTATCGCTCATTAACAGCGCGAAAGATTGTGTATTGACGCGATAAAATCCTTCACCTAAGGCAACGAGCACTAAAACCGACACAATACCCCAAACGATAGCAATGACCGCGAGGGCGCTGCGTAGCCGATGGGCAAGCAGCGTTTGCACGACTTGTTGTAGGCTTGAGATCATGAGTGCAGAGCCTGAGAGAGCGAAGCGATCACGTCATCATCTAACTGCCCAGCAGCTTGCAGCAGGCCAATCCGCTGCTTCCAATATTGGTACAATCGCCGTTGTAGACTGTTTTTACTGTTAAACAGAGCGTTATGGGCGTCAATCAAATCAGAAGCTTCAGTCATTCCTGACTCATAAACGGTTTGTTTACTTTTTAAAGCTTGCTCTCGTGAGCGGACTTGTAACTGAGCCATCTCCACTTGTCGCCAATCCAGATGGATTTGGTTAAAGCCACTTTGAATTTTGCGTTTAATCTCGATATCTACCTTGCGCAGTACTTGCTTGGCGCTTAAGACTTGCAGCGCAGCCTGATCGACCGTGGCGCGCGTGGAACCATTCAAATCCAACGGAATTTTTAAGCTTAAACCTGTACTGAGATCCCCATCTCGACCCTGATCATTGTCTTGGTAAGAAACACTGCCAGATAAGGTGGGATAATATTTGGCTTTGGCTGCATCTCGGCCAAATTCAGAAGCGGCGACTTCCTGCTGGGCAGCCAATAACTCAGGGCTGTTATTCTGCGCAAGCTTTAACCATTCAGTTTCGCTGCTGACCTGCATTGGCGGTTCAATGAGGTCGGTCGTTTTAATTTGGTCAATGTGCTGTGGGTCTTGATTGATGAGCGCGATAAGGGCTGACTTTTTCTCTTCTAGAGCAGCTTGCGCACTGAGTATATCGGCTTGCTCATCGACGTGGTTAGCACGCATGTCTTCCAATGCCGTTGATCGAATTTTTCCTGCTTTGTAGCGCTGCTCGGTAATCTTCAGCAGTTTTGCACCTTCTACGAACTTTTGCTCAGCAAGTTGTAGATCGCCTTGTGCGCTGGCGAGATCGAGATAGGCATACAGTAATGTTGCAGCCAGCTCATTATGTGCAGTCTTCACTTTTAATTGTGATGCCACATAGCTTGCTTGAGATTGGTCGAGCTGTGCCCAATTAGCGCTATCCCAAATGGTTTGGCTTAATGTGGCACTATAGCCTTTAGTGTTGTTGCCATCGTCATCCCATGAGGTATCCGCGCTGAGGCTAAAAGAAGGCAGCAAGGCACTTTTGGTACTTCGGACCTCTGTTTCACTGATTTGAGATTGGATCTGTGCTTGTGAATAAGTAGGGTCAAAAGCTTTGGCGGCTTGCCAAGCTTGTTCAATAGTGATGGCGTGAGCTGAAAAAGTCACCGCGCCACAGAACGTCATTAGCGCGGCTGCTAGCGCATTACGTTGAAAAGGGCGCTTAGTGGTCATCTTTGCCTCCGAATAAACTGTTGTCGATGATCACATCCTCCGCTGATAAACCCGCAATCACTTCCACATTAATGCCATCGGACAAACCTAAGGTTACGGCGCGCACTTGGTAACCTTGTTCTGACTGATCTGGGATCAAGACTTCAGGTTTTTCACCGCTAAATCGTAATGCGCGCTCTGGAATGGTGATGACGTTTTCCACGCTCTTTAATGTGATCTGTGCGGTAGCAGAAAAGCCCGAGCGAATCACCATATTGTCAGGAAAGCGAATCTGGTTAATCTCCACTTCAAATCCATTATCAAAGCTAGTCGTTTTAGTATCACTAGGGTTATTCAACTTATCAGATTGAACCGCAACTTTGCTTAATACGCCGCTGATTTCTGCTTCTGGATACGGTGCTAACGTTAAGTTGACGGCCATCCCTGAGGCGAGTTGCGCCGCATCATGTTCACTGACACTGCCTTTGAAAATCATGTCATTCATATCGGCAATCGACATCATTTCAGTTGCCGCTTGGCTTGAGGCAGTGGAAATGATCGGCTCTCCTACTTCCACTTTTAGGTTTAAAATGGTGCCATCAATGGGGGCGACGAGTGTGGACGTGAGTTTCGAATCGCCAACCGATGCTTCACCGCTGCGGATCAGCTCAAGGTTCTGCCTTTTTTGTTGCACTTCGGCTTGTTTTGATTTTAGCTCTGATTTTGCTTGGATTAGCTCACCGTAGTTTTCCGGCACAATCTTTTGTTCAACTAACTGCTGCAAGTTTGCCAGCGTCTGTTTGGCGGAATCTAAGCTCGCCTCACTTTGCATTAAAGCGGTGGTTGCGTCGGTTAACGCTTGCGGTGTTGGATTTGGACGCACTTTGATCAAAGGCGTGCCCAAGGTAACTTGTTCACCGACCCGATGATAAATTTCACCGACAATCCCCTCAATTTGCGATTTTATAGATACCGAGTGAGCTGGCACGATTTGGCCAACAGCGATTGCCTGTTTGGCAATATTTCCCTGTTCGACCGTCAGAGTGGGGAAAGCCGAGAGAGATTCATTGCTATTGGTAGTTAGGTAATAGCCCCCGCAGATTAAGGCGGCGCTAATTACCGCGATGGCCCAACGCTTTTTCATGAACAATTCCATATCAAGGAGAAAATAAACAATGGTGGTATGACTTGAGTGTCATCAGAAGGTTCCTTCATGCTATAGAAGTAGCGCATAAAAACCTGTATTGATTTGTCATGATAATGTCAGTTAGAAATAGCAAACAGCATGCAGTTGTCTGTTTTGATGAAAAGGGCGATCATTGACCGCCCTGATGGTAATAGTAGAAATGAGGTGTAGCGTAGAAGGGATCCGAGAGGAATTTAGCGCTTATTACGCAAATAACGTTTACGACGCTCTACTTTTTTGGCTGCTTTTTCCTCGGCTTCTCTAGCCGTTCGTTCTTCCACTTCCACTAACTCTTTGGTGATCATTTCAGGGCGTTCAAGAGTAATTTGGCCGAGAATACCTTGGCGTAATTCATGCAGCAGGATCTCCGACGCTTTGTGCAGATCAATACGGCCACCGGGGCGCAGAGCACCACGTTTGCGGCCAATTTCTTCCATCCATTCCACATCAGATTGAGGTAGCTCATCGATTTGATAACGCTTTTGCAAACGCTCAGGATAAGCTTGCGCTAAATACTCAACAGTATAAAAGGCTACATCCTCATATTCCATTGCAGTATCTTTTACTGCCCCCGTTGCGGCTAGGCGAAAACCACTGTGTGGGTTTTCCACTTTAGGCCATAAAATTCCCGGAGTATCGGACAGCACAATGCCATTTTGCAAATTGATACGTTGTTGGCGGCGAGTAACGGCGGGTTGGTTACCTGTTTGAGCCACAGCGCGACCGGCTAACGTATTGATGATGGTTGATTTACCGACGTTCGGGATGCCCATGATCATGGTGCGAATATTTTTCCCCACTTCTTCACGATGTGGTGCCAACTTACGGCAAAGCTCCATGATTTTATGCACTTCTTGAGGGTTAGACGTGGTTACCGCCATTGCTTTCACCCCTTGTTCTTTCTCAAAATGGTCGATCCACAATTGCGTCATTTCTGGGTCTGCTAGGTCACGTTTATTGAGTACCTTCACACACGGTTTATTACCACGCAAATGGGAGATAAGTGGATTCTCGCTGCTAAACGGGATACGAGCGTCCAACACTTCGATAATCACATCAACTTGCGGAATGACCTCTTCGATCTCCTTACGTGCTTTATGCATGTGTCCCGGAAACCATTGAATTGTGTTGTTAACCATTTGAAAACTGCCTTTTAATGTAAAAATTCTGCTGGTGGAGGAAGAGAGTTTTTATTGATGTTTATGAGAATCATCAACAAGGTTTACTGATAACCACCGCAGTTTTAGATGTGATGATGTTAACATTTAATTGGCGAGGCTGGAATCTAAGCTGTGCGGTGAACTTTACGTGTTCTGTCAATGATGAGATGGCTTAGGATTGACGACGCTCGTGCAGTTACATCTCTTGTCGGTGAGAGAGCACTGAACCGAGCAAAAATTCGGTCAGATCGTGCTTGGTTAAGCAAGTTTTTGCCCAGCGGAGCAATTTATTGCTCAAGTAGTCAAACGATAAAGTTAACCTATTGAAATATAATAATTTAACACTGGCATTGCTTTTGCTTAGTGAGGCATTACATTATGCGATGCGATTCACGAAAAAGGACCAAACCATGCCAGCCGCTCTTCGAACCATTTCTTACCAAGCGTTATTAAACGCAGAGCAAGCCCATATGCCAGCCGTAAGATTATGCTCTACGCAGGGGAAACCGTCATGATCCTCTCTTGGTTTCAACAGCAGCAAAATCATCGCTATTGGTTAGTTGATCGCAAGCTTCATAAGCAGGCCTTACAGCAAAATGGGGGCTTTGGATTTGAAGAAGCCGTGCCTCTGTTTTATGGTGCAATGTTTACTGAGGTGATGGCACTCTCTCCATGGTTAATCCCTGTTTCTGAATCGGTATTATCGCTCCCTGAAGCGTTACTTGAACAGGGTATTGGGCTGTCAAGTCATGCCGTGGGTGATGAAGTTTTGCAGCATCTTCGCAGTTTATTAATTGCCGGATTAGAGGGCGAGGAAGTGATGTTTCGCTTTTACGATAGGTCGGTCATTATTGCTATGTTAGCGCGAATGGACCAATCAGAAGTGAACCAGTTTTTGGGCAATATCAATCAATTGGCTGCATTAGGTGATGGAGACCAAGGCCACGATCGAGATCAAGGCCACTTAGTCACGTTTAACAACACCTCGCACGCGCCATTTAATGCTCAGCAAGGCTCTTGGTGGGTAATAAAAGCGCATCATCTTGATAAACAAGAGAACTTACCTTTGTTAAAAGCTAACCTTGAATCTTGGTTATGGCAGCATTTCCCCAAGGCAATGGACCAGCACTTAACCCAAGGGCGTGATATCGCTTCCATGCTCACACCGTTTCTCTCTGCTGCTGAGCAAACCTTAACGTATCGTGTGATGAGCGCGGCCATCGCGGCGATCATGGGCAACGAATACTTGGCTCAGCCTAGCATGATAGAACTGATCAAAGACAATCAAAATGAAGAGATTAAATACGCTCTGCATGCCTTAAGTCGTCAATTACAACATGAGGGATAATCATGGATTCATTTAACCATTGCGTGCAGTGCAACCCCGAGAAAAACTGGTTGGAACTGGAGTTCATGAGTGAAAACGATGAACCGATTGATGGCCTTGCCGTCACTATTACGAACAAAATTACCTCCAACACACACACGCAAACCACCAGCGCCGGTAAAGTATTATTTGCAAATATTGCCGCAGGTGAATGGCGCGCTTCCGTCAGCCAAGCCTCTTTGTTAAGCGAAGTTGAAAAGTACGCCAGCCGTAAAGAAGGGCAAGAGTCGCCAGTGAAAACCCGCGCATCGGCAGAGCGTGATGCTGCTGAGCAAAGCCCGAAACGGTATCACAGCACCACCATAGGTGATTTTTGGGATGAAGCCCCTCAAGATGAGTTTTTGCAAGAGCATCATAAAGGGATAGATACCAATGCCTCTGCGGAAAAAGCAGGGTTCAGCCTTAGCCACAACCAAAGTTACGTTTTCGAAATCAAAGCACTGCGCAGTTATATGCCAGTGATTATTGATACCGATGAATTTAGTTTGGTGAATAGTTATACCTTTGCGTTGTTATCGAAATTGGCTTATGCGACTAACGATTTTAATAGGGATGATGGTAAGACAACAGATAATCAGGGTGCGATTAGTACGGTAATTTCTCAGTTAAAGCGCAAAGAAAGACCAACTTATTCTGGGGATTTACAGGCGAAATGGCTACTAGAAGAGATACCATACAGCAGAGCTTTAAGTGCTCAATATTATGCTGAGGATGATGTTGGCAGTGAAGGTTACATCATCTTTAACGATGAATTGGCGATTATAGGTGTGAGAGGTACAGAGCCTTATTTCCAGAGTAAGAAACCACCTGTTGACAACACGAAATTTAAAATTATAAAAGCGGCTTCAGGTATGGCGGTTGTGATTGCGGATAAGATAGAAAGTGCTACCGATTCACCAGGAATGAAAGACCTTATTATAACGGACCTTGATGCTGCGCAAATCGCCCCCGAAGAGTTTGGTGGAACGTATATCCATCGGGGGTTTTACCAATATACGATGGCTTTGTTATCTTTGATGGAGAAAGATCTAGGACTACATAAAATAAAAAAATTCTACTGTTGTGGCCATAGCTTAGGGGGCGCTGGTGCATTACTTCTAAGCGCATTGATTAAAGATAGCTATCATCCCCCAGTATTGCGTTTATATACATATGGAATGCCACGTACAGGAACGCGCAGTTTTGTTACTCGGTATCAGAATATTCTGCATTATCGTCATGTTAATAACCATGATTTGGTTGCTCAAATCCCCATGACATGGGCAAATACCGATCTTACAGAGGGGCTAGATAAATGGGATGTATTTAGTAGTGGTATAACATTGATTAAAAAAATGCTTACCGATAACGACGATGATAATTATCTCCACCATGGTCATTTATCGCAGTTATTAACTTATAATGATTCTGACCAGATTTTACTGACGCCAAGGCAAACACAAATCACTATGCTAGATCTGGCAAAATTAGCCAGTAATGATTCTGTTACTTTGGTAAATAGCTTATCCGACGCTTCAATTGCAGAGCATGGAATGGAATATTATATCCCTAATTTGTGGCAACAAATGTATTCTTTAAGTAATGAAAGTTTAATGGTGCATTACCAGCAAGCGATATCAGCTCTCGATCAAGAAATTGCTACTTTACAGAAAAATTATCTCACCGTTAAACAAACTTGGGCTGAATCTTTAGGAAATGCTACACCAGCGTTGAGCATTGGACGTTTGATGAATGAGATGAATTCTATAAATAAACTAATAGAAAATCGCAATAAAATAAGAGGAGAGCTCAAGCAGATAGTCTTTGACCCTCAGCGCTTACCACTAGCGAAGTTATTAATAGCGCAAAAAACATTGCCTGATGAAATTAAGGATCAACTACAATGAAGTTATTGAATAACCTCACAATGAAAAAGCGAATATTAATTATTGTACTATTCATCGCATTATTTTTCCTTGGGTATGATTATGACCAGACTTCTCAACCGAATATTTGGGGTGATGAACCTGATGAGTCCTATATTACTATATCAGGCAAAAAGCCTATAGATGCTTATTTAGAAGTTTGGACTCATTTTTGGGTGACAGGAGATGAGTGTGAGGCTTATTCCTACGATTTATTTGGTCAAAAAGCTCATAAAGGAGGAAAGATAAGTCAGAAAATTACGCATGATTTTGCTAAAGATGGTTCAAATTTTGAATTTAGAATTCCTTACCAAACGTATAAGAACTCACAAAATTGTATAGTGGAATTAAGAGACTTTTCCATACAAGCTCACAATGATTTTGATACTGTAGGCTTTGCTCAGTTGCGATTTTCTCCGGCAGGCAGAGAATATTACAATCGAGAGGTTGAGCTAAACTCATTGATTACAGCAGATAATTGCAATAGTGATATATTTAAAAGTGTAAGAAAAGAGTGGGCAGGGGCCATTGGTTGTCATTTTTATGTCGATGGAAAGAAAAAGACTAAAGATGAAGAGTTTAACGCTTACACCGTCTATTACGATTTCTCGAAATTCAATAATGACACCGTTATTAATTACGATATATTAGCCGGTGAGAATTACCGCTCTGAGCCGTTAGATAAAGAGAAAGGGCCGCAAGAGTGAAATTTATCACTAATACCAATAGGAAAAAGCGAATATCAATTGTTGTACTATTCATCGCATTATTTTTCCTTGGGTATGACTATTACCAGACTTCTCAACCGAATATTTGGGGTGATGAACCTGATGAATCCTATATTACGATCACAGGTAAAAAACCAACCGATACTCACATAGTTGCATGGGCTGCATTTTGGGTAATGGGCGATGAATGTAAAACCTATTCCTATGATATGTTTGGCCGTAAAGCGCACAAGGGAGGGAAAATTGATAAAAAATATACCTATGATTTTTCAGACGAACCAAACCGCTATGAATTGCGTTTACCTTATAAATCAGTAGTAGATAGTAATCAGTGTACGGTTGCCTTAAGAGATGTTTCTATTCATGTGTACAACGATTTTGATGAAAATGGTTTTGCTGAATTGCGAATTTATTCTCCAACAAATAGCTATGATAAGGCGATTGATATTAATTCAATCGTACAAGCAAAGGAATGTAATGCCAAAATTTGGCAATGGGCAAGCAAAGATAGATGGTCAGGAGCTATGACTTGTTTTTATTTCGTAAATGATATAATTAAAACCAAGGAACCAGAATCAAACGCCTACACCGTCTACTACGATTTCTCGAAATTTAATAACGACACTGTGATTCATTACGATATATTAGCCGGTGAAAATTACCGCTCTGAGCAGTTAGTGCAAGAACAAGTCGCTGTAGCGCAATAATTAGGCATAATGAATGTATTCAATGATCACTTGATTACCTTCTATAGAAACATGCTGGATATCACCATCAACACTTATTCGGTTTTTTAAACAGATCGCTTTTACCTCGCTGGTGGCGGTCTGTTTCAAACTCGGTAGTACCCTGTGCGGCTCAATATGTAGATGACGACAGAATTGACTGATAAACGTCATCGATAAAGAGCTATCCCCTCGTAAAAGATGTGAGAACTCAAGTTGAGTAAGGTTAAGTCGCTTAGCCATCTCCATCTGAGTCAAATGCATTTTAGCCTTTTGTGACATCCATACATTGTATAAGGCTTGGCGATCCTCTTCGCTAAACACCATAGTCCATCCTCTTTTTGTTATCACCTTTATTGGTGGTGTGCAGAGTGACAAAAACGAGTTGAGGTAGTGTCAATGAGAGGTTAAGGCCAGTTTAAATTTTTAATCAATTTCCCTACCAAAACTCTTTCTTGCTCTCGGATTCTTCCTGTTTGATATCGAGCCACCGTCTCAAAAAATGTAAAGCGTGATTCAGTAGCGCTTACAGCCTGCTTTATGGATTTTTATACTGAAAGCAGGCTTGTGATATTTCTATTGTTTCTTTTGGTTTGAAAAATAGTGCGTGGCTCTGATTAAACTGCTTTAAGGATTGTCTGTAGTTATTTTAATCATGACACTGATGAGTCGTGGCGTTTTTACGGTCAGATAATACCTGTCGAATACGGCCTAATAAAAGCTTATTGTATTTAATGTCTATAAAATACAATAAGTTATGTTTTGCTTGGGTTTTGGGGTTATTGATTTTTAGTGTTTAAAGTCGCTCAGGAATGGGTGATGCCTCTTGGTTGTTAATTCGTGTTCATCCCTTGTTATTTCGTTGTTATTGTTTTCGTTGTGAAAATTATTTCGTGATCATCGTCATTAAAATGAAAGCCAATTATTTTAATTTGAAATGTAAAGTGGAAGTATAAATACGTACTTTGACACTAAGCCAATAACAACAATGAGGTTTGATTATGGAATGGATAATTCACGGAGCGGAATGGTTTATCGGACTATTTCAAAAAGGAGGAGAGGTGTTTACGGGGATGGTAACCGGTATTTTACCTTTACTAATTGCACTGCTGGTGGCGATGAATGCGCTTATCCGATTGGTGGGTCAAGAACGAGTGGAGAAACTGGCACAGAGTAGTGCTGGCAATCCGATCTCTCGCTATTTGATATTGCCAGTTATCGGCACCTTCATTTTCTGTAACCCGATGACATTGAGTCTCGGTCGTTTTTTACCTGAACGTTATAAACCTTCCTATTACGCGGCGGCTTCATATAGCTGTCACTCGATGAATGGTTTGTTTCCGCACATTAACCCTGGTGAGTTGTTTGTCTATCTAGGTATTACTAGTGGCCTGACAACGCTCGGTCTGCCGCTTGGACCTCTTGCGGTTAGCTATTTGTTGGTTGGTATGGTGACTAATTTCTTCCGTGGGTGGGTCACTGACTTCACTACAACTATGGTTGAACGTCAACAGGGTGTTCAGTTAGAGCGTCAGGTTCACGTAGGTTAATGGGGCAATAAAAATGACGAAAGTATTACGTATACAGAAAGGTAGTGGCGGTTGGGGTGGCCCATTGGAGTTGCCGATCGAAGCCGATAAAAAGGTGTTTTACATTACGGGTGGTACTCGCCCTGCAATTGTCGACCGTATTGTTGAGCTTACCGGTTATGAAGCGGTTGATGGTTTTAAAACTAGTGTGCCCGATGAAGACATTGGCGTAGCGGTCATCGACTGTGGTGGAACATTGCGCTGCGGTTTGTATCCCAAAAAACGGATACCGACAGTTAATATTCACGCTACGGGTAAAAGTGGACCACTGGCTGAATTCATCACTGAAGATATTTATGTATCGGGTGTGCGTGAGCGTGACATTCAACTAGTAGGCAGCGAGGGTGGATCAATGCAACCACCACTAAGAGATGAACTCTCTAACGAGAGTCTGGCGACAAACAAATACGATACGAGTAAAAAACTAACTCAGCAAAGTGACAGCTTGTTGGCTCGGATCGGCATTGGGATGGGGTCGGTGATGGCGACCTTCTACCAAGCTGGGCGTGAAGCCATTGATACCATTTTGAAAACGATTTTGCCGTTTATGGCATTCGTCTCCATGCTGATTGGGGTGATCATTGCCTCTGGTTTGGGCGATGTGATCGCGCATGTATTGACGCCTTTGGCGCAAAATCCACTAGGGTTAGTAACGCTCGCGTTGATCTGCTCGTTCCCGCTGCTTTCTCCATTCCTTGGCCCCGGAGCGGTTATCGCTCAAGTTATTGGTGTTTTAGTCGGCACCCAAATTGGTCTTGGCAATATACCACCACATCTCGCGTTGCCCGCTTTATTTGCCATCAATGCTCAAGCGGCTTGTGATTTCATCCCGGTTGGGTTGGGTATGGCAGAAGCGAAGCCGAGAACCGTTGAAATAGGTGTTCCTTCGGTACTGTATTCACGCTTCCTTACTGGCGCACCTACCGTTCTACTGGCTTGGTTTGTGTCTCTATTTATCTATCAATAGGAGGTGAGCAATGTCGCCACTATATCAAGTCAAGATCGAGAGCATTGGTGAGTTTGCCAATAGTGCGTTGGAAGACGATATGATGATCATCTTCAGTAATATTGCCCCAAAAGATGCGGCAGAGTATTGCTTCATCCACTCGCATGACGCACTCAAGGGGAATATCAAACCCGGTGGTGTGATGCAATTGGGAAGGTATCAGTATCCGATTACAGCGGTTGGTGAGGTGGTCAATCAAAACCTTGCAGAACTTGGGCACATTACCATACGGTTTGATGCCTTAGTTGAAGCTGAATATCCGGGTTGTCTTCATGTCAATGGTGATCGACCTCAGCAAGTGCGCTGCGGTGATGAAATTGTCTTTTTAAATTAATAGTCAGTATGGGTGCTCTATGCCTACGATGGGGCACCCTCTAAGTAAGGTGTAAGTTATGAGTAAAGTTGCGTTAGTGGTTGGTGGTGGTCAGACTCTAGGTGAATTTCTGTGCTTAGGTTTGGCTAATGAAGGTTACCGAGTTGCGGTCGCCGATTTAAATGGTTGCAGTGCTGAAAAGGTGGCTAATAGAATTAATCAAGAATACGGTCAGGCTACAGCACTGGGTGTGGAGGTAGATGCCACCAAAGAGCAAAGTGTAGTGAATATGGTTAGGCAAATAGATGAATTTTTTGGAAGGATTGATCTGCTGGTTTACAGCGCTGGTGTGGCTCAGGCTGGCAAGATTGACGGTTTTCCACTGACTGCTTGGCAGCTATCGATTGACGTAAACCTAACGGGGTATTTCCTCTGTGCACGAGAAGTATCAAAAGTAATGATTCGTGAACAACGTGGTGGGCGCATTATTCAGATCAACTCAAAGTCGGGTAAAGTGGGTTCAAAGCATAACAGTGGTTACTCAGCGGCCAAATTTGGTGGGGTTGGTCTGACTCAGTCACTTGCGTTAGATTTAGCGGAACACAAAATCACGGTGCATTCTTTGATGTTGGGTAACTTGTTGAAAAGCCCTATGTTCCAATCACTGCTACCTCAGTATGCGAAAAAATTGGGTGTACCGGAATCAGAGGTTGAACAGATTTATATCGATAAAGTACCACTTAAGGCAGGATGTGAATATCAGGATGTTCTTAATGTACTGAAGTTTTACGCCAGCGATGAAGCCGCCTATTGTACTGGTCAATCGATCAATATCACGGGTGGTCAGGTAATGTTCTAATCCATCCCCCATGGATTAAGCCCTATGCTCCTAGAATAAGGGCAGCTTATATTGGGCAGGCGTTATGCTTGCCCCTTTTTGACAAGAGGTATGAGATGGACTCAACAACGGTACTTATTTATTTTGCTGCAGGAGCTTGGATGATACAGATCGTCTTAGGTTATTTGCAGATTCGATCTTTTAATCGGGTGCTTCAATCTATGACTCATAAAGGGAAAGTCAAGATAGGCCGCACCCAAAGCCGATGGAAACCGCGTACCGTACTGGTGTTGGTTGAAGATGAAGATCAGCATGTTGTAGATGCCCAAGTGATGAAGGGTATTTCTGTATTTGCTAGACCAAAGACACTAGATCAACTCATTGGTCAATCACTACCTATCCCTGAATCACTCATATTTCAACTGGATTCTAATGTTCAAGAAGCGTTAAACGTCGCAATTTCTAGGCAGTAATGAAAGAATGTTCCCCCTTTTACTTTTAAGTTGAAAGGGAACTGTTGTAAACTGCTATCAGTTTAATAATGAAGTTGATGCTATGAATTTAGATAACAGAAGAGCGCAGTTGCTGGATTATCTGCGTGTTAATGGGAAAACGTCAGTGAATGATCTGGCCGATACCTTTGAAACATCAGGAGCTACAATACGCAGTGATTTACGTTCGTTAGAGGAAGAAGGGCTTGTTATTCGCCGTTACGGAGCAGCTGAAGCTTGTATCGCTAATAGCGTCATTTTGGAAGACCGTTCGATGGATGAAAAGCAGACGGTGAACCTTGAACGTAAATGCTTAATCGCTAAAGCCGCTTCACAACTGGTCAAGGATGGGGATTCGATCATTCTGGACTGTGGCAGTACCACACTGCAGATGGTGCCGCATTTTGAACAGGTGATGTCACTGACATTGATGACGAACAGTATTCACATCGTCAACGCAGTAGCGAATTTGGATGCGGAACATACTGTATTGGTTCCGGGCGGAACGTATCGCCGAAAATCAGCGTCTTTCCATGGCACGCTGGCAGAGCAAGCATTTAAACAGTTTTCTTTCGATAAACTCTTTATTGGTGCTGATGGTTTTGACCTCGCGCAGGGAACAACAACCTACAACGAAGCGTATCAAGTCAGCCAGGCGATGTGCCAAGCAGCCAATCAGATCATTGTCGTGACCGATTCAAGTAAGTTTGGCCGTCGTAGTCCTAACGTGGTGGTTCCGCTAGATAAAATCGATATAGTTGTCACAGATAACCTTATCGCAGCAGAGGATCGGACGTATTTGGAAGAGAAAGGTATCCAAGTGATCACCGTTGGCTCCTAAGTCACTCCATAAACCCCATTTATGAAAGGAGGCCAGTTGGCTTTCTTTTTATTTTGTCGCCGATTTCAATTTTTTACTTTTAAAATAAAAGTTATCGGTGATTGAATTCACGCTTTTCTCTTTTGCCTCTTTTTCAATATATCAATAACGGAAACACTCCAACTATCCCCACATAATTTAAGAGCCGAAGGTATGGATTGGATAATCGAGGGAGCGGAATGGTTTATTGGTCTGTTTGAGAAAGGCGGTGAAGTGTTTAGCGAAATGGTGGCACAAGTACTCCCAGTGCTGATCTGTTTATTAGTTGCCATGAATGCGCTGATCCGTTTTATTGGCCAACAGCGCATAGAAGTGTTAGCTCAGAAAAGTGCGTCTAATCCTATATCTCGCTATTTGCTCTTGCCGACAGTAGGAACCTTTGTTTTTTGTAATCCCATGGTGCTCAGCCTAGGGCGTTTCTTACCTGAAAAGTACAAACCTTCTTATTATGCCTCTGCCTCCTACAGTTGCCACACCATGAATGGTATGTTCCCTCATGTAAATCCTAGTGAATTGTTTATTTATCTAGGCATTGCCGCTGGGATCACTCAACAGGGCTTATCGCTCGGTCCTCTCGCTATTTCCTATTTGCTGGTTGGCTTAGTGACCAACTTTTTACGCGGTTGGGTAACCGATATGACGACTATGTTTGTGGCTAGACAACAAGGTGTAGTATTCAGTGATAAAGTCGATCTTAACGTGGTTGAGGAAAAATGATGACGGTATTGAAAGTAAACCGAGGGCAGGGTGGATGGGGTGGCCCGCTATTCATTCCGGTTGAGGTTGACAAGAAGATCATCTACATCACAGCAGGGACTCGTCCCCATTTTATTGATGAGATGGTGGCGTTGACGGGCATGCAAGCGGTTAACGGCTTTGAACATTTTGTTCCCGATGAACGAGTCGCTTGTGTAGTGATTGACTGTGGTGGCACATTGCGTTGTGGGCTTTATCCCCAAAAAGGTATTCCGACATTAAATATCCATGCTACAGGCCAAAGTGGCCCTTTGGCACAATATATTCAGGAAGATATTTATGCATCTGGCATACGCAGTGGTTGTTTTTCCTTGGTAGATGATCACAAAACTACGTTTTGTGAGCCAATCCTATCTCAGCCCCAATCCATTGACACGACGAAGAAGCTTAGCCAACAAACAGATAGCTTACTGGCTAAAGTGGGGATCGGTATGGGCTCGGTGATGGCGACCTTTAATCAGGCTGGGCGTGAAACCATTGATACCGTACTTAAAACCATTCTGCCTTTTATGGCGTTTGTTTCAATGTTGATTGGGGTTATTCTCGCGTCTGGGTTAGGTGATTTAATTGCTCATACTTTGGAGCCATTAGCAGGGAACCCGATCGGTTTACTGACGATTGCCTTGATCTGTTCATTTCCGTTTCTGTCACCCTTTCTTGGACCAGGTGCGGTGATTGCGCAAGTGATCGGTGTACTTATCGGGACTCAGATCGGTATGGGAAATATCCCACCGCACTTAGCATTACCCGCTTTGTTTGCCATAAATGCTCAAGCTGCTTGTGATTTCATCCCTGTAGGGCTTGGCCTTGCAGACGCTAAGCCCGAAACGGTACAGGTCGGTGTGCCTTCGGTACTTTACTCTCGTTTTCTTACAGGTGCGCCAACGGTGCTGATTGCTTGGCTTATCTCATTCTTCATTTATCAGTGAGGGCATATGCTTCAGTATCAAACGACGATTTTGTCCGCTGGCGATTATGCTAAAGACTCACTGCATGATGATATGGTGATTTTATTCGGCCCGAGCGCCCCTGATGCGGTGAAGGAATATTGCTTCATACACTCTGGATCTTCGTTGTATGGATTGATTGACCACAACACCACTTTATTAATTGGGGATCTCGGTTTTGTTGTGACGGCAGTCGGCAGTGTGGCGAACCAAAATCTTGCGGAGCTTGGGCATGTAACACTTAAGTTTGACGGTCAGCGAACCCCAGAATTGCCGGGTACCATCCATTTACTCGGTCCTAAATTAGAAGTGCTTCAACATGGTGATGTGTTGATGTTTGGTTAAAGTGGTGGAATGTGGCTTGATTGTGATTAGGCATATCTAAGAAAAAAGGCTCCTGTTTTAAAAGGAGCCAAATAGCTGGTAAGCGCTGTCGTATCGGTACGATTCATGAACTTGATAATGATATGGTTCATGATGATAGTGGGAGCTTCACCCAATAAAAGGGACTGATTTTGCAGAAGATTGACGCATAGCATCAAGTTCAGGATTAGGCTGTCGTTAGTATCGCTATGGGTTCGAATAGTGAGTAAAAATGACATTCGGAGATTTCAACTATAATTAACGAACAATTAAAGCGTGCCGCGCCGAACAAGGTTGCGCACAACAAGAAAGGAATGGGCAGCAAGATGAAAAAAATGCTGATGTTTCTATTATTGCTGCTTGGGCTGGCGGGCGCAGGCGCTGGCTATTACTTTCTTTATTATCTTCCCGAGCAAGAAGCACTGCAGGCCGATTCGTCGAGTTCGAACGATGAAGAACAAGTGCCAACTACTGAGACGGCTCCTAAAACGGCCTTGCCACCAAAACCGCTCGTTAATGATTTATATGTCGATTTAGCAAGGCTCGGAGTAAGAGAAAAGCCCGATGCACAAGCGTTTGTTGAGCGAGTTCTATACCGTGGTGATAAGGTTAAAATCTTGGAGCGCAAAGCAGGTTTTGGCCGCATTACCGATTATTTTGTCTATGAGGAAAACGGGCCGGAAGTCGCGGAGTGGATACCTCTGGATGGTTTAGTGGAGCAAGCCCCGCTGATCACGGCAGAGGAGCGCCGTAAAACGGTCACGCAGTACATTGCGAATTCGGATGATTTTAAACTCTATGAAACGGCTTTTGTGCAGAAAACCGATGAGTTGCTGAAAAATGAAACCTGCGTACCAGAAGATTTTGAAGAGCTTGGTGGTTGGGTAAAGTCACTCAAATATCAAGAACGTGAGGTTTATTTTGTGTATTGTGGTGGCCGCAAGTTAGCCAACAAAATTTACTTTGATATACAAAGCAAAGAAATATTTTACGCTTCTCATTAGCTAAAGTGGTAAGAGCATTTAGATCTTTTTACTTGAGGCTTATCGTTGTCAGGAATATGATGCCTGCTTGAGTTGAGAGGAATGATTTTTTCATGCATTGGCACTTTATTAAATGTTTTTGGTTTACGCTTCTCGCGGTGGTTCTGCCTTCGCAAGCGTTCGGCTATTTAATTGAGAGTGAAACGCACAGCCACGCTGAACCTAAAGTCATCCCACAATATGGTGAAAAAACCTCGCTCACGGCGATTGTTCATCAGCAAACATTGCCTCAAGCTGTTGCTATTCAACAACCTATCTCTGATCAACAAGATAAACAAACGGCTCCACCCGTATCAAAATCGCTTCACTCAGACACTTCTGCTGCAATCGTCACCGCATCTCGTTGGGGGGTAACTTCCCGAGTCGTTGAATACGATGGCCCCACTTTTGTCGATAACACGCCCAATTACGACGTCACCGTCGCTCCCTTTAGGCTTTATCTTTTCCCTGTCGCTGAGTTGGCGGCATGGCAAGCTCGCCCCTATAGTTCTAACCATAGAATTTCTGGTTGGAAAGAAACGAATGCCATGTATGTGGCGTTAAATAGCCAGTACTGATCCCTCTTACTTTATATCAAGTGACAAAGTCACTCGCTTGTTCATTTAACTTGTTCATTTAAAGTAATAACAACTCAGCTTTGCTGAGAGGATTGGTATGAAAAAAACACAAAATAAAAAGGCGTCAGCACGTCTTATTAATCACTATTCTGCGTGGAAGTATATCGTATTGGCCGCCACTTTGGTTGTGCTTGCCTTGAGCGCTATACCCACCTGGTACGGCGAACAGCCGTCGATTCAACTGCAAGTCTCCGCTAAAAATGAGACGCTTAATTCAGTCGTGGAATTAACTCATCTACTCGAAAAAAACGATATTGCGGTACAAAACATACAGCAGCAAGGTGGGAAAACGACCTTAGTCTTTGCTGATGAAGTCCAGCAAACGCACGCCAGAGAATTACTCGATGGCATGATTGAAAAAGAAGACAGTATTACGTTCTCTTACGTTTCGGTTGCACCAACATGGTTGACAAATTTAGGTTTTAACCCGATTAAACTAGGGTTGGACCTGCGTGGTGGTGTGCAATTTTTGCTGAACGTTGACGTGGATAAAGCGTTCCAAGAGCAACGTGACAGCATGATCGATACCGTGAAAGATAAGCTGCGTGACGAGCGTCTTCGCAGCGTGAAAGTTAACTCTGAAGGCATTGATGGCTTCAAAGTAATGAGCAATTCAGCGGAAGATCTCAATAAAATCAATGCATTCCTCAAAGAAACTTACTCAGGGTGGGATATTCAACGCTCTTCTGATCAACTGCTGATCAAGCCTTCAAAACAGAATCGAGTCGATTTCCAATCAACGACGCTGCAACAGAACCTCAAGATTATGCGTGATCGCATTGAAGAGCTGGGCATCACTGAAGCCATGGTTCAGCGCCAAGGCGAGCACAGCATTCGTATCGAATTACCGGGCGTGCAAGACCCATCACAAGCGAAAAACGTGATTGGTGCGACGGCGAGCCTGGCTTTTTATGAGGCGAAATCACCCAGTGAAGCGTTTACGTCGCAAGACATTGTGCTAAAAGATGAAAATGGCCGCAATGTTGTACTTACTAAACGCCCTGTATTAACCGGCGATCACATTGTTAATGCGCGCGCAGGTATTGACCAAGTGGGAATGTCTGAGGTCAACATCTCACTTGACCACGCGGGTGGCAAAATCATGAGTGATTTTTCATCCAAGCATATCGGTAAGCCGATGGCGACCGTGTACCGTGAATACACCACCAATGCTCGTGGCGAAACAGAGCGTAGCGAAAAAGTGATCAGTGTTGCGACCATTCAATCGCAGCTGGGTAGCCAATTTAGAATCACTGGTGCAGGTTCGATGGAAGAAGCACAGCAGCTGGCTTTATTGCTGCGTGCTGGTTCATTAACCGCGCCTGTGACTATCGTAGAGGAGCGTACCATCGGCGCTTCATTGGGCGCAGAAAATATTCAAAATGGTTTTGCCGCATTAGCCTTAGGTATGGCATTAACGCTGACTTTTATGGCGCTTTGGTATCGCCGTTTGGGCTGGGTGGCGAACGCGGCGTTGCTGTTTAACATGGTGTGTCTCATTGGTCTGATTGCCTTATTGCCGGGTGCTGTGCTGACCTTGCCGGGGATTGCAGGTCTAGTTTTGACGGTTGGCATGGCCGTCGATACCAACGTGCTAATTTTTGAACGCATCAAAGACAAAATCGCGGAAGGTCGCAGCTTTGCGCAAGCGATTGATACAGGTTTTAGCAGCGCCTTTAGCACCATTCTTGACGCCAACGTCACCACTATGATCACCGCCGTGATTCTGTATTCGATCGGTAATGGTCCAATCCAAGGCTTTGCCCTGACTTTAGGGCTCGGCATTATGACCAGTATGTTCAGCGGTGTATTTGCTTCGCGTGCGGTTATCAATCTCATTTGGGGACGAGATGCTCGTCGTGATGTAAGGGTATAAACATGATTGATTATTTGAAAAACCATATTCGTCCAATTCGTTACATCACGAGCGTACTCTCTGTGACATTGATGCTGATCTCATTAGTGGCGTTTGGTGTGAAAGGCCTCAACATGGGTTTGGATTTTACTGGTGGGATGGTCACCGAAGTCACGGTCGATAAAACCCTCACCAACAAAGAGTTACTGCAAGCGTTGAAACCTACATTAGGGGATTCAACGATGATCACCAAAGCAGGTGAAGAAGGGCGTTGGGTTATCCGCTACGCTCTTCCTGAAAGCGATCAAGAGACGCCTAACATTCCAACTTTGCTCAGCGACGTCTCTGAGCATGTGACGGTGGTGAGCAACAGTATGGTCGGCTCGCAAGTGGGACAAGATCTGGTGGAGCAAGGTAGTTTAGCGTTGATGATCTGCTTACTGTGTATCTTAGGTTACTTGTGTTTCCGCTTTGAATGGCGTTTAGCGAGCGGCTCTTTGTTAGCCTTGCTGCATGACGTTATTTTAGTGCTCGGTTTCTTTGCTCTGACACAGATGGAGTTCAACCTAACTGTGTTTGCGGCGGTACTGGCGGTATTGGGTTATTCATTGAACGACTCTATTATCATTGCCGACCGTATTCGTGAACTGCTCGTGGCCAAGCAAAGTACGCCAACCAAAGAGATTACCGACCAAGCCGTGATTGCGACGTTCTCACGCACTATGGTGACTTCGGGTACGACATTACTCACCGTTTCCGCATTGTGGTTAATGGGCGGGGAGCCGCTTGAAGGGTTTGCTATTGCAATGTTCATCGGTATTATTTCTGGAACTTGGTCTTCAATCTCAATCGGGACTGTGTTACCAGAGTGGTTGAAACTTGAACCTAAACATTACTTGCCCGTAGTGGTGGATTCCGCGCCTTAGTATTTCTGCGCATGTCATTTAAAGTGAAGTAAAAAAATCCGCCTTATGTACAGGCGGATTTTCATTGGTAGTTGACTATAAATTACGGTAGGAAGTGTAATTTATAGTTCTTTATCTTTACTCAGTGACAGCAACCAAAGTGAAACGGCGGCAACCACCGCAAAGCCGCCGAAGATAATAACAGGCATCGCGCTGTAACCAAGAATATGCCAAATTATCGATTCTAATGTACTCATGGGTTAATTCTCCTATTGCCAGCCTTCAACGCCTTGCATGTCTGGCAGTTTATGTGCAATACCTTTATGGCAATCGACACAGGTTTTTTCACCACTAGCAAGGGCGGTAGAGTGCTGTTTGGCACTGCGTGGACCTTGCTCTGAAAAATCCATGTATTCGAACTCATGGCAGTTGCGGCACTCTAATGAGTCATTATTTTTCAATCGAGACCACTCACGCTCCGCGAGATGTGCTCGACGTGCTTGAAACTTTTCGGGTGTGCTAATGGTGCCTAATACCACATGAGCAAACAACTCTTTGGAGGCTTGCACTTTGCGGATAATCTTGTCTGTCCACTCATGGGGAACATGGCAGTCAGAGCAGATAGCACGTACGCCGGAACGGTTAGAATAGTGAATCGTCTCTTGGATCTCAGCCACAATCGGTGCATGACAGCCTGAGCAGAATTCTTCTGAGTTTGTTGCTTCCATACCGGTGTTAAATGCGCCCCAAAATAGCAGACCACCTGCAAACCCCATGAACAATACGATGCCAACGGCCGCTTTACTTGGGCTTGTGAGCCTTTTCCAAAACGCTTTTAATAATTTCATAAATAGCCTCTTAAGTTATTATCTGGCTACGATTAGCGAAGTGAATCAACGGATTTGAACTCATTTTCCACCAAAGGCTTCGCAATGGCTTGCGGTACATGGCACTGTAAACAGAAATAACGGCGCGGTGAGACGTCAGCTAGCACCGCATCTTCACGGTTAACATAGTGGGTCACACTGATTTTGGTTGCGCCCATCTCTTTGGCATTTTTCCAACTGTGACAAGCAAGGCACTTATTGGCGTTTAGCGACACTTCGTAGCCACGAATGTTATGCGGGATCAAAGGTGGCTGATAGACGTATTCGCTTTCAAGCGCTTGATCTCTTGGGTACTTCTTAAAGTCGTCTGCAGGACGAGTCTCTTCAAGTTGCGTTGCGCCACGCAGCGATTCCAGCCCGCCGTTGCCGCCGGGGTTATTCAGTTCCGCCTGTACCGTTTGGCCAAATAAAGCCCCAAAAGATAAAAGGGCGATCAGTAGTTTTTTCATCTTAAATTCTCCGCCTAATGGCTCATTCTGAGATCGGCTCCCCACAGGGCAGCCGATGCATTCATTAACTGGCTTACGCTACTTTAGTGATTTTTACCGGACATTTTTTGAAGTCTGTCTGCTTCGACAGTGGGTCCGTGGCATCTAAAATCAGCTTGTTAATCAAAATGCGAGCATCAAAGAATGGGATAAAGACCAAACCATGCGGTGGACGATTTCGGCCGCGCGTTTCCACACGAACACGAACTTCGCCGCGTTTGTTGGAAATCAATACTTCATCACCACGTCGTAACCCACGCGCTTTGGCGTCATCTGGGTGGATGTAACAGAGCGCATCGGGTACGGCTTTATAAAGTTCAGGCACGCGCCGCGTCATAGTGCCGGTGTGCCAGTGTTCTAACACGCGGCCCGTACACAGCCACATATCAAATTCGGCATCAGGTGATTCCGGCGGAGCTTCATAAGGAGCGGAGATGATCCACGCTTTACCATCCGGTTTGCCGTAGAAATCCCAATCAGATCCTTTTTTCGCATAAGGGTCAGAGCCTTCTTTAAAGCGCCATAACGTTTCTTTGCCATCCACAACCGGCCAACGTAAGCCGCGAACGTTATGGTAGGTATCATAAGGAGCTAAGTCGTGGCCGTGACCGCGTCCGAAGCTGGCGTACTCTTCAAATAACCCTTTTTGTACATAGAAACCGAAGTGATGTGCGTCATCGTTCAGTTCACGCGCTTCTTCAAGCGGGAATTGGTCAACCTGTCCGTTTCTGAACAGCACATCAAACAGGGTTTTACCGCGATATTGTGGCGCTTTGGCGAGCAATTCTTCTGGCCACACTTCTTCCATTTTGAAGCGTTTAGAGAACTCCATCACTTGCCATGAGTCTGATTTTGCTTCGCCCACAGTACCAACTTGTTGATACCAAGCTTGAGTGCGGCGTTCAGCATTGCCGTAAGCGCCTTCTTTTTCCACCCACATTGCGGTAGGGAGCACTAAGTCGGCCGCTTGCGCTGTGGCTGTTGGATACGGGTCAGACACGACGATAAAGTTTTCTGGGTTGCGATAACCCGGTAAACGTTCTTCGTTAATATTCGGGCCTGCTTGCATGTTGTTATTACACTGCACCCAGTAAGCGTTGAGTTTGCCATCTTTGAGCATTCGGTCTTGCTGTACCGCGTGGAAGCCCGGTTTTTCAGGAATGGTGCCTTGCGGAAGCTTCCATGTTTTTTCAGCAATCGCGCGATGTTTGGGGTTTGCCACCACCATGTCAGCAGGCAAGCGATGAGAAAAGGTTCCGACTTCACGTGCTGTGCCGCAAGCGGATGGTTGGCCTGTTAATGAAAATGGACTGTTGCCAGGTGTGGCAATTTTGCCCGTCAGTAAGTGCAGGTTGTAGACCAAGCTTTGCATCCAAACACCGCGAGTATGTTGGTTCATGCCCATAGTCCACAGTGACATCACTTTGGTGTTAGGGTCAGCGTACTGTTTTGCAAGCGCGATCAGTTTATCTTCGGCAACGCCTGACATTTGCGCGGCTTTTTCAACCGTATAAGGTGCAACAGAGGCTTTATAAGCTTCAAAGTCAATCGCAGTAACATCACCGGAGTTGGCATTTTTCGCTTTAACTTGCAGTGGGTGCTCGTCACGCAGACCGTAACCAATATCTGTTGTCGCTTGTTTGAAATGAGTGTGTTTGTTGACGAAATCCCAGTTCACCGCATCGTTTTGAATAATGTAGTTGGCGATGAAGTTGGCGATGGCAAGGTCACTTTGTGGGTGGAAAATGTAACCGTGGTCGGCCAGCTCAAACGAACGATGATAATAAGTCGAAAGGACATTTACTTTAACGTGTGGGTGACTTAAACGGCGATCGGTAATACGAGTCCAAAGAACCGGGTGCATTTCGGCCATGTTTGAACCCCAAAGCACAAAGGCATCAGCGTGTTCAAAATCATCATAGCAGCCCATCGGTTCATCAATACCAAAGGTGCGCATAAATCCAACAACGGCTGAAGCCATACAATGGCGAGCGTTTGGATCAATGTTATTAGAGCGAAAACCCGCTTTCATTAGTTTAACGGCGGCGTAACCTTCCATCACGGTCCATTGGCCTGAACCGAACATGCCAACACTGGTTGGCCCTTTCGCTTTTAGAGCTTGTTTCCACTTTTCAGCCATCACATCGAAAGCCTGATCCCACGACACTGGCGTGAATTCTCCATCTTTATGGTATTGGCCATCTTTCATGCGCAGCAGTGGTTGTGTTAAGCGATCTTTGCCATACATGATTTTTGAAAGGAAGTAGCCTTTAATACAGTTCAACCCTTTGTTAACGGGCGCTTCAGGGTCACCTTGTGTGGCAACCACTTTGCCGTTTTGGGTACCGATTAATACTGAACAGCCCGTACCGCAGAAACGACAAGGCGCTTTATCCCAAGTGATTTTTGTTTGGTCTGAGCTGGCAATCAAGTTTGTTGCGCTGGCGGGTAGAGTAATACCGGCGACAGCGGCTGCGGATGCGGCTGCGTTTGCTTTCACAAACGCGCGTCTTGTCATTTTCATACGTCATCCTCAATGTGGGAATGTTGTGTTCCAGTGTTGGTATCCGTGTCATCCAGCCCACTTTCTATTTGGTGATAAACCAAAGCGGTGCTGAGAACATGTGGTAAATTATTAATCGCATCGATGGTGTCAGTAACGAAGCCTTGATTTTCCGTTTCCAAAACGACGATCATTTTCCCTTCGTTGCTTTGGCCATACACTTCGGCGTTCTCAAACGATTCGATTGTCGCTTTGAGCGCTGCTAAATGTTCAGGTACGACGTGAACGATCAAACTTGAAATATGTACTTCATTGAGTGACATGTTTATCTCTCATTATTATTAATATTGCTCACACGGATGGCTGAGGTTGGACAGATGGAAACGCACGCGCCACATCCGTTACAGGCATCAATATCGACATTCGGTTGCGCCACTTTTCCGATCACTAAATTGAACGTTATAGCGCTGACTTCACATGACTCAGCGCAGCTACGACACTCCACATTGCGTTTAGCCAAGCAGCTTTCTTCGAGCTTTGCTTTAGCCAGCCACGGTTGTGTTGAGCGCGGTGCGAAAATCGGCTCTGGGCAGCTTTGCGCGCACTGATAACAAAAGGTGCACTCATCAATATGAAAATCTATGGTTGGGAAGCCGCCATCACCTAAGGTGATGATCTTTGTTTCGCACGCGTCTAGGCAGCGGCCACAGCGAGTGCACTCATCTGAAAAGGAGAGGGGGTGAGCAATCCAAGGCAAGCGGACAATGGTGTCATCGACCTGATTACGAGAAAAAAAACGCCTTTTCGAGAGATCAACCAAAGTGCATTCCTGTATTTGTTAACAAATCTTCATTTATCCATACACAAATTGTAGTTTTTGTCCTATTTCTATAAATACCCCCAAGGAGGTAATTGGCTAGTCATGTTGTTTTAGATCAATAAATTCAAGCGCGAGTGATCACATATTGAATGGCTTTAACGACAGCGGCGCCCAATCAGATACAATAGGCAAGGAGAGGTTCACGGAGAGATGTTTTGAGAAAACGATCCAAACAGTCGGTCACCAGCACCATTGCCAAAGCCATGGTGTCGATTTTACTGTTATCGGTTGCCATCACAGGCTACGCCATTTTTACACTCGCTTCCTCACTCAATGATGCGGAAGCGGTGAACGTTGCTGGTTCAATGCGTATGCAAAGCTATCGATTGGCACATGATATTCAAAGTAACTCGGTGGATTATTCATCTCACATTTATCTTTTTGAACGTTCGCTTTATTCACCATCAATGAAAGCATTGCAGCGTTGGCCTGTGCCAAACGACATCACCAAAGATTATTATCAGTTGATCATTCGTTGGCACGAACTGAAAAGCTTGTTAAATAGCGAGAACAAAGACCGCTATCTTGATGAGGTAGCGAAATTTGTCAGCCAAATCGACCGTTTTGTCTTTAAGTTGCAGCACTTCTCAGAACAAAAGCTGATCCAACTGGCTTGGTTTGGCGGCATGGGGTTGGGTGGTGTGTTATGTATCTCATTGTTTGTGGTGCATTTTATTCGTAAGGAAGTGGTGGGGCCATTGCGTTCGCTAGTGACCGCCAGTGAGCAGATCCAAAACCGTTCATTTGATGTATCGCTCAATGTCACCAGCCATAATGAAATGGGGATCTTAACCCGCACGTTTAATAAAATGGCCACCGACCTTGGTAAGCTGTACCTCGGTTTGGAGCAAGCGGTGAATGAGAAAACCCATAAGTTGCAAAATGCCAACCAAGCACTGCAAGTGTTGTATGACTGCTCGCAAGAGTTAACCGCATCGCGCATTAGCCAAGATAATTTTCAAGCGATTTTGCAACACTTGGTCACCATTGAAGGGGTCACATTTGCCCAGTTAGAAATTGGTGATGACGCGGGTAAAAGTACGCGCTTATCCGAAGGTGAGAGCAATGGATTCTCCCTTTCTCCGCTTTTGCTGAGCTTAGATGGGATGCAACTGGGTTACTTGTATCTGCAATACAGCTTGCCTTGTCCAAATAGCGCCTTGATTGATAACTTCGTACAAATATTGTCGCGTGCCATTTATTATAATCAAGCACAGAAACAAGCCGAACAGTTGATCTTGATGGAAGAACGCGCCACCATCGCTCGGGAACTGCATGATTCGTTGGCTCAATCGCTTTCGTATCTGAAGATACAAGTATCACTATTAAAACGCGTGATTGGCCGAGCAGAGACCCCGCACGCCGCAGAGAAAAAAGAGCAAATCATTTTAGATATTGATCAAGGTTTGTCGGGCGCTTACACCCAGTTAAGAGAGTTATTAACCACCTTTAGGCTAACGATTAAAGAAGGCAATTTTGGTCAAGCACTCAAGGGCATGCTAGAGGAACTTGGCGAGCAAACTACGGCGGAGATAGTGCTTAATAATAATTTGTCATCGATTGATTTAGATGCGCATCAACAAGTGCATTTACTGCAATTGATCCGAGAAGCGACTATCAATGCTATCAAACACGCTCAAGCTAATGTTATTCAAGTCAACTGTGATGAATTAGATGATCAGGTGATGGTGACGGTCAAAGACGATGGGGTTGGCTTTGATCAACAGCGTGCTAGGCTCAATCACTATGGATTAAGCATTATGCAAGAAAGAGCGGCGCGGCTGCATGGCGCAGTGTCAGTAACCTCCGCACCTAATGCTGGGTGTGAAGTTATATTGAAATATAAACGTTCAAAGGATACAAATTTTGACGAGATGTAGAGTAATGTTGGTAGATGACCATCCTTTGATGAGACGTGGTATCAACCAGCTATTGAGTTTTGAAGATGACTTTGAAGTGGTTGCTGAAGCTTGTAACGGCAGTGAAGCCATCGCTTTGGCGCATGACATCGAGCCGGATCTCATTCTGCTTGATTTGAATATGAAAGGCATGTCAGGGCTCGATACGTTAACAGCGCTTCGTGCGGATGAATCAACCGCTACCATTGTTATTTTAACCGTATCAGACAGTGCGCTCGATATTGAAGCTATGGTGAAAGCGGGGGCTGATGGCTACCTTCTTAAAGATACAGAACCAGATGAGCTGGTGGAACTGCTTAGACAGGCAGCGACGGGTGTAAAAGCGTACAGCGAGTTTGTTACTCAGTACCTTGCCGAACGTCATACGCATGAAGATCTTTTTGAGGCATTAACCGACCGTGAAACTCAGATTTTAAAAGAGGTCGCGAAAGGGTATCGGAATAAACAAATTGCGGATCGTCTGTTCATTTCTGAGTCGACAGTAAAGGTGCACATGAAGAGTTTACTGAAGAAGCTACGCGTCCCATCGCGCACGGCAGCAACGATTTTATACTTGGAACGCTATAGCGAGAGTAAATAACACCTATTTGGAAATAGCGGTTTGAAAAAAGGGCGTCCTGTTGAACGCCCTGATTGTTTGTCAACGTTATGCTGTCATCGGTACAAGGATTACTGTACCAATAATGACCGTGATTAAACCGAGGATGACAGGAACGGAAGTGCGTTTTACCACTTCAAATGGACTGATATGGCCCATACCAGCTGTTGCTACAACGACGCCTGATACTGGAGAAATGGTACGCCCAAGGTTGGAGGCTTGCAGCATTGGGATAATCAGAAAGGCTGGGTTCACGCCCAATTTAGCCGCCAACGATGGCGCTAACTCAACAAAGGCGTAGAACGGAGCGTTGCCTGAACCCGTCGCAATAGCGGCTGCTACGGTAAGGCCTGTCAAAATCAGCATCAAGGCTATGCCGCCTGCGCCTGCGGTTTCTGCAAGATGAAGCAGGTTATCAATCGCCCCAATCGACATCAAACCTTGTGCGAACACGCCCGCAGCAACCAATAACATCACCACACCTTTGAATGCTTCGGCCATGCCTGCGTAGCATGATTCTAGATCTTCTAACGTCTCTTTACCTTTAAAACGCTTCGTCACGAAGTCAACCAATGCACCGATGAAGATGGATCCGACCACAATGGTGTAAATATCAAGGCTCAAACCTTGAATGGTTTCTCCGTTGAATAAGAACACACCCACAATAGGTAAGAATGGAAGAGCCGCATAGTAAGCCGGTGCTTTTACTTCGATGGCGGAAACATCGATTTTTTCCATCGGTGTATTGTCTTTCTTATCGAGATACTTGTTCCAGAAGAAGGCCGCGATCGCCATGACGATAATGGCACAGATCGAAACAGGAAGAACCGTTTCCACGGCAAAAACGTGTAAAGGTAGGCCTGATTTTTCCGCCGCAATAACCACATCACCGGATGTCGGGGAAAGGATGATCGCAGCAGGAGATGCACATACCGCAACTGCGGCCGGGCGAGAGATCCCCATAGCTACCATCATCGGAAATAAAGTGGCCATTAACAGCACGCCAAGACCCGTTGCTGAGCTCACTGCTAAAGACATCAAACATGCCACAATGTAAGCAGCAACCAGCAAGATATAAGGGGATGTAATAACCGAAAGAGGTTTAGAAAACTGTTTTACAACCACATTGTTGGCGCCGATGTGTGTCATGTACGAAGCAAAACCACACAGCAACATAATTTGCATGCCTAAACCGCCACCACTGTAACGCAACATGTATTTCACGAATTCGAGTGCATCCGTTACTGTGTTACCGGTTGAGGGTACTTTGGCTGGCAGCACTGAATAGCCAAGTGCGCCAGTTAATAGCAGTAAAACGATACCTGCGGTGAGTAACACACCGGCTGGCTTGTAACCTTTAACAATGAAATAACCCACCGCTACTGTTACCACCAAGCCAATTAAAAGCTCTAGCATTTAAGTCTCCTGAAATTATGAACAATATTGCAAAAACGTGTATCAATTTATGACAAGGAATTTACCGAAAAGAATGCTGTAGCACGAGAGCAAGTTGAGCTTTAGATGATCTAAAACAATAAAATTATCAATTGATAACCTAGTTGAAAATTCTTTAACTTTGAATATGTTTTAGTCGTTCTAACTATTCATTTAGCAAATATGCGGCTAGAAGTTCTGTTAGAGGGGGGAATAATTTAAGCTAAGAAAAATGAAGCCACTTAAGGCGTGGCTTCATCAAATCTGTAAAGTATGAATTTAGGAGTACTGACGCACAATGAGCTGCCAATTGGATTTTTGTAGTGCTAATTGTTGCTTCACTTGTCGATAGCGCAGCATCAATAGGGAGTGTTCATATCTACGAACCATATTGTTTTTTTTACTTTCGATCAGCTGTTTCTTTAATTCATAATACTCTTGCAACTGCATGACTAAAGCGTCAAATTCACGTTGTATGCTGGCCATAACGAGTTGCTGATTGGGCAACGCGGCGATCTGTTTTTGCGCATGGCTTAATGCCATTAACGCTTTCGCTTTTTCTACCTTAAGGGGAGGCGAAGTGCGCAGTTTACCAGCCAACCCAAGCCACGAGCACAGCTTGATCAGCCATTTTGTTGGGTCGTATTGCCACCAATAAATCCCATTACGATAATCGTTTTCAAAAATATGGTGATAATTGTGGTAGCCCTCGCCAAAAGTGAAGAAAGCCAAAATACCGTTATCGCGGGCTGTATTTTTATCAGTATAAGGCTGGCTACCCCATATATGAGCCAGCGAATTGATGAAAAATGTCGTGTGATGATTGAGCACTAAACGCAGTGCACCCACGATCAGTAACATGCCCAGTATATCGTGATAAATAAAACCAAGGATCAGAGGAACGCCCAAGTTCATTGCGAGTGCCAAAGGTACATAATATTTATGCTGCCACATGACGATCTTATCTTTTTGCAGGTCACGGCAGTTGGAGTAGTCATCGTACGTGGTTTTATTGTAGTGACGCAGCATCCAACCTATGTGTGAAAACCAGAATCCACGTTTGGCTGAATAAGGATCTTTGTCATTATTGTCTACATGCTTGTGATGAACTCGGTGATCAGAAGACCAATGTAGCGCACTGTTTTGCAGTGCAAACGCCCCACCTAATGCAAACAATAATCTCAGTGCCCAATGTGCTTCATAGGCTTTATGTGACCATAAACGGTGATAGCCCGCGGTAATGGAAAGGTTGCAAAAGGAAAAACAAATCATCAGCCAAAGCCAATGCTCCATGCCGTAGCCAAATTGCCATCCATACAAAGGGGCTGCAATCGTCGCTAAGCCCAAGCTGAAGCTAAAAATGACGATGTTTATCCAGATAAGTGGTGGTTTTGATGCCGATTCCATGATTAAAATTCTTGAGCTTACAGTTGTTCGCTAGAATATCAGCGAACAACTGTAAGTCAAAGAGGTTTAATGATTCTTTTAAGGGATTGTGACTAGTATATTTTGCTTTTCTATTTGAACCGAATAGTATGAAAGACGATGTTAATCCTTACAGGAAGTAATAAGGACTAGAATATGGAAATAAAAGCAGCTGAATATTGCGATTTTGAAAGAATTGCTCAGCTACACGCTCAAAGTTGGCGAACTCACTACCAAGGCATATTAGGCAAAGAGTACCTTGATAACGACGTTCTAGAAGACCGTTTACTGATTTGGCAAACTCGCTTAATCAATCCACCATTTAATCAACATGTCCTACTGATTGAAGAGGGAGGGCTGCTGTGTGGGTTTATCTGCGCCTTTGGTAACCACGATTTTGACAAAGGCAGCATTATCGAGTCTCTGCACATTGATGAAAATTATCGAGGAAGGGGGATTGGTCGCCAGTTGATTCAAGAGATGGCGGCATGGTTTGAGCAGTATTTCCCTAATAGCGGTGTGTATTTGGAAGTGATGGCAGACAATAAGCAAGCCATCGAATTTTACGACTACTTAGCTGGTCGACCTAAAGGAGAGCGTTTATGGCGGTCTCCCTGTGGGCAAGATATTAAAGAGTGGGTTTATACTTGGACTAGCCCAACAGATTTGCTGGCTTCGGTCTCTTCTACGGTTGATTGAAACGCATAGTGCGCGGGCTATGTCTTCTTACCTATCGGTATTCGTGTGATTCGTTCTTGATGTATTGAGGAAGAGGCGATGACCAAACATGATTGCATCTTCCAGACACATGAGTTTTTAATCATCTAAAGTTTCCAAATGCTATAAATAGAAAAAGCCTCTGATAATCAAAGGCTTTTTTTTGATATTTGGCGGAGAGATAGGGATTTGAACCCTAGGATAGCTATTAACCATCGCCGGTTTTCAAGACCGGTGCTTTAAACCACTCAGCCATCTCTCCGTGTGGTGCGCATAATAGATAGCCACCATAATATTGTAAAGCAATAAGTTGAGTCATCGACTCGGTTTGGCTAACCGCAATAACGTTTTCAGTTACAGTAAAGCACTGTTTTTACCGCTTCCCTTGATTTTATGAGCTATATACTCTGCAACCTAGTTATCTAATAAAATGGTGTTTTATTTTTATTTGATTGATTTATATGTAATTTGTGTGTTTCAGGGAACGCTTGTACGCTCGAAAGTGTTTGCAGCTAAGTGTGAAGTACTTCAAAATTACCTCAATCCAAGGGCATTCTAACTAATCACCGAGGTTTAGATGAAAGTCGAGAATCTTTTTAAGCATCGTGGCGATTCAATGAACAAGTACTCCTCTGAGCTTATGCAGTGGGTATCACCTTCAGTACGTGAGTACTGGGGCGAGCTTCTACATAAAACAAACAGTCGCCAGTTGTTTTCTTGGGTTAGAGATTTTCACCAACCAGCAGTGAATGAAGATGCTCCTATTGCCGAACCCTTGATACTCAAACCTGAAGCGCAACGTCTGTATAAACAGCTCCAGACTCAGATTGGTGAAGTCATTCATACGGGTAAATGGCTGGTGGTTGATCAAGAGCGCATTAACCAGTTTGGTCAAGTAACCGAGGATATGCAGTGGATTCATACCGACCCTCAAAAAGCGGAAGTTGATTCTCCATTTAGGACCACAATTGCGCACGGCTTTTTGACCTTGGCCTTGTTACCTAAATTGACGGATAGCGTTGATCCTGACAAACCAATATTTCCGACCGCAAAAATGGTGGTGAATATCGGTTTAAATGAAGTTCGTTTCCCGTATCCAGTGAAATCAGGAAACCGAGTAAGAGCGATTAGTACTCTATTGAAAGTTACGCCAATCAAAAAAGGTTTGGAGATCGAGAGAGAAATTAAAGTGGAGATTGAAGGTATTCGTCGCCCAGGCTGTGTCGTGGTTTCAGTAATCCAACTCCATTTTTAACTTTAGAAAAATGACATGGAAATAGGAGAGTCGATCACTCTCCTTTTTTGTATTTATTTGTTTTTCAAAGGAATATAACCATATTCTTCTATGCGAGCCTTTGCTTCCGCTGATTTTAAAGATGCAATGAAAGCTTGAGTCTCTTTAGTGATTTTTTCAGGGTAATAGACCACTAAAAATGGCATGGAAAGTTTATATTCATGAGTGACAATATTTTTTGCAGTGGCTTCTACTCCCTCAAATTTTATCGATTTAATCGATTTATCTACCGATCCCGTAGAGATGAAACCGATCGCTTGAGGGTTATGGTTAATCAGTGTTTTAACCATACTATTGCTATTGACCACTAAGTTATTGGAACTGATGTCTGACACTAAGCGATCATTAATCACACGAGTCAGGCCTAATAAGCTTTCAAAGCTATAGCGGGAACCTGATGATGCTTCTCTGGTCACAACTGCGATTTTTTGATCAGCACCACCGACTTGTTTCCAGTTGGTTATTTTCCCTTTATAAATATCAAATAACTGCTCACGAGTCAGATTTTCAATACTGTTTAAGCGATTGATTACAACAGCCAACCCATCATAGGCAATCGGCAAGGTGCTCATCGTCTCATCTTGCTCACTTTCTGTGAGGTAGCGCGAGCTCATGGCGATATCTGCGACACCTTTTTTCAGTAATGTGATGCCAGCACTCGAACCTACGGCTTGAACCGCGATATAAGTTTCAGGGTGTGCGGTATTGTAGTCCTCGGCGAATACTTCCATGATCCTAGCGACCGAGGTCGAGCCAGAAATATTAACTTCACTTGCGAAGGCAAACTGGGTATGTAGCAAAGTTGAAAGCAGTGTAGCAAGCGCGACTCGAAACATAGTGGCTCCAATATGGTTATTTAGAAAAATTGAGCCACCATAATATGTCGTATAGATGACACTTTTGTGAACCACAAAGGTAAGTGGTTTGTAGCCTTACGGTTTTTCATATCAGAGATAAGCGAAGTCAGCTATAGTCGAGATGTCAGGAAGCCGTGTTTGAGCGAGGGTAAAATGGCGGTAGTGAATTTGTTGCAACGTCAACTAGAACGAAGAGCAGAGCTTGTTTGCCATAATCGTAACCAAAGTGTGTCTGTTGAATTAGGCAAATCCTGTTTTGAGCCGATCGTTAACGGTGTGCACTTCATCAAACACCATTACAAATTAGATTCAACGCATTGCGACTATTCAAGTATCGTGGCGAAAGTGATTTGGGAAGAAGCTAAATGGGCGCTGTATATTCCCAATACGGATCCCGATAAAGAAATTGAAGATTGGTTGCCGTATCCTTTTCTCCCTAAAACAACGGATTTGACGGCGTTGATCCGCGAAATTGAAAAAGATCCTAAATCTTACTTTTGGTGATCAATAAGCAATAAAAAGGCACTCCGAAGAATGCCTGATAGAAATGTCTATGCTGCTAAAATCACTCCCCTTGGGTAGTGGTATTAGCTTCTGAAGGTATAGGTAACGGTTCGAAAACCTGAGTCGGTTTTGCAATCAGACTGCGGTTTTCCATATTCACTTCTGCGAGCACGACTTCGAGCGTATCACCGAGCTTAAAGACGACTTCTTTATCGACAAGCAGCGTTCCACTTTCCGCATTACATTCAATACGTTCTTTGTTGTCTAAGATTAAAGAACCAGGAATGAATGCGGCTGCGCCATTTTCCAAAAGACGTACGCGCATGCCAGCTCGATTGATATCAAAAATTTCAGCCGTAAAACGGGTGCCTTTGCTCGGTTCGTTTACTAGCGTTCTAGCATAGAGCCAGTCGCCTACGTTACGTTCGGCCATTTTGTGGTGTTTGCGGTGTAGTGCCAACTCTTCACCAACGGTTTCATCCGGTGTTTGTACGGGCTCTTTGTTTAAAATATGTGCTTTCAACATACGATGGTTGATCATATCGCCATATTTACGGATAGGAGAAGTCCAAGTGGCATAGATATCCAAACCCATTGCGTAATGCGGAAGGGGTTGGTTTCCTATTTCACTGTAAGCTTGATACTTGCGGATACGATTATCCAGATAGCGGGTCTCTTGCTTACATAACCAGCGACGTAAAGAGGCAAAGCCTTCTAGAGTCGCTAAGTTATCGGCAGTGTATTCAAGCTCACCCGTTGGGTTGACTAATTCGACAACATCGGCAATTTTTTCGGGTTTGAACCCCGCGTGCGTATTGAACACGCCTTGGCCAAAATGCGCTTTGAGCGTTTTTCCCGCACAGATATTCGCGGTTATCATCGCTTCCTCAACAAGACGGTTAGCACTACGGCGGAGATCCGCATGAATTGCCACTACGTCGTTGTCTTCACTCAGTTCAAATCGATAATCAGGGTGATCAGGAAACACGACCGCGTATGTTTCGCGCCATTGTGCGCGCGCTAATGAAAAATCATACAAATCACGCACAACGGAAGCGATTTGGTCACTTGGTTGCCAATCGGCAGAAGTGCCCGTTTCTAACCAATCTGATACATGATCATAAACCAATCGAGCGTGCGATTTAATGTTGGCCGCAAAAAAGGTAATGTCATCGCCAATCACACCTTCTTTAGTCACTGTTACGGTACAGCAAAGGGCAGGGCGAACTTCATTTTCCATCAACGAACACAAATCATCGGCTAAATCACGTGGCAACATTGGGATATTGCGGCCAGGGAGATAAATAGTGAAACCCCGCTCACGCGCGACACTGTCCATCTCGTCATCTGGCGTGATGTATGCGGTTGGGTCTGCAATAGCAATGGTTAATGTGAAGTCACCGTCCTCGGTTCTTTGGGCGAACAGTGCATCATCCATATCTTTAGTTGATGCCCCATCGATGGTCACGAAAGGAAGGTGGGTCATATCGATGCGTTGTAGGTCGACATCATCTTTGAGCTGCCAATGTTCAATACCAGCCGGCTCACTGTTAGGCAGGTCATTTTCAGCTAAAGTCACCCACCAAGGCGCAATCTTATCGTTGGCATCCGTAATTTTATGGGTGATTTCAACCATAAAACCGCTATCGTTTTTCAGTGGATGGTTAATAAGCTGTGCAACAACCCAATCACCTTCAGAGAAATGTTCAGGGTTTAATCCTTTTTGCACCTTGGCTTTCAGCGATTGCCTTTTTAGTTGCGGGTTATCGGGCGTGACATTCAGCTTACCTTTGTACAGCTTTACACGGCCAATGAAGCGAGTTAATGAAGGCTCAAGAAGCTCTTGAGGCTCAGCCACTTCTTTCTCATTCTCGGTGCGAATGATGGCCACCACTTTATCTCCGTGTAGGCATTTCTTCATATACGGAGGTGGAATAAAGAAGCTGTTCTTACTGTCAACTTCTAAAAAGCCGAAGCCTTTTTCAGTGGCTTTTATCGTGCCTTCTTTCTTAGGCAAGTTCTCTTGGATTTGTTGCTTGAGTTGAGCAAGGAGCGGATTATCTTGAAACATGTTTCTTTTTCTAACAAATGCGATTGGGCACACTATAATCATTGAGCGGGATGATTACTACCGAAAGCGTTATTTTTGCTAGTCTGCTTTAACAGTGCGCTGTAAATGCAGCTTCTGTGTTCGTTTTGGGTGAATTAATGAGCTTAATGGCCATTTATGACGAATTTTTGTGATGTAATTCAATTTTTACTAGCTTTTTTTATGCTTTTAGGGAATAATCCGCGTCCCTTATATGTCCCTAGCGGCTTGATGCGTTTTAAGACTTATCCGCATCTGAACGGAACTCAGCTCTTTTTAATGGATCGGTATTGGAATTGGTAGAGCACGTGGGACCTTTTGTTAATTAATCTAGTGGGATCTCCATGCAAGACTCTGTAATTCAATTTAGTGAATTAGCCCTAAACGACTCAATCCTTTCTGCTCTAAATGAAATGGGTTTCGTTTCTCCAACTCCTATCCAAGCTGCTGCTATTCCATTTCTTCTTGAAGGAAGAGATGCGCTAGGTAAAGCACAAACAGGTACAGGTAAAACGGCTGCGTTTTCTCTACCTCTACTGAACAAATTAAACCTTTCTCAACACAAGCCACAAGCAATTGTGATGGCACCAACTCGTGAACTTGCTATCCAAGTTGCGGCAGAAATCAAAAACCTTGGCCAAAAGATTCAAGGCCTTAAAGTACTTGAGATCTATGGCGGTGCTTCTATTGTTGACCAAATGCGCGCTCTGAAAAATGGTGCTCATATTGTGGTTGGCACACCTGGTCGTGTAAAAGATTTGATCACTCGTGACCGCCTTCATTTAGACGAATGTCATACCTTCGTCCTTGATGAAGCTGACGAAATGCTCAAAATGGGCTTCGTTGATGACGTAACTTGGATCATGGAACAAGCACCTGGCACCGCTCAACGCGTGCTGTTCTCTGCGACTATGCCTCCTATGGTGAAGACGATTGTTGACCGTTACCTACGTGATCCTGCTCGTGTTGACGTAGCAGGTTCAAACCAAACTGTTGCGAAAGTAGAGCAGCAATATTGGGTTGTTAAAGGTGTTGAGAAAGACGAAGCGATGGCTCGTCTTCTTGAAACAGAAGAAACCGATGCGTCAATCGTCTTTGTACGTACTCGTCAAGACACCGAGCGTTTAGCTGATTGGTTATTATCTCGTGGCTTTAAAGCGGCAGCGCTTCATGGTGATATTCCGCAATCACTGCGTGAGCGCACGGTTGATCATATCAAACAGGGTGTAATCGACATTCTTGTTGCGACAGACGTTGTTGCTCGTGGTCTTGATGTTCCACGTATTACACACGTGTTCAACTATGATATCCCATTCGATGTAGAATCATACATCCACCGTATTGGCCGTACTGGCCGTGCTGGACGCAAAGGTAAAGCGATCCTTCTAGTTCGCACGAACCAAATTCGTATGTTGCGTACGATTGAGCGCGTAACTCGTTCTCAAATGGAAGAGATTCAACTTCCAATGCGTGACAAAGTTGCTGAAGCTCGTCTCATCAAACTGGGTGCAGAGCTAGAAGCTGACAAAGGTCATACTGCTTTAGACAAATTTGTTGAGCTCATTGAAAAACTTCAACAAAGCCTAGAGATTGATGCCACAACACTGGCGGCCATTTTACTGAAGCGCCAACAAGGCAATCGTCCACTGTTCTATGTCGGCCCAGATCCAATGGTCGACGCGATCGAGCGTGAAAAATCACGTCGCCGTGATCGTAAAGAGGGTAGTGAGCGTGGTGAACGCCGTGAAGGCGGTCGCGATAGCCGTGATGGACGCGAAGGTCGCCGCGAATATGGTACTGCGAGCAATGACTGGGATACTTATCAGTTACAAGTCGGCCGTGAGCAAGGCGTGCAAGTGAAAGACATCGTTGGTGCTTTAGCTAATGAACTTGGTTTAACCAAAGGTTCAATTGGTGCAATTAAACTTGCTCAAGGCCATACATTCGTACAGCTTCCTAAATCAATGTCTTCAGATGTTGAAGGCAAATTGCGTAAACTGCGTATTCGCCAAAAAGAAGTCGGTGCTGTTGTATGTGACTTTGATGACTTCCGCGAGTCTCGTGGTCGTCGTGAAGGTGGTAACGGTGGTGGTGCCCGTCGTGAAGGCGGAAACAGTGGCTTCCGTAATCGTGAAGGCGGTGCTCCTGCGGCTGGCGCAGGTCGTGGTGGCCGTGAAGGTGGCTTCCGTGGCAACCGTGACGGTGCAACGGCGACTGGTCGTGATGGTGAGCGTCGTTTTGACCGCAACCGTGGTGGCGACCATCGTGGTAACTTCCGTGGTGAACGTGGTCACGGCAATGCTAGTGCCAATGCGGGTACGTTAAGTCGTCCTCGTCGCGCTGAAGCATAATCAATTATTGAAACTCCAAAGCCCGTGATATTTATCATGGGCTTTTTCTTTTGATTTATATAATTCGATCTTTGCATTTCTAGCGTGAGCTAGTTAAAATCTTCGCTTCATTGAAGTTCCGGTATTCGTGTTACCGAGTGAGCTTCGATGGGTTATTTTCAATCAAACTCAACACGTGTTGCTTGGTATGTTACAAGACAGCATAATCGAACAAATCCCCTCCTTTCGACACCCATTCATGACCATCTAATTAATCCATAACATCCAAACACTTAGCTTTCTTTATATCATTTCTATAATTCAACGTTAGATCACTCATACTGAACAGGTTTCACTTGCATTCATTGTGGGTTTGTACCAAATTTGTACCAAATACTTTTGGTACAAACGAATGGCAATCACAGACGCTTGGCTTAGAGCCACCCAAGGGAAACCCTATAAGGGGAAACCCGAAGTCACTCACCGTGACGGTTTAGGCGTGCGCGTTAGCCCTAAGGGAAAAATCACTTGGATCTACCGGGTGATTTACCTAAGCAAACCGATCAAAATGAAGCTTGGTGAATACCCGGCAATGAAAATGCGTGACGCATTGCGTGAACGCGATAAGAAAGCCGAACTCGTTATGTTGGGTGTTGATCCTCGCATTGGCGTTAACCTTTCAGAAAAAGCCCTCCCAAGCACCATAGACGACTTAATTGACTACTGGGTAGAAAACCACGGCAAAGACAACGTAAAGCAGTGGGAAGCGCTGCAGAAGATGTTCAAGACAGATATCAGCCCTTACCTTGGGCAGCATCAAGCCAAGCATCTAGAATTGGCTGATTTCATGCCGATATTTAAAAAAGCAAAGCAGCGTGTCAGCGCAAAGCATTCTGCAAACCTCATGGCTCGATTTAAACAAGTGCTATCGTATGCGGTTCGTCATGGCTTACTGAAATACAATGTTTTGTCTGAAGTAAAAAAAGCCGACGTGGGTGTGCAAACAGACACTAAAAAAGGCAAGCAGAATGAAGCCGGGGTGAAAGCGCTTTGGAAAGCGATTGATGATATTGCCGTACATGAAAGCAACAAAAACTTTCTACGCCTAATGATGATATTTGCCAACCGAAGCAACGAGCTACGCTTGGCAAAGAAGCAAGACTTTGACTTAGATAACTTGGTTTGGACAGTTCCAGAAGAGAACAACAAAATCCGCAAAAAGCAGGGTGGTGCGATTCGCCGCGCAATTCCACCATTAGCGGTAGAGGTCATCCACAATCAATTCGCGATATGGCCAGAGTTCGAGATTATGTTTCCACCTGTGAATAAAGGGGAAGACAGGCCAATGTCACCAAACATACCAGTGGAGTTTGGGAACAAGTTAGCTGACGCGATAGAAGCGGCAGGTTTTCCACGAACAACAAACCATGATATGCGAAGAACGGCTCGTAACATGTGGGAAGCGATAGGTGTTCCATTCCATGTGGCGGAGACTATGCTAGGACATAAAGTTCACAAAGGCGTGCAGAGCCATTATCTTGATTACGATTACTTGAATGAACAAGAACTTTATTATCAGCTTTGGGCAGAGAAATTAATTCCTTAGATAAAGTTGGCAGACGTCAGAAATCAATAACAGAGACAATTAATGATGAAAAATATAACTAATTTGCTAGGACAGAATGACAAGCTAGTACAGCTACTCGGTGATAATCCAGACGATAACTTTGTTGGCTATATCTATTCCATGAATTTTTCAGAAGCGTTGATTCTTACCAATGACGCATTTAAAGAGAAAGTTTCAGGTATACCACACAATAGTTTTCTTGTAGCAACATCGATCAATCCTAAAAGCATTTCAACGAATTCTGACTGGGATCGTGAAGTTATATTATTAAGAGTTCTCGGACCGTCTAGTTTACCTTTTGAGAGTGATTTTATTAAAACAAGAATTGAACATCACCAGAGAAGAACTGTAGATGAAATGTATTCGACAGATGTGTTAGATGGATTAGATGTTCTAACTCATTCAGAGCTACAAGCTGGTGGACTAACGTGTCGTGTATTAGGGACATTTTTCATAGATAATGGGCATCTTCGTCTTGGAAGCGATATAGAAAACTATATGTCTTCCTGCCGGTTACGTGTGTTCAAACCAAGGGGGGATGCTTTAGGGAAGATTGTTAACCATGTTAACGAAGAAGTACAAAAAAAAGCATTAGAAGAGGCAATCAAGTCGGGCTTCCAAACGATGCCATCACCAATAGAAATCGGTACTGTGCGTTATACATCCACTGCGCGGTTGCATCGTAGTGAAGATGAAACTTTGGTTCCAGTCAACATTCAACCGACAGATTTTTTGGCCAGAAGAACAGCCATTCTAGGTATGACACGTACTGGTAAATCAAATACTTTAAAGACGACAGTTTCAGCAGTTGCGATGTCGGCGGCTAAAGACTCTACCCCAGTTGGACAAATAATCTTTGATATAAATGGTGAATACGCCAATGCTAACCAGCAGGATGATGGTAGTAGTATTGCTGATGTATTTAGCGATGCGGTAATTAGGTATCGTGGTATTGAAACCAAAGGCGATTTTAAAGATTTAAGAAATAACTTTTATGAACGACCAGATATTGGTTTGAATATAATTCAAGATATCCTCAAGGATGAAAACATCAGTGCGAATGATATGAAAATACTCATATCATCATTTTCATTGGATGAATTACCTGATGATGCGGATCAAAGTGAAATTAGTCGTCATGAACGTAATACTGCAGCATTTAAAGCGCTCTTATCGGTAAGAGGATTTGAAGTACCTACTGATCATAAAGTGAAATTCTCAGTATCAGCTCAAGTGAAAAGACAGATACTTGAGCACGTATATCCTCAAGATGTTTCTGAATTAGCAGAGTCCTTAGGCCATAAACCCACACAAGAGGAGCTAAAAATTAAAGCTAACTCCTTTTTTCCTAAGTATGATCAGGGAGTCAGCTTATCTGAGGCTGTTAAGTTTTTTAAAGATGCTAGAGAAGCCGATAAAGAAATAAGAAAAGCTTATGAAGATGCAAAAAAACAGAACAAAATTAAAGGTGAAAAATACCCAGCAGGTCTGTATGCGGCTTTAAGAAGCTCAACTCATTCTGATGATTGGCTAGATGATAATCTAAAGGCCGTAACAAATTTGATCGTTGGTAAAAATGAGTCTGATATGCCTATCAGAGTCAAAAGCTACCTTGGTCCTATTGCTCAGTATCATTCTCCAGTTCGAAAGGGAGAAGTAGAAAACGAAATTTATGATTTTCTTGCTCAAGGAAAAATAGTGATTCTTGATCTTTCAGTAGGTACGGAAACAGTACGAAAGGCTATGTCTTTGAGAATTGCTTCAACTATTTTAAAGCGTTCAATGCATAAGTTCCATTCAGGTGAACAGAATACAAATATCGTTATATATGTTGAAGAAGCACATAACCTAATAGGGAAGAAAGATGATCTTATTGGCGTTTGGCCAAGAATTGCTAAAGAAGGTGCCAAAGCAAAAATCGCCTTTGTTTATGCGACACAAGAGCCTTCTTCAATACATCCCAATATATTAGCAAATACAGAAAACTGGTTTGTGACACATTTAAACAATGAAGATGAGCTAAGATCTTTAGGCAAATTCTATGACTTTAAGGATTTCCACATGTCACTTAAAACAGCCCAAGATGTCGGTTTTGCAAGAATAAAAACTTTATCTTCTCCATTTGTTGTTCCTACTCAAATACATCGTTTTACACCAAGCGAATTAAAACCAATATATTTAAAGTTAAAAGGTGAAAAAAATGCCTTATAACAATCAGACTGCAGCTAAGGGTGGGCATAATGATATTATTAAAAACCCAGATGTTCAAAATTTCTTAGATAATTGCGATCTTATTACCGCACCAAGTGAAGAAGAAGCGAAAAAAATTGTCGCTGATTTCGCTAGGCTTGAGAATGGATCGGAATGGATGCCACTGCATGTTGTAGCATCGGATGCTAGCCCTTATTCAGAACCCGTTAATGGACTTTTCCCAAGTACACAAATTGGATATGTAAAAAATAGCTTAGTTATTATTGATGTATCTAGCTATGATGGTTTGAAACCAGTCAACTCCAATTATGTTGATCCATTCCGCATAGCCCAGCTACATCGTAATGGTGACCCAATATCTTTTACATTGCCGGGAAGCAACATAAAGTATAAAGGTTCGACAACAGTCCAGGACGGATTTCGAAGAGCAGTATATGAGCAACTTTCTGATATTAGAACAAGTTTTACAAATGATAAAACTTATAATGTTGTAGGTACATTACTGGCTATTGATGATAATGAAGTTGAATTAGATAAGTGCCCAGCCTGTAAGGCTTCACAAAAATTTGTATTTAAACCAAATGAAGAGGTCCAAACTTGCAATAGTTGTAGTGAAGATGTATTTGTTACGGACACACTTCGTATACATGAACAAATATCTGACCATGGCGAAAATGGTTCAGCGATGACTCGATTTATGAATGTTGTTGAACACCTCATCATTGCATCTTTTATTCGAATGCTAGGTAAGCATAATCCAGAATTATTATCTCAAATGGCCTTCATTATTGACGGGCCACTAGCGATCTTTGGTCAACCAGCCAAAAGCCATGCTCGATTGATGAAGCTATATAATAAAGTCAATGAATACATGCGGGCGAAAAATCTTGACGCTCCTTTGATTCTTGGCGTTCAGAAAACTGGTGCGGCAGTTGAGCATGCTAAAGCTCTAGGTCGATATATTGAAAATGGTACTTTCAGAGTTATAGATGATGATTACCGACACAAACATATAGCCGCGAGAGCTGAAAAGTCTGAAAATTTTGGAAATGAAACATACTATGGACAGGATTTTATTTACAAAACAGAGTCAGGAAAAGTTTTTGTTTTTGGTCTACCTTACCCATTTGCTAATAAGAGTGAAGGTGCTACAAAATCTAAATCCTCATTTTCAAATGAGAAAGTTAGATTAGAACATTATTATAATAATCTGGGTAAAGCGATGAAAGTGATATCTCATTTCGAACTTGAACTATATGACGATGCTATTGTTCCCATCGCTTTAGCACATAGACACGCGTCAATTAGTCTTGTGCCCGGAGGTAAAGTTCTCGAAATCTTAACAAGGAAAGGGCTAAATGTGTAGGAAATAGCGGCATCAAGCCGCTTTTTCTAATTCCAATTTTTTTATTAATTTTAAACCTTTATTTACAACAAGTAGCTCCGTTCCTTTCCTTTTTTCAGCCGCACTATAGTTCAGGCTAAATCTAAATTGACGAAAGTCTGAATATAAAGATCGAATAAAATCAGAATAATCATAAGTTAGAATCCATTTTCCATTAATAGATCGAATTCTATCTGCTAAATCTTTATGATCGGATGGTTCATAGAAATTAGTGTATAAACTTTGGCCTTTTACAAAGTAAGGTGGGTCAATAAAATAAAAAATCTTTTCGTCAAGAGCTTCAATTTCATCTATAAAATCTAAAGCATCTAAATTATAAAGGTGTATATTTTCTTTAAACGAAGCAATTTTCCTTATTTTTTCTATAAGGTTATTTTTGTTAAAACGACAAGATAACGGGTATTTGCTCTTTTGCTGAAGGCCCCCAATCACTCCTGCTTTTTCAATTATTCCTGAACGGTTTGTTCTATTTAAAAAAAATGAGGAGAAACCTAAGGTTAAGGGGTCGGTTTTATTTTTGTTTTCTTGAACCGAACGTTGGTGATGCCACTCTTCTATTGTTATTTCGGTGGAGTTAATCAATTCTACAAAATCTTCGGTATGGTTAAGTATTGAGTACCATACAGCCCAAACTGAACGATCATAGTCGTTTAAATGGATATGCGAAACCGCTCCCTTGTAAAGTAGAGATAGAGCTAAACCTGCGCCTCCCGCATAGGGTTCTGCATAATGAGCTTTTTTTAACCCATTACTGCATAATATTGTTTCAACCATTGGTGCTATGGCTGTTTTACCCCCGGGATAGCGTAGGGGAGATGGCGTTACAGGCATTGATTTCTCCGAAAAAATTCAGCACGCATTCTATCACTGGTTAACAATAATTGTGACGATCAAATGGCGTAATTTTTACGTTACGCCATCTAATTGCCTATTATCAAACCATTCCTCTTTCTTCTGCCCATGCAATGAACTCTTTGTATGGGCGTTTTCCTTTCATGCCTTTCACACTTTTTGGGAAGCCTAGATCTTGCGTCCAGCGCCAAAGGGTAGGTTGGCTAATGTCTAACAGTTCGCGAACTTCTTTATCGCTGATGAACATGCGTGGGATGGTAGTTGTTGTAAATTGTTGAGTGGCCATTTCAATTTCCTTTTTTAGCTGGTTTATTCATATAACAAACATAAAACACGACACAAATTACGGCGTAAACGATAAAACTAGTCATAAGCTATCCCCTTGTGTTGTGGTATCAAGCGTACCCGGTTGATTGTGTGCCAACACATGGCATCACCCATAAACAGCCCGCCTTCACGTAGCTTGGCGCAACCTTGTGGGAGTTGTTCACCACACTTACCACAGCAGCCCAATTCTTTTTCAATCGCTGGAATCTCCGCATGTACACGGTGAATGAGCGATTGTAAGGCTTCAATTTGAGCATAGGGCTCAGTTGGATAAGCAAAAAACTGGCAAATGGTATCGAGCTTATTCAATTCGCTTGGTGATAACGTAAGTCGAATGTCATTGTTACCGTTGGCCTTGCGCTTGTCTCTTAAGCGCTTGGCACGTACGGCCGCAAGCTTCTTCTGGCGTTCAGTACTCATTTTTTCGCCTTACTCCTTGCTTTAGCCGCCTGTTTTTTTACTGGTGACAGTAATTGCCGAGCACGAGATAAGCAGTAGTCAAAGCATTTACCTCCGCGTGAACCTCCAAATGATGCTGTGGTTCGGTAAGTACTCACTGCGAGGTCTGAGGCTCGCATGACTTCAGAAGGTCCATACCCTTCGCCAAGTAAAATGTGTTTTACGTTTTTATGAATAAAATCTTCATAAGAGTTGCGTGTATTCACAGTACTCATTGCACTTTCCTTTTTTGGGTGAAACCCAGCAATCAGCCTAAGTACTTGAAATTGGTGGTCAGCCAGTTATATACTGATTGCGAGGCGTTAAGTCTCATTGCACAAAGTTAGCCCCTGTTGGTTTGGTCACCGACGGGGGTTTTCTACATTTCCTCCATTCATTTTTCCTCAAGTCTCATTGCACAAAGTTCTAGTTAGCTGATGGCGTTCAGTTTGTTGCTCAATTGGTCAGAAAGAGCGTTGAATTGGTTGATGATCTTCAGGCTCTCATCACCAACGTTTATTTCTAGCTTTTCACATTGGTCACTAAGCTGGATGAGTTGTTTTAGGTCATCGTAGAACGGGTCCGACTTAGGCGTGTTCGCCAGGAACTGCTCAAAGCTCGTTTTATGTAGCTGAATGGCTTTAAAGCCTTCGAGTGCTTTAGTAAGAGTTGCTGTTGTTAGTTGTTTCATTTTGTCACCTTATCAACTTAACTTATGGTTAATCTAACTTATGGTTAAGTTGCATGTCAATAACTAGCGGTTATTTTTTTGATAAAAAAATAGCCCGCATATGCGAGCTATCTAAAAATGGAAGGGAGCTTTGAGGTGTTACAAATCCATAATTACTTGTTTTACATAACCAACAATACGGCAATTGCCATTGATAGGGATAGGATCGTATTTGGGGTTTAGTGGTACTAAAAATTTCTGAGGGCCATCGATTTCTAGCTTCTTAATCGTAGCTTCCGGAGCATCATTCAGTGTTGCCACCACAATCTTTCCATTGTCGGGACAACTACATGGTTCAACAACGACAATAGAGCCTGAGGGGATAGATGGAGATCCATGAGGGTTGGTCATTGAGTTCCCCGTTACTCTCATCGCAAAAGCTTTGTTAGATGTATTTGCGGATACTGTTTGCCATTCAAATTCAGTATCTTGGTCGATGACTACCGTTTGCCAATTACCAGCCTGTACTTGGCTTAGAATGGGAATTACTTTTAAATTTTGAGAGTCTAAATACTGAGCATTTGGAATCTGAAGATTTAAAACCCGACCAGCGGAAGACCTATTTCCTTCAGGGTCAAGCATTTCAATATCGTTACTATCTAAGAGGCTTTCTACAGTTGTGCCTAGTAGGTTTGCAATGTCGGCAAGCTTTTTAGTATTAGGCATCGATTCACCAACTAACCATTTACGAACACCAACTAAGGATATCTTAAAAGGTAAACGTGATTGCAAATAAGTTGCACGCCCGCGTCTGGGGATTCCCGCCAAATCACATGCTTTGTTTAGCCTGTCAGTAAAAAGTTGCTGCCGATCCATAGACTATCTTCTATCAAATTAACCATAGGTTATCTTAACTTAGTTGACACCTAACTATCAGTTGATGTTTAATTGATTAACTTTTGGTTAAGTTAAGGGGCTTAAATGGAACCAAATATAGTGAGTAAAGTGCTAAAAAAACATTTCCAAGGTAGTTATCAAGCAATGGGAGATTTGTTTGGTGTTAGTTCTCAAGCAGTCCGCAAATGGGAGAAATCTGGTGAGTTTCCTGCAAAAAACGGACGCACGCAGCAAGCACATGAACTGACTAACTTGAGTTATGAAGTGCTAACGCCTACAGCGTTCAAATCTCCAACAAGCTTTAAGTCTAGATTAGCAGAGTTTATGAAGCTGACCTGATCACCAACATTCTGGATAAACAACCAGTAAGGAATATGCATGCAACCTAGTTTGAAAAGCGTTATGCATAACGCTGTTGTCGCTTGGCGAAGTGATGCCACTAAAGAGCAGATCGCGGAATTTATCTCCCGTTGTTACCACAAGATGAAAATCTATGAAGAGGAAGACTGCCAGCGAGAGCACATTCTTAAAGTGCCATCGGCAGCAAACAACCTGAATAATACGCAAAACTTATTCCGTTATATGAGCCGAACCAGCATTGAAGCCAAGGCGAATGTGATGGACTTACTTCCTGCCATTATCTCAGCTATGCCAAAAGCAAGAGCAACAGCGGCACTTAATCAATTTTTAAACCCATTGGGCTATTCAGTCGCGGCCATTGGCTCATGCGATAGCATGGTGAACCGAGATCAATTGTTGGCGAATTTTAGTAAAGAATCGTCAGAGGCTTTTCGCTCGGTTCTGTTGCTAAAAGAACATGCCACACGTGACCAACTTCGAGACGCTTACAAAGAGATCCAAGAGAGTGCCGGTTCTCATGAACCCTTGCTCAAATACATTGAAACTTTAATCGCGCAAAAAGGCTGACCACCTCGATGCATTTCAACCACCGAATAAGAGAACTTTGTGCAATGAGTCTTTATATCGTTTTTATCAGTGGTATCCGTTTCTGGATGTATGCCACAGCCGAAGGTAAACGCGTCGTTTCTCGTGATGAAGCAGCGGCTATTTTCCACAGAATGCAAGCGGCTAGGGCGGCAGTATGATTGAATTTTTAGATCGCCCTGTGGCGTTTCATCGCTCTTTTGTGAGGCTTGGTATTGGAGTGACGGGGGCTTTGCTGCTTAGCCAATCGCTCTACTGGAGCAAAAGAACCAATAATACCGATGGTTGGTTTTATAAGTCTGCTGAAGAGTGGAAAGATGAAACCGGCATGACGCGAACAGAGCTAGAAACCGCACGTAAAAAACTGCGTAATTTAGGCATTTTGGAGGAGAAAAAAGTCGGCGTACCTTGCCGACTTCATTACCGTATCAATGCTGCAAACTTGATTGCATGTTTACAGCAAACTAGTTTGCAGGATTCCTGCAAACAGGCGTGCGGTAATCCTGCAAGCATGGCTGCGGAAAACCTGCAAGCTAATACAGAGAATACACAGAGACTACCAGAGACTACTTCAGAAAAGAGTGATGCGCCTAAGCGCAAAACGGCTTTGAGTTTCATTCTTGAAAGGGATTGGCCTAGCGAACTTAATCAAACGGCGTGGACGGCTTGGTTGGAGTATCGCAAGAAAGTTCTTAAGAAACCTTACAAGTCGCAGCGTAGTGAGCAAGCTGCGATAACCAAGTTGCTCAACTTATCGAAAGGCGTTGCTGAGGCTCAAAAGATCATCGTTGATCAATCCATTGATAACGATTGGAGTGGGTTGTTTGAGCTGAAAGAGGGTGTTTGGGGTGCGGCTAGAGCGGGTATGAGTAATACCTCAACGACGGCCCAAGTCGGTGAAAGCTACCGTGAAGGCATGGATATTTCTAAGTACCAACTACCGGAAAGCAGGGGGTAACTATGACATCATTACAACATCTTCAAGCACGTATTCCAGCGCATATTCAGCCGTACAGCCGCGCCCAAATGGATGAAATTCGCAAGCGCGAGGAAGAGGAAACCAGCCGTAAGATCTTCCAGCAATACCAAGTTGCCAAAGTGCAAAGCGCACTTGGCCGTAGTGGTATTGGTAAAAAACACGCCAAGTGCCGTTTGGATAATTACATTACCGAAACTCAAGGCCAGCGAATAGCGTTTAACCACGCCAACACGTGGTTGGTGGATTTCCTGAAAGCCCCACACAACCGCAGCTTTGTGTATTCCGGTACGACGGGAACGGGCAAGAATCACCTTGCGTCGGCCATTGGTAATAACCTACTCGCACGTGGCAAATCAGTGATGGTGATCTCTGTGTCTGATTTGATGCTGAAAATTCGTGATAAGTACAATTCAAGCAGTGTGATGACGGAAGCGAAGTTTATTGAAGTGCTAAGCAAAGTCGATTTATTGGTGCTTGATGAAGTTGGAGTGCAGCGCAAGAACGATCACGAAAACATCATGCTGAGTACGATCATCGATGCGCGTTGGGCGAACGACTTACCAACCGGCATTCTCACCAACCTTGGGTATGAAGAACTGCAAAGCCTACTTAGTGAGCGAGTGGTAGAACGCTTGCTCGATGACGGTGGAGAGTGGGTTTCATTTGCATGGGAAAGCTTTAGAGCTAAGTCACGCAACAAAGTAGGGGGCGCATAATGGCTATTTTAGTTCATTCAACGTCACCCGCTGAAGACAAAAACCGTTGGGGTACAACGTGGGAATGTTTTGGCGATGGGCAGGCGCTGTTCGGGCGTAAGTTCAAACTGGATGTGTGCGCAGAGCCTGCAACGGCCAAAGTGGATCGTTTCATTACTTCGCTGGAATGGTTAGAGCAACGCGCAGGTAATTACTTTCAACGTGGTATCGGTTTTACCGCTAACGACTTTAACCCGAACGCGAAAATAGTTGGTTTTGATTCACTTGAGCTGCGTTGGGAAAATGATTTTTGGTGTAACCCACCGTTTGACCTAAAGCAGTTGTTCATCAAAAAGGCTTATCAAGAAGCCAAAGCAGGGCTAAGTGGGATGATGCTATTACCCTATGAGCCTGCAACCACTTGGTGGCGTGAATTGGTCGATGGTAAAGCCACCGCCATTTATGAACCGGATGGTCGCTATAACTTTTTTGATATTGATGGCCAAACAAAAAAGCGCGGTGTTAATTTCCCGTCGGCTTTTGTGCTTTGGACACCGCACCACATGCACTACACACCGAAAATTCCTTTCATGAGAGGAGTAGCAAAGGCAATGGGACATAACTTTATCTATCCGTTACAGGAGGTAGCATAAATGCGACCTGAAACGTTATTAGCGAAATTTGATTTAAAGGGGCTGAATTACGAACAAATGCACAATGGTGGTGGGAAAGGCTTATTCTCGTTAGAAGAGCAGTTGGCGATGGTTGGCGTTACATGGAAAGAGTCACCCATAGGCTTTTTGATCTTATTTGTTGAAATGCAGAATAATCACCACTCACGTAACATGCTTGAAAAAGCGGTTATGCTTGAGGTGATCAACCAAACACAAAAGTGGCGTGGCCAGAAATGTGAAAAGGCTTTTGTAGCATTGGTTCGAACTGCTATTGAAGAGTCGACGAACCCACTAGGCCAAGTGTGCCCATCCTGCGGTGGTTCGGGTTTTTATTTAAGTGAATGCCGTCATAAACGAGTTTGTAGCCACTGCAATAATGGACGCATTGAATGGAATTATGAACAGCGCTTTGCTGCGATGTGTTCTGGTGAGTTTGCTTGCACTTACAGCATGTTTAAGCGCTATCACGAAGTGCTTGAGCCGATCACTAAATGGCTTTGCGCCAAGCGTAATGCGGCTATGCTGGCGCTGATGGAGCGAATTGAACGCGAGAAAATGGCTTAGAAAAGTATTAGATAATAAGTAGTGGCTCGCAAGTTTGTTATCTCTCGCTTTTTTTTGAGTATTTTTCCGTTAATTTTGAGACAAATAACAAGTAACACCTTCATTTGCTGCTGTAAACAAAACGCCTTTTGTGCGTTTCTTATTCTGGATAAAGGCGCTTTCGCGCCTTTCCTTTTTTCTGATAGGTTAGCTTAACCCTCTCTCATGGAATTCAACGTGAGGTCGAAGGTTTCTTCTTCCATTTCAATGCCGATAAAACGCCGATTCAATGCTAAACAAGCCTTACCTGTTGAGCCGCTTCCCATGAAAGCATCAAGCACCACATCGTTCTCACGGCTACTGGATAACAGAACATGTTCAAGTAATGCTTGGGGTTTTTCGCATGGGTGTTTGCCCGGATAATATTGCACCGGTGCAAATTGCCAAACGTCTGTATAAGGAACGTCACTGGTGACACTAAAGGGGCGGCGCAAATGCTCATATTCCGCTTTTAAGCCGTCAAATTCACGAACAAGCGTTTGGTACTGTGAATTCAGATCATTGTATTCACCGACTAATTCATGATGCGATTTAACCAGTTCCCCTCGTTTTTTATCAAAAAGCCTCTGTAATTTCAGATATTGATCTTCATTTGGTAAGGCCCATTGGCTTTCACTAAACCAGTGGGAGCACATTTGTGTGCTTGTCGCCTCGTTGATTTCTTTTGCGGTTACGCCAAGCTGTTTACGCGCATCCATAAAGTAATCAATCAGAGGTTTGAAGACCTGTTTTTTTAATTGAGAGCATTGAGTGGTGTAGCCAGAACAGCCTTTTGCATATCCCTCAGCGTTATAATGCCCGGCAAAAATAATGCGTTCAGTCGCGGGAAAGAACATGCGTAAATCTGGTTTGTGCATGCGCCGCCATGGGCCCGAAGGCTTAGCCCAAATGATATGGTTAAAAACCTCAAAGCGATTGCGGATCAGTATTTCTGTATCACTTGCCAGTTTAGATCCACAGAACAGGTAAAGGCTACCCGAGGGTTTTAACACACGCCAGAATTCAAGAATGACTTCATCAAGCCAAGCGAGGAAAGATTGAACGTCAGGCCATTGGTTATCCCAAGCATTGCGTTTAACTTGGAAATAAGGGGGATCGGTTAGAATGAGATCAACGGAGTTATCCGCCAAGGTTTTAAGGTACGGTAAGCAATCTGCGTTGACTAATGTAGCACGACCATCGTGCAGGGTGTGTTTGTGCATTCTTATCTCCTGTTAACAAGAGCCTTGAATACAAATAGCGATAGGTAGCCGCCAGCTATAGCGGTTTAAACATATAGCTGGCGGCGTTTTGCTGCTTCCTCTCCAACATTGTTGGGTCTCAGGTACTCAAGGCATCAAAACACCTCAAGAGTCTATCATAACTTAACTGTGTTTATATACAGTATTTCTAGTTGTTTTAGTGAGTTGCTGCAAATCGGGGAAGGGTTGCTGCGCGAGCTGTTCTAATACAAACGCAATGTGGTGTTCACTGTGTTCTGGATGTAGCCGAGCGATAATATGAGGTTCAACCACGCCATAGCGCGAATAGGTCACGATAGTTTGTACGAGTGTTTTTGCTTCTGGTGCAATGTTTAACATGCTGAATTACCATGAAAATAACTATGTCACGACACTAGCTCTGAGGGCTATAACCATCCAGTCTTGTTTTCTACTTATCCATGGAAGTGTGATGTTGAGGGAAATGTTATCGGTTTCATATCGTTAGCAAGTTGGTAGAATACCCGCTTTCACTATATTGGTGAGGCTCAACCTCTAATTTTTTAGTAAATATTGTCACTGTCAATATTTACGCTTTGGAATGTAAATGAAAAAAGAAGATCTAAAGGCTTATGGTCAAGCTCGTGGAATATGGCGAAAGTCATCATTAAACGGCCGCAGTGAACAGGTTAAGGTTGCGGCTTTACCCGCGACCTCTCAAGCACCACAGAGCCAGTCTTATGTCAGTGAACAGGTTCTAGCGTCACAAGCAGCGCAATCGCAGTCTGTCTCTTACCCAGCGGGTGTGAGCATTGCTGATTACTATGGCATAACGAAAGCTCAGGTATCAGAAAGGCTGGCTGACTCAATTGGTTTGCAGTGTTCATTAGAAGAGGAAATGGCGAAGAATCATCAGCATGTGTTGATCACGGATTTAGAGGATGCGCATAAGGTACTGCATAACGTTTGGCTTGAATCTGGTCGTGATGTAGCTGCCTTAGCCGCCAGCATCAACACGGCTAAATCATGGTTTAACCATACCGAGCCAATGTTTAATGCTCGCTCTATTGCTAAACAGTTTGGAGACATGGGTATAAAAGCCGATTTGGTAGAAAGTAAAGGCAAGACCTTTGTTGCGTTCTCTGGAACAGATAAGAACGGGAAAGCACTCAAGCACGCTTTTGTTAACGGTACTCGTATCAATATGAATGGTAAGAAATACCCACTCAACTCGTTCAAATCGGTGCAAGCTGGGTTTAGTCCTAAATCAAGGGCTGCGAATTTTAAAGGGGCTGGCGTATTAACGTTTGTTGTATCTGCCAGTATTGCGACCAGTGACTTAGTATTCAAAGATGATTATCACCTAGTGGATTGGTTCGGTCATGTGGGCTCTGACATGTTTAAGGCTTTGGTACAATTTGGGGCTGGTGAGGCCGCGCTGTTTGCGGCTGCTTTTTATGGTGTTTCGATCATGTCAGGAGCAATTCTGGTCGTGTTTGCGTATATTGCCATTGAAGCTGTTTGGTCAGAGTACAAGATTGCAGATAAAGTTGTAGGAGGGTTAGAAAGTGCTCTTGAGTAATAAAATTCGAGTTGTGGGTGTTGCTCTACTTACCATTGTCATAATGGGTTGGTTATGGATTTGTGACTTTTTGCTAGAAGATTACTTCGCTATTTTGAATCAAGCACCTACCGTTCGATTGTCTGTTATTACATTATGGGTTCCTGTTGGTGTTTTAGGTGTACTGTTGAGTATGCTTTTTATGTCGCCTAAGGCTTTGTTTTTAGGAAAAAAAATAAATGAAGTGTATTCGCCTAAAGCAATGCAGTTGGCAAATAAAGTGTGTATTTATTTTGCATTAGCAGGCGTTGCCTTTGCAGCAGGCTGGACTTATCACTCTCTCGATTTATTGGACAGGTACGGTTACGTTTATAGCCGCGACTTAACCGAGATAACCCCTACAGGCATCCATTTGATGTACATAAAAAGCAATTCTCAATGAACTATATAAGAATTGTGCTGTGCTTGTTGGTCACATGGCTATGTTGGTGGATAACTTCAGGGAACTTAAACCAAGCCTTTGGTTTGCTCCCTTCAAGTGTTGAGGTCTCTGGGGTTTTAAATATATGGGCTGGGTTTAGCGGTGTTATCGCTAGCATTTATCTCATTGTTTACTCAGTCAAAGATGAGTTTAACCTATCACTTCCAATCGGTGAAATTAACAAAGTGATCATCATTTTTGTCTTAGTAATTTCACCGTTATTTACTGTTATCACGTATAGCAAAATTCATTCTAATCTCGAAAACTATGTGGAATGCTCTGAACTAAGGACACTATCAAGCCGTTACTCAAGCCGGACATATGCTATTTCGTCGGAACTTTGCCAGCAATTCGTAGATGAAAAGAGTCAGTGAGGGCTGTATTACGTGTTGTCATTGTTCAACAATCAGCTGCGACTATGCATAGTTCAGTTTTGCCTCAAAGTTAGTTACGACTCTCAGGGGTAGTGCATCTAGTCAGGTAGCTTTAGAAAAACTTTTTTGTCGTAATCTATTTAGATCTCATATCAATTGGAGCTATTGTGAAATAGGTCGTTGTACGGATGCACATACACACATATAGTTGACTAAACAATTAAACATAATAAGGATAGCAAATGCTTGATTTTAGTCAGCTTGGTGGAACCAACCCTGTTGATAGTTCTTTCAATCCTCGTGAGATTTTTCAGGCTCTTCCTAAGGTTAGCGGGAAGTTTCAGTATCCGCGTGATGTCCAAAGTCAAGTTTGGGCGAAATGGTATGAAAGAAGGGATACAAAAAACTTAGTGATCAAGATGAATACTGGTGGTGGTAAAACGTCAGTAGGTTTACTCGTGTTAAAAAGTTGCTTAAATGAAAGGAAAGGACCTGCTGTTTACGTGGTACCTGATAACTACCTTGTAGATCAAGTGATATTGGAAGCCAAAGAACTCGGTATTAATACTACTAAAAACCCACATGATCATCGGTACTTATCATCTAATAGCATACTTGTTATTAATATTCATAAGCTTGTTAATGGTCGGTCTGTTTTTGGTGTGGGTGATGAGGGCATCAAAGTGCCTATTGGAAGCATTATCATTGACGATGCTCATGCGTGTTTAGACACTGTAGATCAACAGTTTACAATGGAAGTTCCCAGCACCTCTCCTCTATATAACGAACTGCGCTCTACTTTTGACAGCGTATTGGAAAAGCAGAGTTATGCCAAATACCATGAGATCTTAAGTGGTGATACAAGTGCTTTCTTACAGGTGCCGTTCTGGAGTTGGCAAAAACAACAAGCAGTGGTGACACAAACACTTGTGAAACACAAGAGTGACCGTATTATCGAGTTCTCATACCCGTTACTTAAGAGTCACTTACAGTTAGCAAACTGTGTGTTTAGTGCAAGTAAAGTAGAGATCTCCCCTCATTTTATCCCCATTTCTGTAATACCTGCACTGGGGCAAGCAACACGAAAAATATTTATGACTGCAACACTTGCAGACGACAGTATCCTTTCTAGCCATTTTGGTGTGAACCCTAATGAACTATCTAACCCGATAACTCCCGATAGTGCTGGAGATGTCGGTGATCGTATGATCTTACTACCTCAGGTTATTAACCCAAAAATAACAGACGAAGATATCCAACAGCTATGTAAAAGCGTGTCTAAAAAACATAATGTTGTAGTTATCACTCCATCTACATATCGAGCTCAGCAGTGGGAGAACGTATCCGATCTCACATTAAACTCAAGTAATATTAGTGAAGGAGTTGCTCGTTTGAAAACTCAACATGTTGGTTTAGTCGTGTTGAATAATCGTTATGATGGTATTGATTTACCTCAAACAGCATGTAGGCTCCTAGTTATCGATGGATTACCCGATGCTAGAAACTTGATCGATCGAGTGAAGCAATCTTCGTTGATGTCGAGCAACTATGATAATGTTGAGAAAATCCAACGGATTGAGCAAGGCATGGGACGGGGTGTTCGTTCAAGCGATGACTATTGCGTAGTTCTACTTACAGGAAAGGGGCTAACAAGCACTATCTATACAGATAACGCTATTGAAAACTTTTCACCAGCTACACGTGCGCAAATGAATATATCAGAAAGCGTTACTGCACAAGTTACAGATAAACCTGCTTCAGAGTTAGAGCAGTTGATGGACTATTGTTTACTTCAAAATCAACAATGGGTTGGGTTTAGCAAAGGTCAACTCGCCCAATTGACTTATGATGAACGAGCCGATAGTAAACCAATTAAGCTTTCACTTTATGATGCTTATTTGTCGGCTATTCGTGGTGATGTAAATAATGCATGTCGCATCATTGAAGCTACAGCGAATGCTTGTGACGATAACGCTTTAAAAGGATATCTAAAGCAAGTATTAGCTGAATATACGAATATCAACGATGAAACTCAGGCCCAATTGATATTGCTAAATGCAAATATCTATAACCAGAGGCTTTTAAAGCCACTGTCTGGACTTAACTATTCTAAAATCAACAACTTAACGCAAGAGCAGGCTGAGCAATGCTCAAGCTACTTGAATAGTAAGTTCTTGGTAAAAAACAAGATGATCATTACTGCAAATGCCATAATCGACGACTTATTTTTCAAACCTAAGTCAGCAAACAAGTTTGAAGCTGCAATGAATGATTTGGCAAAAATGTTGGGGTTCAATAGTCAAAGGCCAGAACTTGCGTATAACAAGGGACCAGACAACCTTTGGTCTATTGGCAACCAACAATATTTGGTTATTGAGTGTAAAAATGAAGCTACCTCTGACACAATAAATAAAAGCTATTGTAACCAGCTAAATGGTTCCTCTACTTGGTTTGAAACCCAGTATGATTTTACGAGTCAGCACACACCGATAATGATTCATCCTTCTGTGACGTTTGAATACGCATCTTCACCTAAGCCGACTATTCGTATTATCAATGAGCAAAAGCTGCAGGAGCTTCGTCAAAATGCTCTTAGCTTCTTTGAAGCTATCTCAACAAATAACGAAATCAATAATGTCGATGCGATACGTGAGAAGTTAGCGACCTACAAGCTTCGAGGTCAGGATATGGTGGAATGCTACACTGTGCCATTTAGGGTATAACATCCAAGGTATTTAAGGGGAGCAATAGCTCCCCCCCTTTTTTGCGTAACTCGCGAGATTTATAACACAGAATTGTCCAAAAACAAGTTTGACACTTCGTCCATGAAGTGTGATTCAGAATAAACACAAAATTTATTTACTACATCTAGCGGGTGAGCGTTGACATTCACCACTAAATGCCGCAGGATTACCACATTGCAGAGCCTCACCTATTTGGTGGGGCTTTTGTGTTTCTAACATTTATTCTTCTGTATTGCGCCCTTATGGCGCTTTTTTTGTGCCTGTCATTTCTCATCTAGCTCAACAGTTCTGTGGGGCTTTTCATTTTAAATCAAGTAAGCAAAAGGACACTCCAGCAGGGGGTGGATATGCGTATGAATGAAAAAATCTCCAGCGCAATGTCGAACTGGTGGAACGTTTCTATTGCCTTTTTGGGTGGGGTATCTGCTGATGCGTGGATGGTGATTATTGCGTTTGGCGGTATGTTGCTGACCGCGTGGATAAACAACTACTGGCAAAAGAAACGTTTTCAAGCGGAGTTTGGCAATGAGCAAGGTAAATAATATAACTCGCTCTCTCATTGCGGCTGGTGCCGGTGCAATCGCCATTGCCACGTCAATGATAAAACCGCTTGAAGGAATAGAATATGTTCCGTACCGAGATGTTGTTGGTGTTCTTACGGTTTGCTACGGCACTACAGGGCCAGATGTTATCGAGGGGAAGGTTTACACAAAAGAAGAGTGTGAATACTTCTTACAGCGAGACTTAAAGAAGATCGAGCGCCAAATCCTTCCAATGATAAAACCAGCACTTCCAAAGCCTACCAAGGCGGCACTTTACTCTTTCACTTATAACGTTGGTGTGGGCGCGTTCTCTCGCTCAACGCTGCTTAAAAAACTGAACGCTGGTGATATAACAGGCGCTTGCAGTGAACTGAAGCGATGGGTGTATGCGGGCGGTCAGAAGTGGAAAGGATTGATCACTCGCAGACAGATTGAGGACGAGGTATGTCAATTTCAGCTTACTGGAAAATGATTGTCGCTGGCGTCATCACCATCGTAATCATCGCACTTTTCAGTTTGTATTCAGTAGAGAAAGCAAACCGCAAGGCAGTGCAAGCGAAGCTTGATGAGACAACGGAAGAGCGTGATTCACTGGTTGAGCTAAACAATAGGCAAATCGCCAAAATCCAATCCTTCAATGAACTCAGCATTAAACATGCGGAGGAAGCCGCTAATGCAAAGAAAGAAATTGACTCTCTTCGTGCTGACGTTCGCAACGGCGCTAAGCGGGTGTTCATCAAAGCCAGTTGTCCTGAGCCAGTGCCCAAAGTCGATAGCGCCAGAAGCGTGGGCGATGCAGGAGCCGCCGAAGTTGAACGAGCAGTTGCAGAAGATATTCTCGATCTCCGAGAAATGAACGCAAAAGCCATCAGGCAGATCCATTATTTACAAGGCTACATTCGCACTCAATGCTCGTTAGCCAGTCATTCTGATTAAAGAGGCCCGCTTGCTGCCTTAAAGCAAGTAAACCCACCACCGCCAAGAGCAAAAGCGTGCATTCTTTTTTGGTGTCGTCGAGCACCTAAGGTTTAGGCCATTATCCACAGTGCTTACGGCGGTGACCTTTCCCCCGCGTTGGCTTCTCGCTGTCTTAATTCGTTAGCTATGACCACGAAGCGGTTTACCGCTTACTCCTTACGTGTGAGCGCGAGTTAAGAATCAAAAAGAAGCAAGTCAAAGGTGAGACTCCTTACATTAATGGCAACGTCAACCATAGGCGACAAGGGCGTGACCACTCGGAGAGTCGGGAAAACTTTTATAACTTTGAGGAAGAAATGAACAATGAAAAACGCTTATGGAACTTGTCAGAGTTAGAAGTCTTTGGATATCACCGCTCAACCATTCGTAAAAAGCTGAAAAATGCAGGGATAGAACCGACTGCGCACAAAGGTTCAACACCACTTTATGATGTGGTTCAGGTTGTGCCTTACCTCTGCCAAGCCCCTATCAAACAAAGTGATGCGCCGGATTTAATGGGCTTTAAAACGGCTGCAGAGTTGCGTGCTTACATTCAAGCCCAAACTGAAAAATTAAAGCTCATGCAAGAAGCTCAGGAAAGCATTGCTAGAGCAGAATACGAACATGAAATTGGTGCGTTGATCGCTTCAATAAAGGGCTTTAAAGATAAGGTTATCACACGGATTGAAACCGCGATTCCTAGCGTGAGCTCGTATCAGTTGGAAGACCTTGAGCGCTTGCTTAATTATGATTTAAGGGCCGTTTCTGATGAGCTTGAAAACCTTTGATCCTCGTTTAAATCTTGAGTTCGCCGATGCTGCGCAAATTCGGCGGGATTTAGCTTATCTGTGTCGACCTACCTCTAAAACCCCAGTCGAAGCGGCAGACGACGGTTTGTGGATTTCAGATGGAACCGATGCCGTTAAGTTTTTGTCGAGCCAAGTGCCGTACATGCGCGAGCCAATGAACTGTTTGGCTCGCCGAATTTATGAAGCCTTGCAGTTAATGGGGCCAGCACGAAGCGGAAAAACTAAGGCATTGGTGGAGGGTTGGGTGAACTATGCGGTTACTCAATCTCCCGGCGATATGTTGCTGATCTACTCGACTAAAAAGAAAGCGGAAAGCATTTCTAAAAAAGATTTATCTCGTTGCTTTTCGGCCACTACGGAAATCAAGAAGCTAAGAACTGGGCGAAAGTCAGATGATACGCTGACGTTTAAACATTTTTTAAATGGCATGAACCTGAACTTAGATTCGGCTACCGAATCAAGCTTATCTGCAGAAACGTTTCGTTATGCGGGCATCTCTGATTATGACCGTGCTGACGATGGTGTCGGGGAAGAGGGTAGCAAATTTCGTTTGTTACTAAAGCGCATTCAAAATGCCAAAAGCTCTGGTATGGCCATGGCAGAAAGCTCACCCGGTCGAGTGGTTCGGCACCCCGTTCCAGAAGAACAGCTCGGTGCGCATGAGGCTCAGCCTTGCGGCGGGATAGCTCAGTTATATAACCAAGGTGATCGACGTCGGTTTTATTGGGTTTGTCCTGATTGTAAGGCGTGGTTTCAACCTCTCTTTGAAACGCTAAAGTGGAATGAATCGTTGGTCGATCATCAAGAGCAAGCCAAGAGCACGGTATGCCGCTGTCCTCGTTGTTGTTGTGATATTAGCGAGCAACAAAAACATGAATTGAATTTACACGGGCGCTGGTTTCGTGAAGGAGAGATCGATCAGTACGGTGAACAAGTTTTTGATGAGTCAGCAATACGTCAATCTAAATGGGCGTCATTTTGGTTTGAAGGCGTTGTGGCCTCTTATCAAAGTTGGGAAAACTTAGTTTATAACTACTTAACGGCGCAAAAGCTGTATGACGAAAGCGGTGATGAAGATTCATTAAAATCGTTTTATAACGTCGATGTTGGTCGTCCTTATATTCTGCAATCTCGCGCTTTAGAAGTGGGAGCGCACGAACTGATGCAGCGTGCATTAGATCATCCGCGCAGCGTTGTTCCTCATGATGGCCGTTTTATTGTGATGTCGATAGATGTTCAAGGCGGTAAATCTAACCCGCGCTTTATTGTACAAGCGCACGTTTATGGCCTTGGCCTACAGCGTTGGGTGATTGATCGCTTTGAAATACTCACCACTAAACACCGCAATGGTGATCGCATTAATCCAGCCGTTTACCCAGAAGACTGGGATTTGCTGGTTGATGAAGTGATGAAGAAAACCTACTCGCTTGCCGATGGTTCTGGCCGTGTGATGAAGCCTGTTTTAACGCTGTGTGATTCTGGCGGCTCAGCAGGTGAAAAGGACGGCAAACAAACGTCAGTGACTGACTTTGCTTACCAGTTTTATAACCAGCTTAAATCACAAGGTTTGGCACATTTGTTCCGCTTAGTTAAGGGTGCAAGCCGAGATATTGATCACCTAGTTAAAGAAAGCCACCCAGACAAGCGCAGTAAAATCGCACATGGTGAAATCAAGCTGCTTTTACTGCATACCAATCGCCTTAAAAACCGTGTTACGGCCAGTTATTCGCGCCTTGAATTTGGTTCACGCTATTTTCATTTGCCCGGTTGGGCTGAACGGAATTGGTTTGAGGAACTGACAGCGGAATACATTGATGAAAAAGGCAATTGGGTTTGCCCGCCAAACACCCGAAACGAAAGCTTAGATTTATGCGCTTACGCGGAAGCGGGTATGCACTATTTAGGTGGCGACGACATTGACTGGAACAGCCCGCCCGCATGGGCCGCACCTTGGCAAATTAACCCGAACGTGGTGGATGCCAACGTGAAACCAGAATTTGAACGCAAGCAGCGCCGATACAACCATTCAAGAGGTATTTACGGATGACAGCATTACCCACTAACCGTGAACGCCTTGCATGGTACGTTGCGGCAGAGCAAAAAATTCTGATGCAGCAAGAAGTGACAACCGCAGAAGGCGAAAAACTGACGCTTGCCAGTTTGGCAACGGTACGCGCTGAGATAGAGCGTTTGACTCGGTTGATCGCTCAAGAAGCACTAGGCGGCAGGCGCAGTATGATTAGGAGGAATTACCTTGAGTAATCCGTTAAACCTATTCGATAAGATGGTGGCGGTATTTAGCCCAGAAAAAGGCTTAAAGCGGTTATATGACCGTTCGCTGCTGAACAAATACACCGCTGCGTTACCTACTGACCCCAAAACAAAGCAAAAGCGTAAATTTTCAAAGTCCTCAGCGAACGAACTCAATAAAGGCGCGAAAGCGATTTATGAAAGGGCGCGAGATGGTGATGAAAATAACCCATTTGTGACCGCTATTCTTGATGAGCTGTGCGCGAACGTTGTTGGGCCCAACGGTATTATGGTTGAGCCGCAACCGCTTGATCACAAAGGTGAGGTTCATATTGAATTTGCTCAAGCCATTTCAAAGTGGTGGGAGCTGCATTCGCTTGCGCAAAATATTGATAACGAAACGTCCCGCAGTGAAACCGAGTGGCTAGCGTGTCGAACTTGGCTGCGCGACGGGGAAGTGTTTGGCCGGATGTACATGGGCCATCACCCAGAAATTAGTTATCCGTCTACTACGCCCTTTGCTATTCAGCCATTTGAGCCGCAATTCGTGCCGCGCCATATTACTGAGCTGGAAGGTGGTTTGATTGAAGGGATTAAGCGTAACAAGCTTGGACAAGCAATCAGCTACTTGATCCAAAAGGATTCAAACGGTTTTGAGTTTGCCGAAGTCGATGCCATGTTTATTTGTCATTTGAAGTTTACGCGGCGCTTACATCAAAACCGTGGCATATCGATACTGCACTCGGTGCTTGATCTCATCTCTCGTTTAGAAAGCTACGATAACTCTGAAATGGTGAGCGCTGAGATCGCCTCACGCTTTGCTTACTACATTAAGCGTGATCCTACGCTTGGTGCTGATAATGGCGATGCTTTTTCGCGAGGTGGCGACATCTTCCTTGGTATGGGTAACTCGTTTGAGTTAGCACCCGGTGAAGATGCAGGGATTGTGGAATCTAACCGCAAAGAATCGATGAGCGCACCGTTTCGAAGTGGTCAGCAAAAGTTAGTCAGTAGTGCGGTTGGGGTAAACAATTCTTCGGTAACACGAAACTACGATGGTGCGTATTCATCGAACCGCCAAGAGTTGGTTGATTCCTACGCCCGCTACCGAGTGCTGCAACGTAAGTTTGTGCTGAATTGGACACGCCCGCAGTACCGTTATGCGCTTTCAATGGCAATCCTCAAGGGTGAATTGAAAATCCCAACAAGCGTTGATGCTTCCAGCGTTTACAACGCGATTTATCAAGCCCCAGTCATGCCGTGGATTGACCCGAAAAAAGAGATGGACGGAATCGAAAAAGGTTCGCGCCTTGGTTTGTTCTCTCTTAGTCAAGCGCAGCGTGAACGCAATATTAACCCACTGGCAACCCGCAAAGAAATTCAAGCGGAACGCAAGCAGCTTAATGAGATGGGCATAATTAGCACCGCTGATCCTGCTCATAACATTGCGCCTGTTGATCAAATCAAAACCAACGAAAAAGGCGAGGGAGTTCTCGATGCCTAAACCAACTGATAAACGCTGGTACACGTTAACGAACGAAGCCGACGACAAGCCAGCGCAACTTTACATTCACGGCATTATTGGCAGCAATCACATTGCTGCCATTGATCTTGTTGCTGCTTTGCAGACGATTGGAACCAAAGATATTAAGGTTCATATTCATACTCGTGGTGGTGGTGTGTACGAAGGTATTGCAGTGCATAACGCACTGAAAGCTCATAAAGGTAAGACGACAGGTGTGGTTGATGGGCTTGTGGCTTCCATTGGTACTTATGTGCTGAGCGCGTGTGATGTTCGCCAAATGCCGTCAAACACATCGATGATGATCCACAACCCGAAAATTGGTGCGTGGGGCGAAGAGGATGATTTAGAAGCCGCACTGCAACAGTGGAAAAATTCGCGTGAGTTAATTTCCCAGCAATACGTTGATCGTTCTGACGGCAAGAAAACGTTGGAAGACTTCCTAGAAGCAATGAAGAAAGAAACATGGTTCACCGCTGAAAAAGCCCTTGAGTGGGGCTTGGTTGATGAAGTGACCGACCCGGTTGATTTAACCAACTGCTTTACCGAAGACGATATTCAGGACATTTCGAATTATAAAAACGTACCTGATTCATTAATCAATGGTTTCAATTTGCAATCAGTTAAAGGTAGCAAACGAGAACCGACCAAACAGGCGGCAGACGCCGACCCTAATCATTTACAAAACCATTTAGACGAACAGGTAAGCGATATGCCGAAACCACTAACACCTGAAGAACTGCAAAACGCAGTCAAAGCAGAAAACAAACGCCAGCAAGATATTCGTGCTTTATGTGTAAAGCATAACGTAGGTGATGAGCTGGCCAACAAATTGTTAGAAGATACAGAATGTTCTGTAGAGCAGGCGTCCAGCCAAATTTTACTCAATATGGGTAACGAAAAAGAGAATCTTCGTAACCTTTGCAAAACCTTAAATCTGAGTGATGAATTGACTAATCAGGTTCTCAACAACCCGAACATTACGATTGAAACCGCCAGTGAACAGTTACTGAATGCGTTGGGTGATCATAGCAGTTCGGGTACCAAAGCAAACTTAACCGCAACTCATCTACACATTGGCAATGGCAATCACGTAAAAGAGGAACTTCAAAACGCACTGAATGCCCGCGCGGGTGTGGCTGAGTTAGACAAGCAAAACTCGTTTGGTCATGAATCATTACTGAACATGGCGCGTGCTAGCTTGGGCGTCAATGCGGGTACGGGTTTAACCAAAAACGAACTGGTTAACCGCGCGTTTAACAGTGGCGATTTTGGCGACATCATTACCGAGAGTATTCGTACCGTAATGCGCGATGAAACCAAAGTGCGTGCGCCATTGTGGCGTGAACTGGCAAACGTGGAAAACCTCAGTGATTTTCGTGAAACCGAGTTGGTAATGGTGAATGATGCGCCGGACTTGATGGCCATTGGTGAAGATGGTGAGTATAAATCCGCACTGCTAAAAGGCAGCGGTGAGCGTATTCAATTGGCGACCTTTGGCCGAGCGATTCAATTTACCCGCCAAGCGATCATCAATGATGAAATTGGCTTGATTGCTAAGGTGCCACGCAAGTTCATGCAAGCGGGTTACCGTTTATCAGATAAGTTGATGTTTAACTCCATTTTGAGCGGGAAAATGGGCGACGGTAAATCTGTATTCCAAGCTGCGCCAAGCGCTGATAAGTGGGGAAACCTTGTCGCTAACATTCCTGCCAATGATTACGCGGCGCTTATTATGGCACTGCATAAGGTATTTGCTACTGCGACCAGCGTACCATTTGGCGGTGAGAAAGACGGCGGCGGCGATGCGCTAGATTTGCGCGGTGAGTTCTTGATTGCTCACCCTGATCACGCATCCATGCTTGAAGCGGTATTGAATACTGCCAGCAAGCCAGACAGCTTTAACCCTGCTTATAAGAAGTTCAATAAAGTGATTGAAACTGCGCGCTTAACTGACGTGAATGGTGCGATTGCTCTGACATCGAAAGACTTTGATTCGGTAGTCATGGGCTTCCTTGATGGCCAGCAAGACCCTTGGTTGGAAACGGGTGACGGCTGGACAAGCGACGGTGCGAAATTCCGCATTACTTACGATATTTCATCGAAAGTCGTTGATCGCCGTGGTATCGCGAAAGCAACCTTTGAGTAAATAAAAAGCAATCAAACCAAGGGTGAGCGTGTCTCGCCCTTTTGTTTATCTAGATAAAAAATGGTGAAAACGATGCGCTATAGCGACGGTAAAAAAATTGCAGTGATCGCTCCAACGGGTGGCTTTAAAAAAGACATCCCTTGTTTGGTGGGCAGTTTGTTGGTTGTGCCAATGCAAACCATTAAAGCGGGTGAAGTGGTGACGTGCCACATTGATGGGCACTTTGATGGCCCGATTAAAGTGGGTGACACACCAAGCTTTGATTGTGATGCAGCTTACTTTGAAGCGGGCGAGTTTACTAAAACGAAACCCACGGCAGAAGGTACGGTTTCGCAACCTGTTGGTGTGTTCGTTGACGGTGGTGTGCTGCTGACTGGCGGTGTGATCACTGAAATCGTCCCTGCTGCTTAAGTATGAGTAGCTTATTTGAATCTGCTCGGGGGCTACTCCGGGCATCTATCGCGGATTGCTTTGGGCATTCTATTTTAGTGACGACAGCAGAAGGCGATCAGCGAGAGATTATTGGGTACATACAAAGTGCAAAGCGCGGTGAGCACACTGTGCATCGCTTACTTACTGATGAAGCGTTACCAGAGCAATGCAGTACGGTTTATAAAGATAAGCCGTATATGTTGGTTTATGAGATGCCTGTTAAATCAACCGGCACTGATAGCCAGATCACACGCGAGTATGTGATGGTGCAAAAAGGCAGCGGGGCGCGTGGTGATGGCTGGTCTGAATACCAATAGCAATCGACTGTTGTTGGATACGGAGTTTATCCGCAAATACGAAGCGTTTGAAAAAGAGATCCCGAAAGCGGTTCAACGCGCGGCCACACTCACCAACCGTTGGCTAAGAGCTGTGACAATGGCCGAGTTAGGCTATGAGCTGAAAATCGACAACAAGGCGCTGCGTTCTCGTTTTCGTAATTACAAAAATGGGCGCATTTCAAAGCTGTGGATCGGTGTGAATGAGATTGGTGTACACCGAACCGGTAAGCCGATTCAAAACAAGCTTGGCGTTCGTGTTGGCAGTGATTTTTATGACGGTGCGTTTATTTCACATATGCAGAGCGATGAGCTGCTGGTGTTTCGACGTACTGGAAAACAACGAAGCAGCATTGAGCTGGTCACCGTCGATATATCTGCGGATACGGAAGAGATCATCAATAACTATTTGCCTGATATTAATCGTAAGTTTGAGGAGTTCTTCCATCGTGAGTTCAGAAACGTTCTTTCGCTCGCCGCGTGAGTGGGTTGAAAAAGTTATTGCTCATTTAGAGCAAGCATTAAACATTGAAATCAAATCAACTTACACGCGCAGCCCTGATGAATTAACGAGTACGAAGATTAGCTATTTAGTAGGTGAGGCAGAGCCAGTACGCAGTTATTCAAACGATGGTCGCCACATTCACGATATTGAGCTGAGGTTCTTGATTGAGGTTCCCACGTCAGTGGCTGACTTTGACCTTGAAGCGCTTGATGCATCGACACGCATTGATCGTGAGCTGCTTAATGAGTTCTTTGGTGAAAGTGATGATTGCGAAGAAGCGATCCCAGTTTCAAATAACCCAAGCCGTTTCCAACCGGAGCTTGGTGTGTTTGCCAGAACGGTGACCATGAAACAACGGATACGCATGGGCCCAGTTAACGAAGTGTATGGTGAAATTGGCGGGGCTGAATTGGATGGATTTAATCAAGAGAGTAGCGTCGCTTCAGAATGAAGTTCGGACATTGAGAGAAGACCTTGAGGATACCAATAGGCGATTAGCCAATATTATCCGGCTGGGCACAGTTAAAGCGGCCCATGAACGAACGGTGGATATTCAAACAGGCACAAACTTAGCTGAGGGTGTGCCTTTTTTTGTGCCTGCGGCGGGACGAGTCAAACATTATCGCCGCCCAACCGTTGGTGAGCAGTGCATTCTGATTAACCTTGGCCATGGTGACAACTTAAACAATGCCGCCGCGCTGATGGGATTGCGTTCTAACCAGTTTCCCTTTCCGACTTTGCAAGAAAACGAAGTGATGACGGATTACGGTAGCGGCATGACTGAGCTGTATAACCTCGATGAAGGTTCGATCACTTGCAACTACCCCGGCGGCATGTTTTTGAATGCAGACTTAACGCACATTGGTAACCAAGAACACACAGGTAATACGAACCGCACAGGCGATAGCATATTCACAGGCAAGTTGATTAATACGGGCCTGTTTAACCACCAAGGCGCGTTTGCAGTTTCTGGTGGTGCAAGTGGTGGCGCGGCTACCTTTGCCGGTTCGATGGAGATCACCGGTGGTGATGTAGTGGTTGATGGCTATAGCGTGAAACTGCACTTCCACTATGACGATGAAAATAGGCCGACAACTGAGGCTAAAAAATGATAGTGGGCATTGATCAAGAATCGGGTTTAACTGTCACCGGGCTTGCTGCATTGAGTTGCCGAATTAAGCGAGTGCTAACCACTCAAGTTGGTTCTCGGGTGAAGCGCCGTGCGCTGGGTAACCGAGCCATTGAGCGTTTAGGGAAAAATCAAAGCCCGTCTGAAGCGTTAATTGTGCAAAACCTTTCCATTGAAGCGTTAACTAATCCTAATAATCAATTGATTGGTTTGACGATCGAACAGTGTCAAGCCACGCCAACTGCACGCGGTTTTGTGGTGAGCGTGGTCGGCAAGTGGAATGGTGAAGCAATAAGAACGAGTGTGGATGTATGACAACTCAAGATAACCGCCCGAAAGCGTTTCAAGAGCCCGATTTTGAAACGCTGCTTGCTGAGTATGTTGCGTTTGCTGTAGAGCACTGCGCAGCAAGCGATGTAGAGAAAGCTGCTTATTTGCAAGAGGCGTTGACTAATGACAGTGAATTACTCGCGCAAGTGCTGCAAGCTTTAGTGCTGAAATACATTGCTGATACCCGTGAGAAAAACTACTGGGCGCTGCAGATGTTTCGTAAGTTCGTGACAGAAAGCGACATGGTGGATTTAATGGCGCTGCAGTACAACTTGAAACGGCAAGTCTTACAGCCAGAAGATACCTCAGTGTTTCCACCTAAACCCGCTGTTCTTGAATCTAATGATGATCTCTTACGTCGCTTTGATTTAGCGCCGTACCAGTTCCATACCACCGGAACTCGGTTAGGTTACCGCTTCCATGCGTTAACTTTGGATGAGCGGCCAGTGATTAAGATTGAGTCGGAAGCAGACGCGGTGGTTGTACGCTATGAATTTCCGAAAGCGGCTCAAGCAGCTCTTGTGAAAGATGCACAGGCCAGAATGACCGAGCCGAATTCTGGTAAGGTTTCGGTGGCGATTCTTAGCCGTGAAACCGCCAACGGCATTCCGAGTGCCGCGCTACTTGAACGCACGAGCAAGTATTTAAACCGTGATGACATTGCTCAAGAAAGTGATGAGATCACCACAAAAGCCGCGACACCTATTCCTTATACGATCAGCGTCGTGCTCTATACCGGCGCAAATCCAAATAACCATGTCACCAAAGCTCAGGCGCAGCAAACCGGAATGGCCTTTGCTGAGCGCAAGCATCGCTTAGAAGAAGTGATTGATGTTGAAGAGATCGGCCACGAGTTCTACGAACTGGGTGTGAAGCGAGTGAAGGTGTTAGAACCTGCTGCTGATGTGGTGTGTCAATGGGATGAGGCGCCACATTGTACAGAGGTGATCATTGATGTCAGAGCAGAATAAGTTTGTTAGCGTTCAACCTGACAACCGAACGCTCATCGAAGAGTCATTAGAATACGCATGGGCGCGTATTTTAGCGCGAGCAACTAACCCTTACCCAAATTTAAAGAACCCACAGTTAACCGCTGATGAGTTCGTTGTGCTACTCGCGGGTGAGCGCGGTGTTGCAGATTGGCAGCCTACCGACACGATAGTGCAGCAACGTAAAACGACAGATAAAGCATTTCCTATACACAGCAAGGCCGGAACCAGAACAGGGCTTAAAACGGCGCTTGATGCGCTGGGCTTTGCTTCTGCCGTCACCCGTGGTGATGCAGCGTATTCCATTGACGTTGATGCCAGATTGCTTGATCAACCGCTTACAGCGGAGATGTCGCAACGTATTAATGCGCGAATTACGGCTTATAAATCGGAACGAGACAGCGTTACAACCACGCTTTCACGGTTACACAGCGCCAATAAGTATCGTGCTTTGGTGCTTCATAGTGCACGTATTGTGCGAGTGAAAGCCGCCGAACCCATTCCTCCTATTTACGCTCTACCAAAAACCAGAGCGATTGCTATTCATTCAGTTAAGTCGGTGAGAATTAAACATGGCTAATCAAGATACAGACTTGCGCTGCTATTTAACGAATGCAGGGATTGCAGCAGAAAACAACTCGATCCAATTAGGTCGAAAGCTACCCGTGAAAGAAATGGTGTTTGGTAGCGGGCTACTTGCTGATGGAAGTGACCCTCGCTTGCAAACCACTATGATTCAAGAAGAGTACGCCGTTCCATGCGGTATGCTGTTTGACCCTGAAAGCCCAACACTATTAGTATTTAAGAGTGATTTACCTGCAGATGTAGGTGGTTTTCATATTCATGAAGTGGCGATCCGCTTAGAAGACGGCACACTTTACGGTTACGCTCGCGGAAAAGGGGATTACAAGCCAACCATAGAGCAAGGTGCTACCGATTCGGTTCGCTATGCCGTGGAAATGTACACAACCAACGCGAGCAATGTTGAGTGCAAAGTTGATCTGTCAAAAGTGTATGTAGATTGGGAAGATTTGGAAGCACGTATTAAAGCGCATACCGATGATAATGATCCGCACTCCCAGTACTTAACTAAAGAACAATTTAACAATGATATTCCAGCACTAAAACAACTGTGGTCTGAATTAGTCAACTACAGCATCGGTGAAGAGGTCGTTAGCAATGGTTTGCGCTATATCGCTCGCGCAGCGTCAGGGCCAGATAATGGTGGAGCAGCCACTCCTGGTGGTACTGAACAAACATGGGATCCGGCACTACCGCAGTCTTACACAATTAGAAAACCATCATCATGGGTCAAAATAGCGGTTATTAGAGGCGGTACGGCAACCGACGGTGATGCGGTTTTTATATCTGTTTTTGGTGGCTCTAATTACGCATTACCACAACGATTTAGTGCTGACATTTTGCTTGGTGAGCGTGGCGATTCAGTATCAGTTGTTATTGTGCCAAAAACATTGGCTGTAAATAATCCAACCTTTTATACAAAACGAATTGCAGCTTTTACTTACGAGCTTTGGTTTAAGCGTGAGACATCATTTCCTAGCGTTCTTACTGTTGTTCAAAACTCTAGACCTTTGATAAGTAGTACAGAAGTAGGGATACTTGAAACTTCATCTACTGAGCCAGCAGGCGCTACGTTTGTACCTTACGACACGGGTTACCAATTCGCCTCTATTCCAATTGGAATGGAAGTGGCGTTCGACACACCACCGCCTACCGATGACCCGCGCTTTCGATTTGTTAAGCTAACTGCTGACGATGCTTACAATAGCGACTTGCTTAATAACAAAGTCATCTCTGGCACAGCTCCGAACTTAGTTGTAAAGATGACTGTAAGTTCATCGCTGTCACCCATTAGCGGACAGCAAATTTTCATGCTCAATACAATGGGAGCAATGCCGACTCCGGGGCTGACTTATGGCGTGATTATCCCTGATGCTATGCGTAACTTCACGGGGGAATTTTTGGGTTCTGACAAATCTAACCCATCTGGCGCTACGGGGGTTTTTTCTTCTTCGTCGCAAGTATCAGTACAAGCTGGTGAAACTTTCGCACAAGAAGCAAAGAAAAACCGTATTGACTTCGATTTATCTTCAGTCGTTCCTACGGCTGATAGAGTCCAAGTTTTTGGTGTTATTGAACCTTTATATAAGAGGATTTACTAATGGATAATCAAGAATCTCCATCGCAGACGTTTTTCGCTTTTGACGATGCGTTAATGTTTGAATGTTGTGACGGCGCAATCGAAATAACAGAGCAGCAGTACAACGGCGCTCTAGCCGCAAAAATGGACGGACGAAAGGCATTTGTAAAAGATGGCGAGCTAATTATTTACACCGGAAAAGTCACAGCATATCTAAAAGTAGACTGCACAAAGAAAAAAGAGTTTGATGATAAAACGCTAGTGACTGACGACTACACGCTAGACGCTCCAAAAACTCGATTTGATGAATGGATTAATGATGAGTGGGTAACGCACTTGCAAAATCAGTATCAAGCACAAGTGCAGCAAGTGACTGACAAGCGCGCTTATCTTTATCTTGATGTTGATCGTCTTGCTAACGAAGGCAAGCGCATTCTAGACATTGAAGGTGACGAAGCTAAAGCAGAAGAATATCGACTACAAGCTAATGCGCTGTACTTGAAAATTCGAGACGAAAACCCATGGCCGATAAACCCCGAAACACTTTAAGCCCGCTAAATTAGCGGGTTTTTAATGCTCGTTTACAACCCTATTCAAACCCAACCCGCTTAGTGCTTTGCATTGGCGGGTTTTTTATTGGAGCTAGCCAATGGCGACACCCACAAAGCTGCAAAAGTCAAAAACTCAGAACTACCCGATATTACAGCCGTTTCGATTGAACGGCGAATGGGTTAACCCTGATTACGAGAATAACAAAACCGTCCCGCTCTTACCTGCTCAAGCTTCCATGCTGCTATTGAATGGCAAGGTGGGCAAACCCGGAACCCAAGCGAAAGCGCCTGTTGCTGAAAAAGCGGCAGAGACAACCGCAAAACAAGAGGGCAAATAATGCTTTCACCGATCCAAGATTTTGAACTCAATGGCGTTGAAGTCAAAACCATTGAGCCGATGCCGAGCATGGGGCCACTTGCGTTGCAAGTGGTTCACATTACCGGAACCGCACCGAATAAAAACGCAGGGTTAGCTTATAACGAGCCGACTCGTTTATGGAATTACCCACATGCGATGTTGATGCTTGATAGTGTTGGCGATCGCGTTGGGACGCTACCTAACGTGGTGCGTTATTTACTCGAGTTCGTGCAGTGCATTCTTTACGTCACCGTTGTTGAAGATACCGAAGTGCCTGCAACGACGGAAGCGAATGTGATTGGCGGTGTTGATAGCGCAACAGGGGCGATAACTGGTTTGCAAACCGTGAAAGCTTGCCCTGAAACACCGACGATTATCGGCGCGCCGGGCTTTAGCTCTAAACCGATTGGCCAAGCATTGGCGCTAATTGGACGTGATGTAAGTTGTCGACCTGTACTTGATGGCCCCAACACAAACGATATGGCCGCAGCGGAATTCGCGGGCGAATTCGGTGCGGAAGGAACGGGTGAAGATAAGCTTTGTATTATCGACCCTTGGTTTTTGAAAACCTATGATGGTGCACAAGTATTAATGCCCGCTTCCATCGCTTTGATTGCGGCAATGGCTTCGGTGGAGGGGTATGAAAGCCCACAAAATCGCGGCGTTATGTGTGATGAAACATCGCGTTATGTGTCTTACAAGATCAAAGATAAAACCACGCAAGCTAACTTCTTAAACAAGCATGGCGTAGTAACCATTGCGCGTACGCGCATGGGGGGCTATTCGATCATCGGTAACCGAACCAATACGGGACGCTTTATCAGCCACGTTGGCTTGGAAGATCTCATGGCTCGTAAGCTTGAAGAGACAAGTCAGCCACTCATGGGCAAACAGCTTACTGAAGCCTTTATGACTCAAGTGATTGATCGCCTTACGAACTGGGGACAAAACCTAGTCGCTAAAGAAGTCATTCCGGTGTTTAAAGCGTTTCTGCACCCTGACAAGAACAACCTTGAGAACTACAACTCAGGGCGCTGGTTCTTGTGTGTTAACTACGGTCGCTACTCTCCAAACGAACACATGGTTTATGAGCTGAGCGTTGATAATGGCTTAATTGAAGCGTGGCTAGAGGAGGTCGTTAATGGCTGATCGTATTCGTAAACGCATTGCGGCATTGGTTGAATCCGTGCCGCTCATGAATGAAATCGTGGAATTCACCCCGCCAGATTTAAAAGCCAAGACCGCCTCGAATGATGGCGGTTTTTTTCAATCTGAAGATGTGGTGGGTTTTGAAGCGTTGAAGTGGTCTTTAAAAGTCCATGGTGATCACAAGCTGCTGCAGCTTGCACTTGGCAAATATTTTATGGATAACGCGCAAATCAACGTGACAGAAAATGGCAAAGATACAATGGGTATTGCTTATGTTGAAGCTTACTCACTGTACGGGCCGATCACCAACATCAAGAAAGATGCGTTAAAAATGGGTGAAAAGCCTACGGTAACCATTGAAGGCACTTGCAAAGCATACAAGCTGACGGATACGGGCATCACGATCCACGATATTAATATCGACACTGGCAAAGCGACGGTTGGTGGTGTGGATTTAATGGGATTTTAATTTTATCTGGCAAATAGACCTCCTTTACTAGCGATAGTGGGAGGTCTTTTTTTTGGGGTTTCAACATGGACAAAATCAGTATTCTTAAGTTTTTTAGTTGGGATGCGGCAAAAAGCAAAGCACTAGAAGCTCGCCTGTTAGAGCTGAAGAATAAGCTTAAGCAGATCACGACTGATGCGAGTGAAGATGAGATAGCCGCACTGCAGCGTGAAACGGACAGCGTACAAAAAGAAGCGCAAGCGCTCAGAACCGTTAAGCTAAAAATCATTTCGACCGCCAGTTTTAAAGGGTTGCCGCACATTAAGCTGACTGAAATGACACCAAAGCAGGAGTTTGAACAGCGTAAAGCCGTGATCCTTCATTGTGCTGAGATAACACTTGAGAAATTCAACACACTGCATACGCCCGATTTCCTTCAACTTTATTCAGACATTATTGAGTTTATTTTAACTCCCAGTGATGAGGTTCAAGGCAAAAAGCTAAGTGGTGATCGCTTTGAGTTTGATTTGCTTGATCCGTTTGAAAATGAAGCGGGCGAGAAGTTTGATCGGATTAAATTCCAAGTGCCTAAAGTGTCTCATTCCGCCGCACTGGCTGAAATTGAAGATGATGAAGAACGTGAAGATTTTATGTTTCGCGTGGTGACTGGGCTACAAAAAGCGGACTTTCAATACCTCTCTTTACGTGATTACTTGGCGCTAAAACCGCAGGTGGGCGCTTTTTTTCAACAATCGGCGGCATTCTTTCACCCCGCGACGTTGAATCTTTAATCGACCTTATTCCTATGCACCGTAATACGTCTGAATCTGAGTTGCTTCAATGGGCTCAAGACGTTGCGGTGCGTCGTTATGAGTTGATTCTGTCAAAACTCGGAGCGCGCAATGGCGGATAAGATCAGCTTAGTCCTTGATACTACGGTGAAAGGGTTAGAGGACATTGTTTCTACTACTTCGGCGGCTGAACGTTTAACGGCAGCAATTTCTAAGCAGCGCAGCGAGGTGATCTCTCTTAATTCTCAATTGAAAAAGGTTGAGGGTTATCAGTCCGCTATTAAGCGTATGGAAAAGCTGAGGGAGCAATCTAAACAAGCTGAGCTTAGTGTTTCGGAGCTTGGTAAGCAGCTTGAAGAAAATAAGGCTCAGGCGACTGGCCTGCGTGTCGCTTACAGCCAAACGCAAGCAGAGATCAAAGGGCTTAATAGCCAACTTAAAAAAGCGTCAGGTGATGGAGCTGAGCGCTTAAAGGTTCAATTACACCAGGCGCAAAACCGCTTGGAGTCGTTAAACCTTGAGATGCACCAAGGTAAGGTTCGCACTTCTGATCTGAATTCGGCCTATAAAAAAGCGACGCAGCGCGTTGCTGAGCTGACGGATAAGCAAACGAAGCAGCGCGATAAATTGCGCGGCCTTGGGGCAGCACTGAAGGAGTCGGGTATTAATACTCGGCGCTTGGGTGATGAGCAGCAGCGCTTAGAGCAGAAAGCAGAAAAAGCAACCGCTGCTATTGCGAAGCAAAATGCACGCATGAAAGAGATGCAGGCTATTCAGTCGCGCATTGATGGACGCAGTGCGAAGTTAGGGGAGATAGGCAGTCAGGCGACATCACTAGCGATCGCCGCTGCGCCAGTTGCCGCGACGGTTTGGAGTGCAGTTAAAAACGAATCTTCTTTTGCTGATGTGAAGAAGGTCGTGAATATGTCGCCTGAAGAGGCGGCGCAAATGCGGCAGTGGTCGTTGAAAACTCAAGCTTCTAAAGAAGGCGGCGGGTTAAACGCGAATGACCTGAATGCGATGCTTGCTGCTGGTGGCCGTTCTGGCATCAAAGACCCTAATGATTTAAAGCAGTTTGTTTTGGATTCAGCGGTAATGGGTGTGGCTTTTGATATGGAAGCGGCGCAAGCGGGTAAGACGCTGTCTGATTTTAAGGCCGCTTTAAACTTAGATCAAAAAGGTGCGATGAATTTAGCGGGTATGGTGAATTACATATCTAATGATTCAAACATGGACCCTAAGCAGCTTGCTAACGTGATGGCGCGCGAGGGGGCGACCGCGAAACTGGCAGGTTTCACCAATAATGACACTGCAGCGTTGGCTACCACCATGATTGCAACGGGTATGGCGGACGAACGTGTGTCAACTGCAGTAAGAAGTATCTCTGGTCGCTTGACGATGGGTGATGCAGCAACGGGCACTCAGAAAAAAGCATTAGCGTCGATTGGTTTTGATTCTGCTTCTTTGGCGGCTTCGATGCAAGATGATGCGGCGGGCAGTTTGCTTGACGTGTTAGAAGCGATTAAGTCTGCACCTCTGGAAGAGCAAAGCGCGTTGATTTCACAGATTTTCGGTGAAGAGGTAAAAGGCGCGGTGGCGGTTCTGGCTGGAAATACGAAAGAGTTTGTTCGCTTGCGTAAGTTGGCCAATGATTCAGAAGAAGTCCACCTTAAATCACTGCAAGGTGAGTTTAATTCACGTATTGCGACGAGTGAAATAGGCATTCAGCTTTTCATTAATAAGCTGAATCGGTTGAGTGTGATCGTCGGTACTGCGCTGCTTCCTGCGTTGAACTGGGTTTTACAACCGCTCGGTAATGCAGTTGACATGGTGAGCAATTTCGCAGAAGCCAACCAAGGTTTAACGGCTGCGGTGGGTATTGGCGTTGCTGCGTTGATCACCCTTAAAGGTGTGATGCTTGCGGGCAAAGCCGCCTCACTTATTTTTGGCAACACGCTCGATAAGAGCCGCTTGTTTCGTAAAGGTCTAAACCGTGAAACGAATGAGAGCGGTCGCGCTGCGCAGTTTGCGGCTAAGCAGTTTAGCCGGCTAAATCGCACTTTGATGGAGTCGGGTGGTCGTTCTGGCCGTGGCGGTCGCGGTGGATCGGCGGGTCGCCGTTCGCGCCCTAGTTCTCGTGTTCGCTCTCGTAATCCTTTGGCTCGTGCTTATAACTTTGCTTCAACGGCGTTCACTGCAAAACGCGGTGCGCTTCCGCTTGCTTTAGGTGGGGGCGCTTTGGCGATGACTCCGGCAATGGCCATGGCGCAAGATGCGCTTGATATTGGTGGTGATGTTGCTGAGGGCTTAGGGAAAGGCGGACTGAATAAATTGATTAGGCCGCTTTCAATGGCGATCTCTACGGCGAATATCGCTACCGCTTTGGTGGATGGTGACACTAAAGGAGCGATCACCGAGGGCGGTGGTTTACTTGGTGGTTTGGGTGGTGCGAGTTTGGGCGCGGCGATTGGTACCGCCATTTTGCCCGGTGTTGGCACAGTTATCGGCGGTTTAGCCGGTTCGTTTTTGGGTGACTATGGCGGCGAGCTGTTAGGTGGTTGGTTTGGCGATAAGCTGACGAATCCACCAGATAAGCTGATGGCTTCTAGTGACGTTCAATCGAAGATTGAGGAAAAGGAACGAAAAGAGTCGTTGGCACGTTCGCTTCCTCCTATCCAAATATCAACGCCCATTCATGCCGCACCTGGCATGGATGAACAAAAGCTCGCTTTTCTAGCTCGACAAGAAGTAGCGAATGCGCTTCAGCAGCAGTTCGGCAGTATGTCTGGGCTTTCTATTGATGATTCTTTGTCTATTTCTGCGATTGACCGGAGTTAGTTATGCACCACATCGTGATCGGTGAGTTTGTCTTTGCTGTGGGGGATAAAACCCCCATTAGCAAAATGGATCGGGTAAGCAATGGAGCCTACTCGGAAGTGTCGGTGATGGATGGAAGTAAATCGGAATTTACGGGGCAACCCCTCGATTCTATTGATATTACAGCTAAGTGGACTCGATATGGCGCGGCTAAAAGTGTGGACGCGCTGAGGGCTTTGATTCTTGCTCCGCAGCAAGTGAGTGATGGACAAGGTTTTAACCTAGGCAAGTGGACGATTAAGCAGATCAAAGAGGGCCGTTCTGAACTTGTCCATGATGGCCGTGCGATGGTGACCGAGGTTTCTTTACAACTGATGGAGTTTCGTTAATGCGGGTACAAGCTAAGGCGGGGTATTTGGTGGCTGATTTGTTGTTCAAGCATGCGGGGCAAGATGGAGATCGGATCGAGGCGGAGTTTTACCGCCTCAATCCCCATGTTCGCGCTGATGTTTTTCCACAAGATTGTTCTGTGATTATCCCTGAAGTGAATGTGAATCAACGTTCTATTGGTGTTACGCGGAGTTGGGACTGATGTTGAGAATCGAAGGTAAAAACGCTGAGCTCATGATGAGCTTATTGAAGAGTTGGCAGCTCACAGATGGTAATGGGGTGGAAGGAGACTACCTTTCCATGGCTATTTTTTCAGATGATATTGATGGCATTCCCCCAAAGGGTGAGAAATATCAAGTGTATTTAGGTGATGTATTTCGTGATGAATTCCAGATTTCTAAGCGTTCAGCAAGTTTGCACCCACGTGAGATCAGCATTGTGCTGAGCGTGGCCCCCTTTAATATTAAAGATTCAACGGGTTATCGTGCCAAGAAGTCGTCAAGCTGGAATGATTCGACCTTGACGCAAGTCGTTTCTGACTGTGTTACTCCTCATGGGTTTTCGGTTTTTGTTCATCCTCGATTACAAAATATTAGAATCGAGCATGTCGATCGGACTGATGAGAGTGCATCTGCTTTTGTGTATCGCTTAGCCAAACAATACGATGCCGCCGCGAAGATTGTTGATGGTGTGTATGTGATAGCGCCGAAAGGTGAAGCTTCAAGCGCAAGTGGTAAAAAGATTGAGACTATTACGTTGTCACTTCCTGATATTACGGAGGAGAAGGGTTCGGCTGACTTTTTGAATGTTGAGGTAGAACTTGATGGGCGTGATGACTTCAACGGCGTTAAGTCTTTTTATTTAACGACGGATTCTGGTGAGCGATTGGAAGTTTTGGCGGGAAATGAGCCGTTCAAAGTGATCAGCAAGGACTGTAGTAGCCGAACTGACGCAGAGCAAGTTTGTTTAACCGAGCTGAGACGAATTCAACGAGAGGGGCGGAAACTGACGATCAGCGGGCCACCTAACCTGCGCGCTTTTGCTGAGGGGGTTGTGGTTCTGGATGATTCTTTTCCTAAAGCATTTCGCGGGGAATGCTCTATTGATTCGGTTAATTTTTCTGGGCGTGGCCGTCAGCCTAGCTCTATGACTCTTCAAGCAACGTTATTGGGGGCGTGATGGGGATTCGATTTAATGCAAATGTAAAAGTCACTTCGACGGTTAGGTGCAAGATTTCTGATGCTCAAATTAGAAAGCACATGCGTGACCCAAGAGTGAAACAGTTAAAAGATGAGCGTTATTCTCTATATCTCAGATTTACTAAAGACCGCAACAAAGGTTCATGGGTTTATATGGAATATCGAGGTGGAGTTCAGAAATCTCATACTTTAGGGCGTTATCCGAGTCTTTCGGCAGCACATGTATTTGATGTTTTGCATGTTTATGTTGCAGATTTAGCGACTGGAAAACGTTCTGTATTCAATGAATTCAAAACGGTCGATGAACTGCTATGTTGGTACCTGCAGGCGGAAACCACAGATAAATTTTTGGCACATAATCGATTAGTTTCTCTTAAATCTATGTGTGAGAAACATTTAATTCCGAATATGCACGGCGTCTTGATTTCAGAACTCGACCATCGCGTAATCGAAAAACGGTTAATGAAAGTGTTGAGGGGAGAGCTGTACTCACCAAGTTATTTGAGAACATTATTTCAGACGTTAAAAGCAGCCTTTAATAAGGCTAAAAAGTTGCGATTCTTGGGTGTAAATCCATTAGATGGGATGAAGTTTACTGATTTTGTTAAAGCTAAAATCGATGTGAAAGGCTGTGCACTTCGACCAGGAGATGCCACTGGATTGCTTGGAGCTTTATGTTTAGCTGAACCATTTACGAGAGTGCTCGGTCTGATGATGCTCGCTCACGGCTCTCGTATTGGTGAGACGCGTCAAGCCAAGTGGAGACACATTTGTTTCAAGACGAAGCAGTGGACTATCCCCAAGCATTACACCAAAACTAAACGTGAAATGGTATATCCACTGACTACTGAAATTATAGTGATGCTGAGAGAATTTAAAGAGTGGCAATTAGTGAACAATTACAAAGGTAATAACGTTTTCCCATTGAACAAGCGTGACCAACAGCCTATCCATGCAAGTCGAGCAAGTGAGCTGATACGGAACGTGAGCAAAGGTGAATGGTCTGCGCATGATTTACGAAAACTCGCTAGAACTGTTTGGGCGGATATTGGTGTTGATTACCTCGTGGCTGAAACCCTACTGAATCACGCCAAAGGAAAGCTAGATCAGGCCTACATACACACTCACATTGAATTGCAGAAGTCAGCGGCTCTAAATACCTACCACTTATGGCTAAAAAAGTGCTGGCGAACCTGTCTTAGCCCTACATTTCAATAAATTTCATCCACCAAAATGATCAAAGAGATCAATTGCTAATCTATATTTAATTCTGAATATCAGGGGGTAAGCCTGAGATGACATTTTTATGCCAAAATGAGCCGATAAACGAGGCTCTTATAACCGCAGCACGTAGTACCCCGCATCAAGTGGCGCGAATCAAACCAAGCAAGACTCAACTTAAAGTTTTACGTTCAATTCGTCGTGGTGAAGAGGTCACCTCATTACAAATTTCTGAGAGGTTGGATCTTTCGGAAAGTTGGGCGAGCACATTGTTAAAAAATTTGAACTCAAAACTATTTCTTAAGAGACGCTGTGTTGTAAGAAAAAATGGCGGGATTGAGTTTTTTTACGCACTTCACTCATAACGTTCGGAATGGGTAAAAGGTACTTTTTAGCCCTTTGTGGTTGCAAACGAGGGGAACCCCCGGGAAATAAAAATTTTTCACCCCTCTAAGGCACCACCAACAACGCTTCTTGTTCGATTAAGAAACAGCGATTTACTTACTGCGTGATGAGTAACGCATTATGTATATCTTTATGGATAGATAAGTCTGCTGCAGAGTTTTGGTGGCTTGCCGTTTAGAATTCTTCATTTTAGTCAGTTAAAAATGCATGCTTGATTATGAAGTTTTTTTAATGAATACATTGTGATTTTAAATCTATCCATTAGAATGTTGCTTGTTACATTGTGCGGTGCATCCGTATTTGTACCTGACATTGTACCAATTTACTTAATATTTCCATCATTAAGCTCTAACTATTTGATTTTAATGAAAAACAAACTTAGCAAGTGTTGCTTGGTATGCAACACCACTGTAAGGATTATACATGCCTATTATTACTCTTCCTGACGGCAGTCAACGTCATTTTGAACACCCTGTATCGACAATGGAAGTTGCAGCTTCTATCGGCCCTGGTCTTGCAAAAGCAACGATCGCAGGCCGTGTCGATGGTGTGCGCGTCGATGCGTGCGATCTTATTGAAAATGATGCTAGCCTTGAAATTATAACGACCAAAGATGAAGTTGATGGTTTAGAGATCGTACGCCACTCTTGTGCGCACTTACTTGGCCATGCATTAAAGCAACTTTATCCACAAGCCAAAATGGCGATTGGTCCGACGATCGACAGCGGCTTCTACTATGATATCGATCTTGAGCAATCACTCACGCAAGATGATTTAGAGCAAATCGAAAAGCGCATGAAAGAGCTTGCCAAGACAAAATATCAAGTTGTCAAAAAGAAAGTCAGTTGGCAGGAAGCCCGTGATGCTTTTGAAGCTCGCGGTGAAACATACAAGATGGAAATCTTGGATCAGAATGTGGCTCGTGATGACAGACCGGGTCTATACCATCATGAAGAATACATTGATATGTGTCGTGGCCCTCACGTACCTAACATGAGCTTCTGCCAACACTTTACCCTGCTTAGCATCGCTGGCGCGTACTGGCGTGGTAACAGCGATAACAAGATGCTACAGCGCATCTATGGTACGGCATTCCATGACAAGAAAGCACTTCAAGCCCATTTAACGCGTTTAGAAGAAGCGGCTAAACGTGACCATCGTAAAATTGGTAAGCAGCTCGATCTATTCCATATGCAGCAAGAAGCTCCAGGGATGGTATTCTGGCACCATAACGGTTGGTCTATATTCCGTGATCTTGAAGTGTTCATTCGCCAAAAACTCAGTGAGTACGATTACCAAGAAGTAAAAGGTCCATTAATGATGGACAGAGTTCTATGGGAGCGTTCTGGTCACTGGGATAAATATGCGGATGCCATGTTCACGACGTCATCTGAAAACCGTGAATATGCAATTAAACCGATGAACTGCCCAGGCCACGTTCAAATATTTAATCAAGGTTTGAAATCATACCGTGATCTGCCATTGCGTATGGCTGAGTTTGGATCTTGCCACCGCAATGAACCATCAGGTTCATTACATGGTATTATGCGTGTTCGTGGCTTTACTCAAGATGACGCCCATATTTTCTGTACCGAAGATCAAATTCAACAAGAAGTGACATCTTGTATCAAGATGGTCTACGACACCTACACGACGTTCGGTTTTGATAACATCGTTGTTAAGCTGTCTACACGCCCAGAAAAACGTGTTGGTAGTGATGAAATTTGGGATAAATCGGAAGAAGCATTAAAGCTTTCACTGCAGGCAATGGATATCCCATTTGAAATTCAAGAAGGTGAAGGCGCATTCTACGGCCCTAAAATTGAATTTACTTTGCATGATTGCTTAGATCGTGCGTGGCAATGTGGTACAGTGCAGCTGGATTTCAATTTACCTGCTCGTCTAGGCGCGACATATGTTGGCGAAAGTAACGAGCGTCTTGTTCCGGTTATGATTCACCGTGCAATTTTGGGTTCACTTGAGCGCTTTATCGGTATCCTTATCGAAGAGTATGCAGGTTTCTTCCCTACGTGGTTAGCGCCGGAACAAGCGGTAATTATGAACATTACTGATAAACAGTCAGTTTACGCTCAGGAAGTAGCACAAAAACTACAAAAATGTGGAATTAGAGCCAAAGCAGACTTGAGAAATGAGAAGATTGGCTTTAAAATCCGCGAACACACTTTAAAGCGTGTACCGTATATGCTTGTTTGTGGTGACCAAGAGATGGAAGCCGGAGAGATCGCAGTACGTACCCGCAGGGGCAAGGACTTAGGTAAATTTAAATTGGATGACTTTATTGCGTATATCCAAGCCGAAGTTTCTAGCCGTAAGCTCAATCTGGAGGAATAAACTATTAAAGGCGGAAGACGTGGCCAACAGCCGGCCAAACCAAACCAGCACCGTTTAAACGGTGAAATTCGTGGCGTTCGTGAAGTTCGTTTAACTGGCGCAGATGGTGAATCCGTTGGTGTTGTATCAATCAACGAAGCATTAGAAGCTGCTGTAGAAGCTGGTATGGATCTTGTAGAGATCAGCCCTAACGCCGAGCCACCAGTTTGTCGTGTGATGGACTATGGCAAGTTCCTCTTTGAAAAGAGCAAGACTGCTAAAGAGCAGAAGAAGAAGCAAAAACAGATCCAGATTAAGGAAATTAAATTCCGTCCTGGGACTGATATTGGAGACTATCAGGTAAAACTACGCAACCTGACCCGTTTCCTAGAAGAAGGCAACAAAGTGAAAGTTACTATTCGCTTCCGTGGCCGTGAGATGGCGCACCAAGACATCGGTGTCGATGTTCTTCATCGTTTGAAAGAGGATACTGCTGAAATTGCAGTAGTTGAGTCTTTCCCGAGTCGAATTGAAGCACGCCAGATGATCATGATGCTTGCCCCTAAAAAGAAGTAATTAACGGCTTACAAGTAATGAGACCTCGCCGTTGAAAGACGGTGGGGTGTTATTCGCCCTAATTACATGTTATTTAAACTACTACAATGCGGAGTTATTCATCATGCCTAAGATGAAAACCAACAAAGGTGCAGCTAAGCGTTTTAAGAAAACTGCTGGCGGTATTAAATTTAAGCACGCTACAAAACGTCATATCCTGACTAAGCGTACTACTAAGAACAAGCGTCAACTACGCCCTAACTCAATCCTTCCAAAATGTGAAGTGGCTGGTGTTATGCGCATGTTGCCATACGCTTAATTCTTTTTAGTTTATTTATCGTTTAGTTTAGGAGAAGCATAATGCCTCGCGTAAAACGTGGTGTACAAGCTCGTGCACGTCATAAGAAAGTTCTAAAACAAGCTAAAGGTTACTACGGAGCACGTTCACGTGTTTACCGCGTAGCTTTCCAAGCTGTAACCAAAGCTGGTCAATACGCTTACCGTGACCGTCGCACTAAAAAGCGTCAGTTCCGTCAGCTATGGATTGCGCGTATTAACGCAGCATCTCGTCAAAATGGTCTATCTTACAGCCGTTTCATTAACGGTCTTAAGAAAGCATCTATTGAGATCGATCGTAAGATCCTTGCTGATATCGCGGTATTCGACAAAGCTGCATTTGCAGTGCTTGTTGAAAAAGCAAAAACTGCTCTTTAATTTAGCAGTGAAGGTTTAAAGAAAAGGAGGGCAAGTATGCTCTCCTTTTTTATTGCGCTTATTTATAAGCGCGACAGTGGGCTTAATACACCGCTGGCGCCTCTATCCAGTACGTGAGTGTAAATCTGAGTGGTTTTTACATCACTATGTCCTAATTGTTCTTGTACTGTTCTAATGTCCGCTCCCGCTTCTAGCAAGTGTGTCGCAAAGCTATGCCTTAGCGTATGGCATGAAACTGACTTTTGTATCTCAGCATCATGAGCGGTTTTCCGAACTGCTCGCTGCAATGCCGACTCATTAATATGGTGCCTTCGTTTCAACCCACTATTCTCATCTAAGGTAAGTAAATTAGATGGAAACAAGTAGTGCCAATTAAACTCATAAGGAGCTGAAGGATATTTTTCTCGCAACGCATTGGGTAACCAGACTCCTCCATAACCTTTGGTTTGCATATCTTTATCATAGTAACGCTTAGCTAATGCTTGTTGCTCAGCTAGTTGTGGATAAAGCTCCTTAGCAAGTGTGACGGTGCGGTTTTTTCCTCCTTTTCCTTGCCATACCCGAACCGCACCATAATCTAAATCAATATCCTGTATTCGGAGTCTGACACATTCCATCAGCCGCAGCCCTGATCCGTATAAGAGCATAATTTGCAATTGATATCGTGGCTCAATATGTTCTAAAAAACGCTTAATTTCAGTTCTTGTCATCACTACTGGTAATTTTTGAGCAAGTTGAGATTTCTTGAAATTCATGCTAATTGATAGCGGTTCTTTAATGATTTCACGGTACAGAAAATGGAGAGAGTTAAGCGCCAACGCTTGTGTTTTAGCGGCTACTTTCCCATTAACAGCTAAGTCAGTCAAAAACATCTCAACTTCTTTACTACCCATTCTCATTGGATGTGTTTTGTTATTGAAGTAGATGAATCGTGTTATCCAGTGCAAATATGCCTCTATAGTTTTTTTTGCATAGTGTCGCGCTTGCATATACTCTTTAATGCTTAAAATAAATTGTGATTTCATATTTTTCCAATAAAACTGCCTGTTTTTATATACAGTATTGTTGTTTTTGGTTTAGTCAACAAACTAAGTTGCATAAAGTCGTCTAATGTGACGTCTGACGCAGTTTTTATTCAACTAACAATCTGATAAAAAAGATTTATATGATAGATTCCTAATTATCAAAGTTCATGATAAGTGGCGGTAGCGTGGTAAATTAGGTCGCATTTTGTTGTATAGATAGCGTTATGCAACTCAGGTAAAATTAGGGGTTCAATCTTGTGGGATTTCTCCGGCCATTCGTTTTGTGTTGTCGGCAAATGAGCATTTTTATCCTCAAATTCGTGGTTAACTCAAGCCGTAAAACAGGCAAGATTCTTTGTTTGCCTCAATTAGTTTGAGTGCCGGTGCGTTGTTGAATTAGAGGGCTCAAAGTGTGGAAAGGGCAAGTTATTGGATCATTTCGCATTTGCTGAAAGTCTTGAACGGTGAGTTTGTCTGACACAAAAGCTTGGTTTGTTGCTGAAAGGTGAGCTTTGTTTTGGCGGCTTATTTATCACGGCTCTGGCTTGGGTTGATTCTTGAATCACTCAACCATTGCAATCGTGGCTTTTAGTCGTGTAAAGTCGGTTTATCTCATTGAATTTGCATAACAAACGGCTCAAGAGGGATTGCCAACGCGTGGCGGCTTTAGTGCAAAATTGAAGTTCAGTGTTTACAGTGTGTTTTTTGAGTTCGGTGGTGCGTTGTCAACCCCTTAGCCGGGCGTTAGGCAAAGTGAGTTTTTATCAGCTAAATCGAGTTGGAATTGAGCGGTAAATTCCATGTTTTCTGGCTTAAGTTAAGCAATAAATAATCATCACATATTTGTTGTTTCTTGATCGCGTTGGGTTGCTTGTCGTTGTGAATTTAGCGGCAAAATAACCTTCAACATCCAAACGTCCGCCGAGAATGCTACACTCGTCACTTTTCTTCCAAACCGCTCAATTTGAGTTTTTTGTTTCTTTGCTGATTTAGCGTTTTGGTTTATAAATGAATCGCTTAGTTGGTTTTCAGTTATCAAACAAGCCTTGTTCTTGGGTTTTGAAAGTATCGTTGTCAATCGGTTGGCCTAACAAACGGCTCAAGAGGGATTGCCAACGCGTGGCGGCTTTAGTGCAAAATTGAAGTTCAGCGTTTACAGTGTGTTTTTTGAGTTCGGTGGTGCGTTGTCAACCCCTTAGCCGGGCGTTATACCCTTAGGAGATAATATTGGACATTTGGGAAATCGATAAGTTATTGCTATTTATCGCATTCATTATACCGGGCTTTGTTGCGATCAAATTCTATGGTCTTTTGCACCCGAATGATAAATTGGACTCATCCAAACAAGTAATTGATTCTTTGGCTTACAGCTGTGTTTGCTATGCGTTAGTTGGAATACCTATAATCGAACTTCGTGAACATATCGAAAAGCTAGATTTCTGGCTTCTTTGGTTGCTAGTTTTCGGTGTACTTTTGGTTTTGCCTTGTATGCTAGCACTCGCGTTTAGCAAAGTGCGTCAGCTAGAAGTGTTTCAAAAGAATGCGCCGCACCCTATTCAAAAACCGTGGGATTTTGTCTTTCAACAACGGAAGTGGTACTGGGTTATTGTGGAGCTTACTGATGGTAAGCGGATTGGGGGGAAGTTTGCTGGTGATTCATTTGCATCCAGTTACCCTGCTGCGGAACAAATATACTTGGAAGAATGCTGGCATATTGATAATGAAGATACCTTTATTCGTCCACGTGGAGGAACGTTAGGAATACTAATAGGCTCCTCAAAAATAAAAACTATAGAATTTTTCGAGTACGACACAGGAGAACAAACAGATGACTCAGAATCAACAGGTTCCGCGGAATGATGGATACCGACCAAGTATTGAGGGATATCAACCTCCCAAAGTTGAGAAAAAAGGATACCAGCCACCTAAAACCGATGGGCAAAATAAGCCAACTGGAACACCACCACAAAAACCGTAAGGGATAAATATGACTCAAGGTAATGGGAACAAAGGTACTGGCATGGATGGTTATCGCCCCGTGAATGAAGGGTATCGTCCACCTCGAAATGATCAAGCGGGGTACCAACCTCCTAAGAATCAGACTAAGCCAGGAGGTACTCCGCCGAAGAAACCTTAATACGGGTATAACAAAGCATTTAAGAGTGATTCGCAACGCTTGGCAGTTTCGCTTCGCTCAAGTATAGCCAAGCGCCGCTCACACCTTAATGCGGCGTTAGGCAAAGTGAGTTTTTATCAGCTAAAACGAGTTGAAATTGAACGGTAAATCCCATGTTTTGTGGCTTAACTTAAGCAATAAATCGCCATCACATATTTGTTGTTTCTTGATCGCGTTGGGTTGTTTATCGCTGTAAATTCATTGGCAAAATAACCTTCAGCATCCAAACGTCCGCCGAGCATGCTACGCTCGTCACTTTTCTTCCAAACCGTTCAATTTTAGTTTTTTGTTTCTTTGCTGATTCAGCATTTTGGTTTATAAATGAATCGGTTAGTTTGTTTCAAGTTTACAAAAAAGCTCGTTCTTTGGCTATGAAAGTGTTGGTGTCAATTGGTTGGCCTAACAAACGGCTCAAGAGGGATTGCCAACGCGTGGCGGCTTTAGTACAAAATTGAAGTTCAGTGTTTACAGTGTGTTTTTTGAGTTCGGTGGTGCGTTGTCAACCCCTTAGCCGGGCGTTATGCAACTCAGGTAAATTTAGGGGTTCAATCTTTTGGATTTCTCCGGCCATTCGTTTTGTGTTGTCGGCAAATGAGCATTTTCACCCTAAAATTCGTGGTTTACTCAAGCCGTAAAGCAGGCAAGGTTCTTTGTTTGCCTCAATCAGTTTTAGTGCTGGCGAGTTGTAAATTCAGTGGGCGCAAAGTGTGGAAAGGGCAAGTTTATCGAGCATTTTGCACTTGCTGAAGGTTTCGCCCGTTAAGTTTTCCTGATTCAAAAGCTTGGTTTGTTGCTGAAAGGTGGACTTTGTTTTGGCGGCTTATTTATCACGGCTCTGGCTTCGGTTGGTCCTTGAATTACTCAACCATTGCAATTGTGGCTTTTGATCGAGTAAAGTCAGTTTATCTTATTGAATTTGCATAACAAACGGCTCAAGAGGGATTGCCAACGCTTGGCGACTTTAGTGCAAAATTGAAGTTCAGTGTTTACGGTGTGTTTTTTGAGTCCGGTGGTGCGTTGTCAACCCCTTAGCCGGGCGTTAGTTGCTCACAGTAATAGGAAGTATTGTGGAAGAAAACCAAGTCAAAATCAGACCAGCTAGACTGCATGAATTAAAGCTGATTCATTCCTTAGTCACCTCTAATGACGAATGGACCAAGTTTAATGGCCCTTATTTTCCTTATTCTTATCCATCATTAGATCAGTTCGAAAAATCTTCGTTTCAGCAGTTAATAATAGGTTCTAATTCACAATTGGTTACGGTTGATGATATTCCTGTTGGTTCGGTTAGCTGTTATTGGGAATGTGAAGAAACTCGTTGGCTTGAAGCTGGAGTGGTGATCTACAATGCAGAATATTGGGGGCAAGGTGTTGCAGCCTCTGCTGTTCGCCTCTGGATTTCGTATCTTTTCGAAAATAAAGAAATTGAAAGGGTTGGCCTAACCACGTGGTCAGGTAATCCTAGAATGATGTCACTAGCTTTGAAATTGGGCTTTCAGCAGGAAGCTAAGCTTCGAAAAGTACGATATTACCAAGGCGAGTACTATGACTCATTAAAATATGGTGTATTGCGATCGGAATGGTTAGAACGCAACTAACAAACGCTTCAAGAGGGACAGCCAACGCGCGGTATTTTTACTATGCGTTGATTTTTGTGATTACGGTGTTATGCGGTAAATTGGTAGTAGCGTTGTCTGCCCCTTAAGCGGGCGTTAGGCAAATAGGAAACATTCATGCTTGTGTTTGAAGAAGAATACAGACTTTTGTCCCAAGAGGGACATTTAACAAAATCAAGTTTACTTGCTGGTTTAGACTCTATACGTAGGGCAAATATTGATGACCAAGGCAGGGGGTTCTTCTACTCTGGATTATTTGAATTATCTATTGGTTTTGAACGCTTGATGAAAATTGTAGTGGTCCTGCAACACAAGCTAGAAAATGAGAATTTGAATCCAACAAACAACCAGCTTAGGGCTTATGGGCACAACATATTAGATCTTTACAGAGCGTCTTGTTCGATAGCGAAGAAGCATAATATCGAGATGAAAAGCAGCGATGAACAACAGCAAATTCTTGAAGTTTTGTCTTTGTTTGGTACGGGATCTAGATATTATAACCTCGACCAAATCACGGAATCACCAAGGCATGAAGATCCCCTAAAAATGTGGTCTGAAGTTATTAATAGCCATATTTGGGGATTAAAATACAGTACGAGACAAAAACTCGAGGCGAATGCTTTTCGTTACATAGATAAAATGAACATGGCTTCATCGTGGTATCCCGGAAGAAACATAGACGGAGAACTAATGCTGATGTCAGAGTTTCACTATTTATATCACGCAACAGAGAAAGCTAACTTTCATATTGTCTGGTCATTGGTTTCGTTGTTGAGTCCGTTTTACTCGCTATTAAGTAAGTTGTCACATGAGCTTCACAACTTAGCTGAATTGCAAGGAGTAAAGCAAACTGTCCCTTATATGTATGAGTTTTTTCCATTCTTTTTGGCGCCTAAAAATCTCGTTTTGAAGCGGAAGAAATGGGGGTAATATTTGCCTAACAAAGCATTTAAGACGGATTCTCAACGCTTGGCGATTTCAGTCTAGGTCAGCTTCAGTGCTAAATGTGGCAAGGTTTAGGCTTTGGTGGTGGCGTTGTTCACCACTTAATGCGGCGTTATAAGCCTAAGGAGGTTTTGTGGCAAACCATAAATGGGTTAAAAAAGATGATCTTATGATTTTCTTTTTGTGCAAGTTTGGAGTTGAAAATTCACCGCTATCTAAGCAAGAGATTGCTGACAAAATCGGTGTCTCATTGGGCAGTGTTAGTTACAGAGTAGGAAACTTCAATGCTATTAAAGGTGTTGGGAATACGACAAACTTTGCTAAGTTATCGTTAAAAGTACATGAGCAATATTCTAACTATTCAATGCAAGAATTAAAGGCTATTGCATTCAATTAATACACGGTTCACATATGCTTAAAAAATTAATATTTCCTGTTATTTCTATATTATCAATTTCTGGTTGTGCCACTAAAACTATCGGCCCTACACCTGCGGGCGAAAATACCTTCGTAATTTCACGCCAAGAAGGTGCTTTTCCATCTGGTGATAAACCTCTGCTCGCTGAAGCCTTAGGAGAAGCAAATCGTTTTTGTGGTAGTTTAAACAAAGCTTTTAAGCTTGTTAACACTCATGAAAATTCTGGACCATATATTTTAGGTAATTATCCTAAAGCTACTGTAACTTTTGAGTGTGTTAATCAAACCTCCAAGTAAGGTGTAACTGGCTTATAACAAACGGCTCAAGAGGGATTGCCAACGCTGGGCGGCTTTAGTGCAAAATTGCAGTTCAGTGTTTACAGTGTGTTTTTTGAATTCGGCTATGCGTTGTCAACCCCTTAGCCGGGCGTTATATTTTTAGGTTAGGTACCTCTTGCTAGCTACTTCAAAAGTTATCAAAGTAGCTAGATACCTAGATTTTTGGCTGTGAGTTATATAAAAATTGAGTTGGTAGGTGTTTGATTTAGCGATATCTTTCTGTCATTTTTGGTTATTATGCAGTAATCAAAATCTTTACTTACAAATTGATTTAAAGATGCGCATTCTTCAAATGCATTAGACATTACTTCTAATACACGGTTAAGTCTTTCCTGCGGTGTGAGTTTTTGCTCATTGGGCATAATTGCTTCTGTTAACATCTTTTGCCAATGCTCTTTGTGTGCTTGATGTTCAGGAGCGCAAAACCCAGCAGGGATTACTGATATTGTAGGCTCAAAACCTGAAAACAAAACTTCTTCGTCATTTAGGTACAAGGAATGGACAAAAAACTGATTGTCAGCAGTCAGTGCCAGAATACAAGATGTAGTATGAGTTTGAGACCAGATGTCTTCTTCGAGAGCTTCTTTCATAGATTGAGCTAGAAACTCGGCTAACCCAATAAGATCACTCGGAGACTCTATAGTATTATGCTTTACAAATTCAGGTACAAGTTCCACAGCTTCTGCAAAACCAGCAGCAGTAGCAATGAAAGGCATTGGTCCTTCGTTAAAGTGTTTTATTTTTGTGTTTTTTGCTGTTGTGGTACGTAGTCCAGTCGCATTTAAGTTACCTACTGCACGGTCTGCTGCTACGACACAAAAATCCGGGCTAAATGCGAGAGCTAGCATGGTCATTGGTTTGTTTTTCCTTATGCTTATTTACGTGATTATCGAGCTTGTTAGGTGGGAGGGGCTTAGAATACCATTTCTTTGCCCTGTGGCTATGCGGTGAATCAAAATATAACAAACGCTTTAAGACGGATTCGCAACGCGTGGCATTTGTAATTTGCGGTAAATTTAGTGATTTAGGTGGTATGCGGAAACATCGTGTTGCGTTGCTCACCACTTAAGCGGGCGTTAGGCAAAGTGAGTTTTTATCAGCTAAATCGAGTTTGAATTGAGCGGTAAATTCCATACTCTCAGGCTTAAGTTAAGCAATAAATCGTTATCACATATTTGTTGTTTCTTGATCGCGTTGGGTTGTTTAGCGTTGTGAATTCAGCGGCAAAATAACCTTCAGCATCCAAACGTCCGCCGAGCATGCTACGCTCGTCACTTTTCTTCCAAACCGCTCAATTTGAGTTTTTTGTTTCTTTGTTGAGTTGGCATTTTAGTTTATAAATGAATGGTTTATTTTTCTTAAAATTTACAAAAAGCCTTGTTCTTTGGTTTTGAAAGTATCGTTGTCAATCGGTTGGCCTAACAAACGGCTCAAGAGGGATTGCCAACGCGTGGCGACTTTAGTGCAAAATTGCAGTTCAGTGTTTACGGTGTGTTTTTTGAGTTCGGCGGTGCGTTGTCAACCCCTTAGCCGGGCGTTAGCTGAGGTTAAGAAAAATCATAAAATTAAGCGTTTATTTTTCTTAGTCTGAGGCTCTAGCTTTACACCTGAAAGTCAGCACTTTTCCATGTATCTCGCCAGTGGCACTGTCCGTGAAGTGGTTGAACTAACCGAAGTCTGTTTACGGGAAGTGGTGTGTTTGCTTATTTCTTTGGTGTGGCTTCTTTGGTTTTGAAGCTCTTTCGCGCTTAAATGGATTTCGCGCACTTGGCTGTTGGCTTCTTCGAAAGAATTCTTTGTAAATTTAAGTCTTAGAAGCTCGTCAGTTTTCCTGCTATTTCTTCTTTGCCAAGTGCGTTTCGTGGGTTAGGTGTTAGTTTCTCAGTTGTCCGTTTTACTTTGCCGCTTGAAAACAATAATGTGTTTTAAATTAGGCCATTGGGCAGTAAATCTCCGGCTAAAGTGCAGCAGCTAACAAACGGCTCAAGAGGGATTGCCAACGCGTGGCGGCTTTAGCGCAAAATTGAAGTTCAAATGTTTACAGTGTATTTTTTGAGTTCGGCGGTGCGTTGTCAACCCCTTAGCCGGGCGTTAGCTGAGGTTAAGAAAAATCATAAAATTCCGTGTTCATTTTTTCTTGGTCTGAGGCTCTAGCTTTACACCTGAAAGTCAGCACTTTTCCATGTATCTCGCCAGTGGCACTGTTCGTGAAGTGTTTGAACTAACCGAAGCCTTCTTACGGGAAGTGTTGTGTTTGTTTATTTCTTTGGTGTGGCTTCTTTGGTTTTGAAGCTCTTTCGCGTTTAAATGGATTTTGCGCACTTGGTTGTTGGCTTCTTCGACATAATTCTTTGTAAATTTAAGTCCTAGAAGCTCGCCAGTTTCCCTGTTATTTCTTCTTTGCCAAGTGCGTTTCGTGGATTAGGTATTAGTTTCTAAGTTGTCCGTTTTACTTTGCCGCTTGAAAGCAATAATGTGTTTTAAATTAGGCCGTTGGGTAGTCAATCTCCGGCTAAAGTGCAGCAGCTAACAAACGGCTCAAGAGGGATTGCCAACGCTTGGCGACTTTAGTGCAAAATTGAAATTCAGTGTTTACAGTATGTTTTTTTAGTTCGGTGGTGCGTTGTCAACCCCTTAGCCGGGCGTTATAGCGCAAATAATAAATGAGGGCTTTGATGTACGATTACGATCACTCTTTTGATTCTGCAAGAGAGCTTTTTGATTATCTTCATAGTGAGAACATATTTGAACCAAATAGTGTTTTCGACGTCAGTGAAAGGTTTGTTAACGGCTATATTTTCAGAGGTCAGGGAAATAAAGAATGGGAGCTAATCCCTACAGCTCATCGGAGCTTGAACATGCTAGATCACTTTACTCCACAACCTCCGATAGATCGAACTGATGATGTTAAGGACTATCTTCGATATCATAATCATGCAGAAATAAGGTCCATATATTTATTTCTGGAAGCGGCAGATCGCATTGGAGTTTCTACGCCTTTAAATTACGCTTACTTCAAACAGCCGTTAACTTATAAGGATGAATGTTTTACTCCGGAGCTTTTGCCGAGTATAGCTCTAGCTCAGCATCATGGTGTTTCAACTCGCTTACTTGATTGGACTGAATCTCCTTTCGTTGCAGCTTACTTCGCAGCTACTAGTGCGTTAAGCGCAGGCCCAGAAACACATTTCTCTATAATGTGTGTGAGCACTGTTTTGATTAATGACATTCCAAGTTTAGACATCGTCTCCGTACCAAAGGCAAGCAACACATTCTTAAGAGCACAGAAAGGATTATTTACCCTAGTTAATTCAGCGAATGCTTTTTACGAAAAACATAATAAGTGGCCAAGTATCGAAACAATAGTTGAGGATGAAAGACCTAACAAATGTTATACAAGACCCGGATTAATTCGATTGTCCTTGCCGAATTCAGAAGCTCGGCATTTACTGCAGTTATTATATAAAGTGGACATTTCCAAACTTACACTAATGCCATCTCTTGATGCTGCTGCGGAAGCATTTAAATACAAAAAAATGTTGTGGGGTAAGTAGGTGGAAATTGCGCTATAACAAACTGTTTAAGAGTGATTCGCAACGCGTGGCATTTTTACTATGCGTTGAGTTTAGTGTTTAAGGTGGTGTGCGGCGGCTTCGGTATTGCGTTGCTCACACCTTAACAGGGCGTTATGCAACTCAGGTAAAACTAGGGGTTCAATCTTGTGGGATTTCTCCGGCCATTCGTTTTGTGTTGTCGGCAAATGAGCATTTTTACCCTAAAATTCGTGGTTTACTCAAGCCGTAAAACAGACAAGGTTCTTTGTTTGCCTCAATGAGTTTTAGCGTTGGCGCGTTGTAAATTCAGTGGGCACAAAGTGTGGAAAGGGCAAGTTTATCGAGCATTTTGTACTTGCTGAAGTTTTCGCTCGTTGAGTTTTCCTGACACAAAAGCTTGGTTTGGTGCTGAAAGGTGGACTTTGTTTTGGCTGCTCATTTATCACAGTTCTTGCTTGGGTTGATTCTTGAATCACTCAACCATTGCAATTGTGGCTTTTGGTCGTGTAAATTCAGTTTATCTCATTGAATTTGCATAACAAACGGCTCAAGAGGGATTGCCAACGCGTGGCGACTTTAGTACAAAATTGAAGTTAAGTGTTTACAGTGTGTTTTTTGAGTTCGGCGGTGCGTTGTCAACCCCTTAGCCGGGCGTTAGCTTTTTTCACATTCTTAATTAACATAGAAGGATTATTTATGACAATTTTCGAACCAGGCGTTCAATATAAAGATTTAAATGGAGGCGTTCATGCTGATCGAGATGACACTCAAGACGCAACTGATTATTTAAGACAACATCACAATATTCCACAAGATCACTTTGTATTTGGTATTCAAGTTTATTCATCCGTACATCATGTTCGAGACAATACTCTTTCTGTTAGGTTTCTACATTCAAATGTCGCTGGCTATGAAAATATTCAACAAAAAATGGTAGCTGAAGGCGCAGAGTTTACTTTAAATGAACTTGAAATCGGTATGTCATACAAGGAATTTTTTGGTTTGTTCAAACGTTTTAGCCTAACTTTATCGCCAAATGGTTTGCTAGAAGGCAAGTCATATAAAACAGTCTAAAGCTAACAAACGCTTCAAGAGGGACAGCCAACGCGTAGCATTTTTACTATGCGTTGGTTTTTGTGATTACGGTGTTATGCGGAAGCTTGGTAGTAGCGTTGTCTGCCCCTTAAGCGGGCGTTATGCATAATCACCAAAAATCAGTGGGTTATGGTTCTTCTTTGTTCCTTTGGCTTTTCAGTGTTGGGTTTGTCGGCAAGTTGGCTCCATTGGGCGCTGTTTTCCGGACACTTGTTCTTTGGCGCTGGAAATTCAGAGCGTTGCCTCAGTCAATATTCGGGCAAGCGCGAGGTTAGGGCGGTTGGCTCAACCAGAAGTTTGATCTTAGGTTTTTCGGTTTTATCTGCCAAAGTTCAAAGTCTGATTTTCAAAATTATGAGTCATCTCAGTTTTTTGGTTTTCGGCTTTTGTTTGTGAATCAAAGCTGAGTTAATCTTGGTTTAGGTAAAACGTAACTCATTGAAGCTTAAGCATAACAAACGCTTCAAGAGGGACAGCCAACGCGAGGCATTTTTACCATGCGTTGGTTTTTGTGATTACGAAGTTATGCCGAAAGCTGGTTGTAGCGTTGTCTGCCCCTTAAGCGGGCGTTAGGATACAAGTGTATGGCTTTAACTTATGTGGGGATTTAAGTATGGGATGGATTTTTTTACCTTTAGTAATGGTCTTTTTCAAATGGAGAGAGTTTTCTAGATTTGATTGGTTTTTTACTGTTTCATTTGTTGCTTATTCTATTAATTTGACTTTTCTATCAGCATTACCATTAAATTCTTATCTTGGTAGCTTCTATGTTGGTATACCCTCGATATCATATTTTTTGTTTTTATTTCCAAACATCCAAACTCATTACCCTGACGACGTGGTTAAAGTAATGAGTTTAGTTGGTTTTTTAATTTCTTTTATTTGTCTATTGTTGTTCTTTTAATTTTTCCCAAAGTGCAACTAGATCAGTTTCTAAACTTTTATCGGCTAGAGCGAGATCGATGTTCCTTAGTTTTTCTTTCTGAGCTGCTGAAAAGGAATTTAATTGCCTTTCAAGATAAATTGAAAGATATCGGTCAGAAAGTGTATCTATATCTACTGATTTTGAACTGGCAATTTCGTTGATTAGAGCTTTCATTTCCGAAGAGTTTGAGCATTGTTGAATGCGTTGATTTCTTATTGTTATCAGATAATTATTAATATCTTCTGGTTTTAATTGTTTTACATCATGGGCTGTAACTTTAGGGCGTTGATTTTCTGAAGCGACACATTGCTCAACAGAGTTTTTATACGAATCATACAACTCATTTGCACTTGATATTGAGCTCAATAATACTATTGATAGTAAAGCTTTCTTATCTAAATTCATTATAGAGACATCTCCAAAATATTTTCTCATCACGGGAGATAGATGGATTCATATACATTCTCATTGCAATATCTTCAACTTGTCTAACTAAAATAGGATTAGAAGATTGCATTGATTTAGCTAACAATTCAAAATCAGTTGTTGCTATTTTGTATGACGAGCCAATTACTCCGTTGCCAGCAAAAATATCAAACATTGCTGATGCACCGATAAATATTGATAGAACATTCGCCATGTCTTTCTTTTCTTTAATTTCGTTTAGAGCTCGTTTACTAGCCGATCCAAACTTAACATCTATGTTACATGTCATGCATCAGTCTCATCTGTTTTAGGTGCCTCGCATAATACGACAATATGCAACTTGAATGTTGTCTTATTGTCTTTCTGCTGGCTAAATGTCACAAAAATTTGAGCTGGCTAAGATACCTAACAAGCAATTTAAGAGGGATTCCCAACGCTTGGAATTTTTGCTTCTACTTCAAATTTAGTGTTTACAGTACAATGCGTTAGGTTGGGTGGTAGCGTTGCTCACCCCTTAATTGGGCGTTAGGCAAGGTGAGTTTTTATCAGCTAAATCGAGTTGGAATTGAGCGGTAAATTCCATGTTTTGTGGCTTAACTTAAGCAATAAATAATCATCACATATTTGCTGTTTCTTGATCGCGTTGGGTTGTTTATCGCTGTGAATTCATCGGCAAAATAACCTTCAGCATCCAAACGTCCGCCGAGCATGCTACGCTCGTCACTTTTCTTCCAAATCGCTCAATTTGAATTTTTTTGGTTTCTTTGCTGATTCAGTATTTTGGTTTATAAATGAATCGGTTAGTTAGTTTTAAGTTTGCAAAAAAGCCTGTTCTTTGTTTTTGAAAGTATTATTGTCAATCGGTTGGCCTAACAAACGGCTCAAGAGGGATTGCCAACGCGTGGCGGCTTTGGTTCAAAATTGAAGTTCAGTGTTTACGGTGTGTTTTTTGAGTTCGGCGGTGCGTTGTCAACCCCTTAGCCGGGCGTTAGGCATAAGGAAATTATGGAACTCATTCAGCTAAATGAGCATGAGCTAAAAATGTTGCGTGATGGTCAATCTGAGCTTAAGTATATGATTGACGGAATTCCACCAAATCATGTTTTAGAACGCTCTCTTAATCATTATCGTGATTCAATTTGTGAAGTTTGGTCTTTACCATACTTTATAAAGTCAAATGACCAGCTAATTGGTAGTTGTGGATTCAAGAACCCACCGTTCAACTGTCGAGTCGAAATCGGTTACAACGTAGCTTTTGGGGTTCAAGGCAAAGGTATTGCAACATTTGCAGTTAACAAACTTTGCCAAATTGCGTTTGAATCTGGTTTAGTCAAAGTTGTCTTTGCATTAATCTCTTCTGAAAATTCGGCGTCACTCAATGTTGTTCGCAAAAATGGATTTATTTATAAAAATATTTCTGTGGATAGTGATGGCGAGTCATTAGAATGTTGGGAATTAATCAATAATATCAATGCGTTGTAAAATGCCTAACAAACGCTTTAAGAGGGACAGCCAACGCGTGGCATTTTTACTATGCGTTGCTTTTTGTGATTTCGGTGTTATGCGGAAGCTTAGTAGTAGCGTTGGCTGCCCCTTAAGCGGGCGTTATGGCTCATTCAATTGGCTGGGGCTGTATATAAAAACAGTTTTTCTTGTTTTCATGCTTTAATCTGTATAAGTTACCCATCATTTTCTAACAAAGCAGGCAATTAACAAGTGCGTAGTTCATTGAGAAAAAAGGTAATTCAAGTTTGTTCCAAGAAGATTGAACAGAAGGGTGATAATGTAGGCGTTTCATTTTATGCATTTTTTGCTAATAAAAATGACGATCCAGATTTGTTAATGGAAGCCGCCACATGGTGGATTCAAGAACACAAATTAGACCATTTTGAAAAAGCTCATAAAATCATGGCAATGGTAAAATCTGATATTTAGTGAACTGAGCCATAACAAACGGTTTAAGAGGGACTGCCAACGCGTGGCGGTTTTTGCTTAAATCAACATTTGTGATTACGGTTGCTATTTTAGGTTCGGCGTTTTGCGTTGTCAGCCCCTTAACCGGGCGTTATGTGCTATCATTCACGCCTTTCGATTAACGGTGTTTTTTATGAAACTTATTCCTCTTTTAAAGCAGCCACGCATTCACTGACGGCATAGTGTTATTTCAATAATTCTTATTATTTAACATTAGCTTGAGGTTTAGTATGCACAAAAAGCATTGGTCAAAATTTCAGTTACTCCATGAGGTAGTAACTAACCCTAATATTTCTATCAAAGGCACTCATAGTTATTACAGTGACTGCTGGGACAATGGATTTGAAGAATCTGTTGTTCGGTATCTTCATGGTGATGAAGTGAGTCGTGAATGGGAACCTAGGTGGGAAATCGATAAACTCCATATTGGTGATTACGTTTGCATCGGCGCAGAGGCAGTTATCTTAATGGGTGGTAATCATACCCATAGGGCGGATTGGTTCTGTTTATATCCATTTATGGACTACATTGATGAAGCGTATATAGGCAAAGGTGATACCTTTATTCATGATGGTGCATGGCTTGGGATGAGATCAATGGTTATGCCTGGTGTGACAATCGGAGAAGGAGCCATAGTTGCTGCAAATAGCGTGGTAACTAAAGATGTTGCCCCTTATAGTGTTGTTGGTGGCACGCCTGCCAAATTAGTCAAATATCGTTTTGACGAATCGGTAATTGCCGAACTGTTGAAAATGCAAATCTATAATTGGCCCACAGAGAAGTTTGAAGCCTTAAAGCGATATCTATGTGCATCAGACATTCAACAACTAAAGAGCGCAGCAGCAGCTTACGATGTTGAAAAATAGCACATAACAAACGCTTCAAGAGGGACAGCCAACGCGCGGCATTTTTACTATGCGTTGTTTTTTGTGATTACGGTGTTATGCAGGAAGTTGGTAATGGCGTTGTCTGCCCCTTAAGCGGGCGTTAGTTGTAGCAGTAAAGCTAGTTTAAATTTTAAAGGTTATATTTATGACAAACTATGTGGATGAATCTTTGGCAAAAGGTATCGTCAGACGTGGACTTTTAAATTGGCGTGGTACTTCAAGTCAATTAAAGACGCTACGTCGGGAAATGTTCTCTAACAGAAAGGGAATAAATTCTGTTCAGAAAAGAGAAGATATTATTAAAAAATATTTAAAAAAAAACAGAATCGAAATTTATCATAAAGCAGTTAAGGTAGGGCTGGATTATAACCTAGCGATGTTAGGTGTTTCTAAAAAAAATCGTGAAGATCCACAAACGAAGTTGACTCGTTCTCAAAAACAAATTCAACTTTTAGCGAAGAAAAGAATGGGAAAATATAGTAAGAGAGTAAACGATTCATATCTTCATGCTTTTGTGGTCAAGAATGATGATGTTACACACTCGAATAACAATGAGTTAGCTATTTTTATCTTTTCTACTAGAGGGAGTACTCGAAGCGAATTATTGTCAATGCACAGTGTTACTGGTGTTAGCCGGCATTGTCTCGAAAGATTAGTCCAACGCAATAACTTGAAAAATATAGGTGAGGCGATTGAAGAAATTCTATCGTCTTTAAAATGGTTAGAGGGCTCTGGGAGCGAGTTAGCTGGTAGGGATCCAAATTTTTATGGTGAAGAGGGAATAAAAAGGCACATACCAACAAGTGAAGGTGCGCTTCTTCTAGTCACCACGTCCATTCCAAATCCGAATGATAAGCCCACTCAAGAATGCAATTTAGTCACTTGGATACACAAAGATCAGTTCAAAAAAGGGCAGGAGGTTACTAAGAGTGATTTTGTATTTGCTCAAATGGTCAATCATTACCTCTCTGACCCCAATTTAGATGCACGTGTTGATGAGTTGCGAAAGAATTACGAAGAGTTGTTATTAGATGAAGACATAAATGATGTCCTAGTTGTCATTCATGGATATCGCTTCAATGCTGAACAATTTATTTTAGCGCTAGAAAGTAGGAAGTATTTGGACTTTTTAATAGATTTTGATAAAGCGTGAGAGATGTGCGTTCACATTGGTACTGTTGTTCGTTCATACAACTAACAAACAATTTAAGCAGATTCGCAACGCTTGGCATTTTAGGTTTGAATCAGTTTTAGTGATTACGGCACAATGTTCAGGTTAAGTGGCAGCGTTGCTCACTACTTAATTGGGCGTTATAAGCTTTGGAGGCTTTAGTGATTACAATTCGAGAAATGGATATTTCCGATTACGATTCAGTGATTGATCTGTGGTGCCAGACGGAAAGCTTGTCATTAAGAGATGCTGATTTTAAACAAAGCATTGAAAGTTACCTTAACCGAAACTCTGGGCTAAGTTTTGTTGCGTTAAGCGGCAATAAAATTATTGGTGCGGTACTCGTTGGGACCGATGGTCGCAGAGGGTATCTGCAACATTTGGCTGTTTCATCAGAATTTCGAGGCCAAAAAATAGGTAAAGCTTTGGTTGAAAAATCAGTTGATGCTTTGACTTCGATTGGTGTTTCAAAGACGCATTTATTTGTTTATAGCAATAATGTTAATGCGCAAAATTTTTACGAAAAATTAGGCTGGCTTCCAAGGGATGAAATACGCATGTATTCATTTAATAACTCAAGTAATCCAAACGTTTAGTGGCAGCTTATAACAAACGGCTCAAGAGGGATTGCCAACGCGTGGCGACTTTAGTACAAAATTGAAGTTCAGTGTTTACAGTGCGTTTTTTGAGTTCGGCAATGCGTTGTCAACCCCTTAGCCGGGCGTTATGCTACCAGTCGAAATCTTCAATAAGGAATACTATGAAACAGAACATTGTCCATATTGCTTTAGTTGTAAAAGATTATGATGAAGCCATTGATTTTTATGTAAACAAACTCAAATTTGAACTTATTGAAGATACTCATCAACCTGAACAAGACAAACGTTGGGTGGTTGTGGCTCCACCAAATTCTCATGGTGTTACGTTGTTACTTGCCAGAGCCTCGAAGCCAGAGCAGCATGATTTCATTGGGAATCAAGCAGGCGGTCGAGTATTCCTGTTCCTAAATACTGATGATTTCTGGCGTGACTTTAAGCGTATGAAATCGATTGGTATTAACTTCGTCCGCGAGCCAACAGAAGAAGACTATGGAACGGTAGCAGTGTTTGAAGACTTGTATGGAAACTTGTGGGATCTTCTTCAATTGAATCCAAGCCATCCAATGGCAAAAAGGTAGCATAACAAACGCTTCAAGAGGGACAGCCAACGCGTGGCATTTTTACTATGCGTTGGTTTCGGTGATTACGGTGTTATGCGGTAAGTTGGTAGTAGCGTTGTCTGCCCCTTAAGCGGGCGTTAAGTGCCTGTCAAAAATTTCAACTATGAGGTATCAATGGAAGAGCAAAATAATAGAATTAATCAAGAGTGGGTTACATTAAATGCCGTTAGAGGAATGGTTAAAATTGCTTCTAAAGGAAGCATGACGAAGTCTACCTATGATAATACGTTAGATCTTGCCGGAGAACTTTATCCTGAGCTATTGGGACCGGAGAACAGTTTATTAAAAAGAGAGCGTGAAAGCGATACAACAAAAGAGTATCGCCAAAAAGCAGCTCTTAAATCTATTAAAACTGAGAGTGAGGTTACTGCCCTAAGTTTAGTTTTAGAAGATATTGATGAATATAATTCATACTTGGATATAGCGAGAGAGAATAAAGGCGATAGAAAGAGAACTGACCAATTAAAACGTAAATTAGGTCAGTTGGAAAAAGCAAAAAAAGAGCTAGAACCTAAACCTCATAGTGAAAACCAACTAATATTTCGGGATGCATATAACGTAGATCGAGATTTGCCTGAACTGTCTAGGGGACATGCACATAAAGATTTTCAACTCCCTGATGGAAAAACACTACGTATCAGGGTATTACATCCAGATAGACCTGAGCATATTACTGGTGCTGACATAATCTATGAACGTCATAATGAACATACAGAAGGAATAAGTATTGTTGCCGTTCAATATAAGATCTGGGAGGATCGTCAGTTATACCTTTCCGATCAAAGAATGTTAGGTCAGTTAGATAAAATGCGTAAATTTCTTTGTGATAAAGGAATCTGTCAAAACAATAATCATGAGAATTCGTATCGTTTCCCTTGCTGCACAGGTTTCTTGAGACCTACAGATAAATTACAAACTGTTGATCAGAAGTTTATTTCAACTGGTGAACATCTCCCAATCTGTCAAATTGACGCCTGTGCTACAGAAGGAAAGCGGGGAGGTACTTTATTGAAATATGAAGATATTAAATCGGCTTCTCTGTCTGGTGAGTTATTCGAAGAACTATTTAATCGTGGAAAGATTGGTTCAAGAGAATTATCCCGAGATGAGCTTGAACATTTATATCAAGAAGCATCCGTGATTGATTCTTCTGATACGGTGGTAATTTATGCGCAAGAGTTTGGCACTTAACAAGCAATTTAAGCTGATTCGCAACGCTTGGCACTTTGGGTTTGAATCAGCTTTAGTGTTTACGGCACAATGTTTTAGGTAGGTGGCAGCGTTGCTCACAACTTAATTGGGCGTTAGCATTTTCATGATAAACCTCGGAACTTAAAGGCTGTTAATTAGTCCTAGTTCTGTCCAGTTTTTCGAGGTTTTTTTATGAAGTATGTACAGTATTTTGTTATAGCGGCTATCGCATCAAGCTTTGGTTTTATCGTTCATGTATTCAGTGCTGAATGGCTGCAAGTTTGGGTTGCACAATATATGGAAGGACAAAGTGTTATTCCTTCTTGGGATGTTAGATATATAGCTATGCTGACATCATTAGAATATGGAATATCAGCAATAGTGTTGTATTGGCTTATTAGAGACAAAATCATCAAATATGGTCAATTTAAAGCATTTATGATCTTAAGTTTGTTGCTTACGGCTTTACATGGAGCATTAATTCGTCAACCGTTAATGGACTTTGTTGTTGGTAATCCGATAGAAGTTGCTTTAGTACAGAATGCTTTTAAGTGGTTAGTATGGGTCTTGATGTCACTAGTTACCGTTTATGGTTTTGAGCGTGTAGTTAAAAAATGCTAACAAACGCTTCAAGAGGGACAGCCAACGCGTGGCATTTTTACTATGCGTTGATTTTTGTGGTTACGGTGTTATGCGGAAACTTAGTAGTAGCGTTGGCTGCCCCTTAAGCGGGCGTTATGACACGACGGTCATCACAGGTTGGATGTACGGTAATGATACTCAAGTTTGAGTGTAATCTAACGGGGTGGAAGAAAGACGGCAAAAAGGACGAACATTAGTTATTTCCATGCTAACCTTGAGGCGCTTTCGCGATCCTTAATTGCGCGACAATTCAAGAGATCGCGCTAGCGCTACTCAAGGTAGTGCGATAACAAATACTTCGGCTTCGATTTTTTGTCTATTTACAGCTACCTTATTGTATTAAAAGTATATTTCACTTAAATTTGACTGACTTTGGTCGTGACATAACAAGGCATTCAAGAGTGACTCACAACGCTTGGCGACTTCAGTTTAAATTTGGCTTTAGTGTTTAAGGTGGAGTGGTTTGGGTTTGGAGATTTAGCGTTGTTCGCACCTTAATGCAGCGTTATGCAACTCAGGCAAATTTAAGGGGTCAATCTTTTGGGATTTCTCTGGCCATTCGTTTTGTGTTGTCGGCAAATGAGCTTTTTTACCCTAAAATTCGTGGTTTACTCAAGCCGTAAAACAGGCAAGGTTCTTTGTTTTCCTCAATCAGTTTTAGCGCTGGTTTGCTGTGAAATTTGCGGGCGCAAAGTGTGAAAAGGGCAAGTTAATCGATCATTTCACACTTGCTGAATTTTTCGCTCGTTGAACTTATCTGACTCAAAAGCTTGGTTTATTGCTGATAGGTGGGCGTTGTTTTGGTGGCTCATTTATCACGGCTCTTACTTGGGTTGGTTCTTGAATCACTCAACCATTGCAATCGTGGCTTTTGATCGAGTAAAGTCAGTTTATCTTATTGAATTTGCATAACAAACGGCTCAAGAGGGATTGCCAACGCGTGGCGACTTTAGTGCAAAATTGAAATTCAGTGTTTACAGTGTATTTTTTGAGTTCGGCGGTGCGTTGTCAACCCCTTAGCCGGGCGTTATGCAACTCAGGTAAATTTAGGAGTTCAATCTTTTGGGATTTCTCCGGCCATTCGTTTTGTGTTGTCGGCAAATGACATTTTTACCCTCAAATTCGTGGTTAACTTAAACCGTAAAACAGGCAAGGTTCTTTGTTTGCCTCAATCAGTTTTAGCGCTGGCGCGTTGTAAATTCAGTGGGCGCAAAGTGTAGAAAGGGCAAGTTTATCGAGCATTTTGCACTTGCTGAAGGTTTCGCTCGTTAAGTTTTCCTGATTCAAAAGCTTGGTTTGTTGCTGAAAGGTGGACTTTGTTTTGGCGGCTTATTTATCTCGGCTCCTACTTGGGTTGATTCTTGAATCACTCAACCATTGCAATTGTGGTTTTTGGTCGTGTAAATTCAGTTTATCTTATTGAATTTGCATAACAAACGGCTCAAGAGGGATTGCCAACGCGTGGCGGCTTTAGTGCAAAATTGAAGTTCAGTGATTACAGTGTGTTTTTTGAGTTCGGCGGTGCGTTGTCAACCCCTTAGCCGGGCGTTATGCAACTCAGGTAAATTTAGGAGTTCAATCTTTTGGGATTTCTCCGGCCATTCGTTTTGTGTTGTCGGCAAATGACATTTTTACCCTCAAATTCGTGGTTAACTTAAACCGTAAAACAGGCAAGGTTCTTTGTTTGCCTCAATCAGTTTTAGCGCTGGCGCGTTGTAAATTCAGTGGGCGCAAAGTGTAGAAAGGGCAAGTTTATCGAGCATTTTGCACTTGCTGAAGGTTTCGCTCGTTAAGTTTTCCTGATTCAAAAGCTTGGTTTGTTGCTGAAAGGTGGACTTTGTTTTGGCGGCTTATTTATCTCGGCTCCTACTTGGGTTGATTCTTGAATCACTCAACCATTGCAATTGTGGTTTTTGGTCGTGTAAATTCAGTTTATCTTATTGAATTTGCATAACAAACGGCTCAAGAGGGATTGCCAACGCGTGGCGGCTTTAGTGCAAAATTGAAGTTCAGTGATTACAGTGTGTTTTTTGAGTTCGGCGGTGCGTCGTCAACCCCTTAGCCGGGCGTTAGGCAAAGTGAGTTTTTATCAGCTAAAACGAGTTGAAATTGAACGGTAAATCCCATGTTTTGTGGCTTAACCTAAGCAATAAATCGCCATCACATATTTGTTGTTTCTTGATCGCGTTGGGTTGTTTATCGCTGTAAATTCATTGGCAAAATAACCTTCAGCATCCAAACGTCCGCCGAGCATGCTACGCTCGTCACTTTTCTTCCAAACCGTTCAATTTTAGTTTTTTGTTTCTTTGCTGATTCAGCATTTTGGTTTATAAATGAATCGGTTAGTTTGTTTCAAGTTTACAAAAAAGCTCGTTCTTTTGGTTTTGAAAGTGTCGTTGTCAATCGGTTGGCCTAACAAACGGCTCAAGAGGGATTGCCAACGCGTGGCGGCTTTAGTGCAAAATTGAAATTCAGGGTTTACGGTGTGTTTTTTGAGTTCGGTGGTGGGTTGTCAACCCCTTAGCCGGGCGTTATGCAACTCAGGTAAATTTAGGGCTCAATCTTTTGGGATTTCTCCGGCCATTCGTTTTGTGTTGTCGGCAAATGAGCTTTTTTATCCTCAAATTCGTGGTTAACTTAAACCGTAAAACAGACAAGATTCCTGGTTTGCCTCAATCAGTTTTAGCTTTGGCTTGTTGTCAATTTAGCGTGCGCAAAGTGTGGAAAGGGCAAGTTATTCGATCATTTCGCATTTGTTGAAAGTCTTGCCGGTTGAGTTTGTCTGGTTCAAAAGCTTGGGTTGTTGTTGAAAGGTGGGCTTTGTTTTGGCGGCTTATTTATCACGGCTCTTGCTTGGGCTGGTTCTTGAATCACTCAACCATTGCAATTGTGGCTTTTGGTCGTGTAAAGTCAGTTTATGTCATTGAATTTGCATAACAAACGGCTCAAGAGGGATTGCCAACGCGTGGCGACTTTAGTGCAAAATTGAAGTTCAGTGTTTACAGTGGTTTTTTGAGTTCGGTGGTGCGTTGTCAACCCCTTAGCCGGGCGTTATGCCTTAATCGCTCTTGAATTAGAAATGTACACCCTCATATTAAGCTAGGTGTATATTAACGGAAAAGTAAAAATGGATTTTTCAACGATCAAACCTGGTGATGTTCTAGTTTCTAATTTTAGCATGGGCCCATTCCCATACCAGCATTGGGCATTGGTTTCAGACCGAAAGTGTTCTGATGGCTTTTATATGCTAATTTCGGCTTCAGAAAGAACGGGTACTGTAAAAGAAGAAAAAGTTGGTGTAGTTACTCAAGGTGCAAAAACATACCTTGCAGATATAAACTTACCTGTTCCTGTTGAACTTGCTATTCAAAATGCTCGTGCTCAAGTTGATGTTTGGAAATACTCAGTTACTGATAGAAATTGTGAGCAGTTTATTAATTTTGTTCTCGGGCTTGGTATTACCTCAAAACAAGTAAAAACGGGGATAGCTCTGGGAGCAACGGGAGCTTTGGCTACAGCGCTTTTGTCCGAAAAACCTACATGGTTCAAAATTCTAGGTGTTGCCGTTGCCTGTGCCGGTGTTGGCGTTGCAAGCGCAAAGGCGGTTGAGAAAAAAGAACAGGCATAACAAAGCGTTTAAGACAGATTCCCAACGCATGGCATTTTTCATTCCATCGTTGGGTTTTGTGTTTAAGGTGGTATGGTTAGGTTTCGTGGTGGCGTTGCTCACTACTTAACGCAGCGTTAACCCTACAAATCAAACTTTTGAATAAGCCTCTGATGTTGTGTGTGATAGTATAGGTATAAATGATTGTTGTATGGAGCATAAAATGAGCACTAAATTACATGTTTTAGATATTTCATATGATGAGGTTGTAAAAAGCAACTTATTGAATGTTAAAAGCGATTACAAATTTGCGATTGAAAAGCTTGTTCCAGCAATAGATCGCTTAGATTTTCAGCGAAACAAGCAGAATGCCAAATTTTATGAAAGGTTAGCTACGGATATAGAGCAAGGATGCGTAATGCCATCATTAACAATTGCCTTGGTTGTTGACGATGTTTCATTGTATTCTGAAGTGGATTCTTCAGAGGAATTATTATCGAAAAATATAGACAAATTTTTTGTTTTAGATGGTATACAACGTGTATCTACTTTGAATGCTGTATATAAAAAAATGGGAGATAATTTCCCATTTGAACGTCCTATATATTTAAATGTGTTGATATGCAATTCATTTGACCTTTTATTATATCGTATGATTACTCTTAATAATGGTCAGAAACCGATGACTGCACGTCACCAAATTGAAATTATCTCTAGTAGTATTTATGATTTCGATCGTTATTCGATAGATTATTCAACTGAGAAAGAATCTAAGTCAAGAAGTGCGATTAAGGGCGCATTTAAAAAGTCTGATCTGGTCAAGTCTTATATTTCCTTCCTTAGTAGAAGTGTTAATATTGATAACAATAAGATTATCGAACAAAAAATGGATGAAATAATTGCACGGAAAATAATTGAATCTGACATTCCTAATGAGCTCCATTCTTTTGGTGATATATTAGATTTGGTCAATAATTTTTGCGGTAATAAAAAATCTAAAGAATGGTTGGTTTTGTCTAATAACATAATAGGTTTTTGTGTGGGAGCTCGTGATAATTATGACTATTTACAGTCTTTGTCATACGAAAAAATAGACGAGTATATCGACTTGTTTGAACGGTCATTTTCATACATTGATGTATCAAAAGTAAAATTAGGTACTGTCAGAAGAGAGTGTGTTGCTTATTTCTTCGCAAAAATATCACCTGAATTTGACTGCGACGAATATGATTTGGCAGATAAGTTTTCAAAGGTAATATGATGTCTAGTAAAGATGTTAAGCACTTTGTATATAAAGAAAGTGAGCAGCTGAAGTCATTTAATAAAGATAGATACAATCTCACTTTTAGCCAAGTATCGTCAGTAGAACAGTGTTTACTTCGAGTTCTTACAGGTGGCGTTAGTATAGAGAATAGAAATGCAAATTATGAGTTTTCTGTAATCGATAACTACTTTTACAACCCAATTAAAGATGTTTCGGATAAAACTTTAATGTATCTATGGCATGATATGTTCTCCGATGAAGGATTTAGTAAAAAGAAGTTAAATGAATGTTTTCATAGAAATAGAAGTAACAGTGGATTCTATGTTAATGTCCTCCTGGAAATAACAAATGCCTTGCAAAGCAAATCACAAAGTAGAGATACACAGGCTTTTCTTTACATCTATCGAGCGTTTGAGCATATAGCTTATTCATTTCCTTTGATGTACCTTCAAAATGAAGTTTCTTATTCCAAAACATATGACACTTTGAAAAAATACTTCAGTGATGGTGGTAATAGTGAGCTAGCATTTTGCAAACAATTCATTGAAAAGCTTTTAGATTCTTCCTTATTGGATTCGACCATTAACATTGAGTTTGAAAGAAATACGGTTGAAAATGTTAAAGTTTTAAATCTTCTTAAAGTATCAAACAAGTTTGTTCCATCTACATACGGTACTTCTATAAAGTACCGTGATGTTTGGGATTTGGTTGTTGAATGTAGAAATCGATACTTCCATCATTTAAGTGGTATGTCTAACTCGATCAGTTCTGAAATTATGATAGATTCTGATTCGTTTTTCAGAACAATTAATACAATCGCACTTCAATTGTTCTCAACAATATATTTATACCTTCTATTAAACCGGATGTAGGGTTAACAAACTGTTTAAGAGTGATTCGCAACGCGTGGCATTTTTACTATGCGTTGATTTTAGTGACTAAGGTGGTATGCGGGAGCTTCGGTATTGCGTTGCTCACACCTTAACAGGGCGTTATGTGAATGGAGGAAACTATGTCATCAGTTCCACAATCAAAAGATGAGTTACTCGCTGCCATCAACTCTATATTTCCCAAACTTGTGGACGATTATCGGATTGTTCCAGAATCATTATCACGTAAGTGTGAAATTGAAGGTAATGTAAAAGGAACACAAATTAGCATTTGTGACACTGTAGCTTATCTTGTAGGTTGGGGAAAGTTGGTCTTGAAATGGCATAGTTTGAAGTCTCAAGGTTTACCAGTAGATTTCCCTGATACTGGTTATAAATGGAATCAACTTGGTTTATTGGCAGTCAGTTTTCACGATCAGTACAGTGACTGGAAATACGAAGACTTACTCAAGGAGTTGGACTTAACCATTAACGAGCTTATCTATCTAGTTTCAAGCTTAGACAATGAAGAATTGTATGAAACGGTATGGTATGAAAAGTGGACGTTGGGTCGAATGATTCAGTTCAATACATCATCACCAATGAAAAATATGCGCACTAAAGTTAGACGATTTAATAAAAACAACGAGTTACAGTGAACAATTCACATAACAAACGGTTAAAGAGGGACTGCCAACGCGTGGCGGATTTTATTCAAATCGGCCTTTGTGATTACGGTTGTTATTTTGAGCCCAGTGTTTTTGCGTTGTCAGCCCCTTAACCGGGCGTTATGCAACTCAGGTAAATTTAGGGGTTCAATCTTTTGGATTTCTCCGGCCATTCGTTTTGTTTTGTCGGCAAATGAGCATTTTTACCTTCAAATTCATTGTGAACTCAAGCCGTAAAACAGGCAAAGTTCTTTGTTTGCCTCAATCAGTTTTGGCGTTGGCGCGTTGTTAATTCAGTGGGCGCAAAGTGTAGAAAGGGCAAGTTTATCGAGCATTTTGCACTTGCTGAAAGTCTTGCTTGTTGAGTTTTCCTGATTCAAAAGCTTGGTTTGTTGTTGAAAGGTGAACTTTGTTTTGGCGGCTTATTTATCGCAGTTCTTGCTTGGGTTGGTTCTTGAATCACTCAACCATTGCAATCGTGGCTTTTGATCGAGTAAAGTCAGTTTATCTCATTGAATTTGCATAACAAACGGCTCAAGAGGGATTGCCAACGCGTGGCGACTTTAGTGCAAAATTGAAGTTCAGTGTTTACGGTGTGTTTTTTGAGTTCGGCGGTGCGTTGTCAACCCCTTAGCCGGGCGTTATGCAACTCAGGTAAATTTAGGGTTTCAATCTTTTGGGATTTCTCCGGCTATTCGTTTTGTGTTGTCGGCAAATGAGCATTTTCACCCTCAAATTCGTGGTTCACTCAAGCCGTAAAACAGGCAAGGTTCTTTGTTTGCCTCAATCAGTTTTGGTGCTGGTTTGTTGCCAATTCAGCGTGCGCAAAGTGTGGAAAGGGCAAGTTAATCGAGCATTTTGCACTTGCTGAAAGTATTGCTTGTAGTGTTTGTCTCATTCAAAAGCTTGGTTTGTTGCTGAAAGGTGGACTTTGTTTTGGCGGCTCATTTATCAAAGTTCTTGCTTGGGTTGATTCTTGAATCACTCAACAATTTCAATTGTGGCTCTTTGCCGTGTAAATTCTGTTTATCTCATTGAATTTGCATAACAAACGGCTCAAGAGGGATTGCCAACGCGTGGCGACTTTAGTGCAAAATTGAAGCTCTGTGTTTACGGTGTGTTTTTTAAGTTCGGCTATGCGTTGTCAACCCCTTAGCCGGGCGTTAGCTGAGGTTAAGAAAAACCATAAAATTAAGCGTTTATTTTTCTTAGTCTGAGGCTCTAGCTTTACACCTGAAAGTCAGCACTTCTCCGCGTATCTCGCCAGTGGCACTGTTCGTGAAGTGTTTGAACTAACCGAAGTCTGTTTACGGGAAGTGGTGTGTTTGTTTATTTCTTTGGTGTGGCTTCTTTGGTTTTGAAGTTTTGTCGCGCTTAAATGGATTTCGCGCACTTGGTTGTTGGCTTCTTCGAAAGAATTCTTTGTAAATTGAAGTCTTAGAAGCTCGTCAGTTTTCCTGTTATTTCTTCTTTGCCAAGTGCGTTTCGTGGATTAGGTTTTAGTTTCTCAGCTGTCCGTTTTACTTTGTCGCTTGAAAGCAATAATGTGTTTTAAATTAGGCCGTTGGGTAGTCAATCTCCGGCTAAAGTGCAGCAGCTAACAAACGGCTCAAGAGAGATTGCCAACGCTTGGCGGCTTTAGTACAACATTGAAGTTCAGTGTTTACGGTGTGTTTTTTTAGTTCGGCGGTGCGTTGTCAACCCCTTAGCCGGGCGTTATAACGCAGGAGAGTTATGAGTACACAAGATCTATCGAAAATGGGTGGAGCTCGAGTTACTATGGAAGCGTTTGATGGCTCTCTTTGTATTCGTAAGCAAGACGCTTCGGATGTAGAGGTTAATTTTTACCAATACGCAGCTCCCATGCTCGAAGGTGTCAATATTCCTAAGCTCTATAAGGTGCAAAAAAATGATCTTTTTATTGAGCTCATTCCTAATCGGGTAACGTTAACAGAACTGAGAGCAAATTCGAGCGTTTTTGAACAATTGAGCAGCATTCACTGTTCAAAATACAATCCATTTTTTAGTCCCAAAGAACATTATTGGTCAGTTACTTCAACTGAGTCAGCTCTTGAGGCCTTAAGCCTTCCTTGCTCTTCCCAAAATGCGATAGTATCAATACAAACCTTGTCTCATGTTCTATTTGAGCATTCTGGCTTAATTTCGGGTGATACGAATGATGGAAATTGGGGCACGAGAAAGAATGGTGAGTTGGTATTATTTGACTGGGAGCGTTTTGGTTATGGTAGCCCAGCAATTGATTTAGCCCCTTTAGTACAAGGTTTAGGGTCAATTCATGAGTACACCTCGATTGTCGAGCAATACACTCAATATAATTCCGCATTTACCGCCAATGAGTTAACGAAGCATTTGGTTTTTGCAAAGTGCTGGATAGTTATTGAAGTGGTTAACATACTGATTAGTCGTAATAAATCTGAAGCATCAACGTATATAGACTGGTATAAAAAGAACGTACCTTCTTGGTTAGGTGCAGTAGAAAATGCGTTATAACAAACGGCTCAAGAGGGATTGCCAACGCGTGGCGACTTTAGCGCAAAATTGAAGTTCAGCGTTTACAGTGTGTTTTTTTAGTTCGGCGGTGCGTTGTCAACCCCTTAGCCGGGCGTTAGGCAAAGTGAGTTTTTATCAGCTAAAACGAGTTGAAATTGAACGGTAAATCCCATGTTTTGTGGCTTAACTTAAGCAATAAATCGCCATCACATATTTGTTGTTTCTTGATCGCGTTGGGTTGTTTATCGCTGTAAATTCATTGGCAAAATAACCTTCAGCATCCAAACGTCCGCCGAGCATGCTACGCTCGTCACTTTTCTTCCAAACCGTTCAATTTTAGTTTTTTGTTTCTTTGCTGATTCAGCATTTTGGTTTATAAATGAATCGGTTAGTTTGTTTCAAGTTTACAAAAAAGCTCGTTCTTTGGCTATGAAAGTGTTGGTGTCAATTGGTTGGCCTAACAAACGGCTCAAGAGGGATTGCCAACGCGTGGCGGCTTTAGTACAAAATTGAAGTTCAGTGTTTACAGTGTGTTTTTTGAGTTCGGTGGTGCGTTGTCAACCCCTTAGCCGGGCGTTATGCAACTCAGGTAAATTTAGGGGCTCAATCTTTTGGGATTTCTCCGGCCATCCGTTTTGAGCTGTCGGCAAATAAGCATTTTCGCATTCAAATTTGTGGTTACCTCAAACCGTAAAACAGGCAAAGTTCTTTGTTTGCCTCAATCGGTTTTAGCGCTGGCGTGTTGTCAGTTTAGCGGGCGCAAAGTGTGGAAATGGCAAGTTAATAGAGCATTTCGCATTTTCTGAAAGTCTTGCTTGTTGAGTTTTCCTGGTTCAAAAGCTTGGTTTGTTGTTGAAAGGTGAACTTTGTTTTGGCGGCTAATTTATCACGGCTCCTACTTGGGTTGATTCTTGAATCACTCAACCATTGCAATCGTGGCTTTTGATCGAGTAAAGTCAGTTTATCTTATTGAATTTGCATAACAAACGGCTCAAGAGGGATTGCCAACGCTTGGCGGCTTTAGTTCAAAATTGAAGTTTAGTGTTTACAGTGTGTTTTTTAAGTTCGGCAGTACGTTGTCAACCCCTTAGCCGGGCGTTATGCAACTCAGGTAAGTTTAGGTGCTCAATCGTTTGGGATTTCTCCGGCCATTCGTTTTATGTTGTCGGCAAATGGGCATTTTTACCTTCAAATTCTTGGCTAACTCAAACCGTAAAACAAGCAAGGTTCTTGGTTTGCCTCAATCAGTTTTAGTGCTGGTTTGTTGTCAATTTAGCGTGCGCAAAGTGTGGAAAGAGCAAGTTATTCGATCATTTCGTACTTGCTGAAAGTCTTGCTCGGTGAGTTTGTCTAATTCAAAAGCTTGGTTTGTTGTTGAAAGGTGGACTTTGTTTTGGCGGCTAATTTATCACAGTTCTTGCTTGGGTTGGTTCTTGAATCACTCAACCATTGCAATCGTGGCTTTTGATCGAGTAAAGTCAGTTTATCTTATTGAATTTGCATAACAAACGGTTAAAGAGGGACTGCCAACGCGTGGCGGTTTTTGTTCAAATCGGCCTTTGTGATTACGGTTGTTATTTTGAGTTCAGTGTTTTGCGTTGTCAGCCCCTTAACCGGGCGTTAGCTGAGGTTAATAAAAATCATGAAATTACGTGTTTATTTTTCTTAGTCTGAGGCTCTAGCTTTACACCTGAAAGTCATCATTTTTCCGCGTATCTCGCCAGTGGCACTGTTCGTGAAGTGTTTGAACTAACCGAAGTCTTCTTACGGGAAGTGGTGTGTTTGTTTATTTCTTTGGTGCGGCTTCTTTGGTTTTGAGGCTCTTTCGCGCTTAAATGGATTTCGTGCACTTGGTTGTTGGCTTCTTCGAAAGAGTTCTTTGTAAATTTAAGCTCTAGAAACTCGTCAAGTTTTGCTGTTATTTCTTCTTTGCCAAGTGCGTTTCGTGGATTAGGTTTTAGTTTCTAAATTGTCCGTTTTACTTTGTCGTTTGAAAACAATAATGTGTTTTAAATTAGGCCGTTGGGTAGTCAATCTCCGGCTAAAGTGCAGCAGCTAACAAACGGCTCAAGAGGGATTGCCAACGCGTGGCGGCTTTAGTGCAAAATTGAAGTACAGTGTTTACGGTGTGTTTTTTGAGTTCGGCGGTGCGTTGTCAACCCCTTAGCCGGGCGTTATGTGTTTCTCGACTTTAAACTTTTAACTGAACGACGTTTCCATTAGCTTTTATCGGGTATAATCAATCTTTTTCAATGCATGTAATGGAGTATTTTATGGATTTTATTGAACGGCTTCAGGCTCTTTCGAAGAAAGTTTCTCAAGTTTCGGCTAATCTGGCTACCGAAGAAGCAACAAAAAATGCTTTAGTTATGCCCTTTCTGCATTCGGTCCTTGGATATGACGTATTCGATCCAAATGAGGTTATACCTGAGTTTACGGCTGATACTGGAACTAAAAAGGGGGAAAAGGTTGATTATGCGTTGATCAAAGATGGTGTAGTTCAAATTCTAATTGAATGTAAGAAGTATAGTGAATCATTATCAACAAAGCATGCCAACCAATTATTTCGATATTTCTCAGTAACAAATGCACGTATTGCCATTTTAACTAATGGCTCAGAATATCAATTTTTCACTGATTTGGATGCTCCTAATAAAATGGATGAAAAGCCATTTTTGACATTAGATCTAGAAAATTTAGATGAGCATGTTGTCCCTGAAATTAAAAAATTAACTAAATCCTCCTTCGATGTTGAATCTGTAGTTGATGCAGCAGGTGAATTAAAATATTTGAACCAAATAAAGAAAGTTCTAGGTGAGCAGTTCCAAAACCCAGAAGAAGATTTTGTGAAGTTCTTTACTTCTCGCGTCTATGACGGTGTTCAAACTGCAAAAGTGAAATCTCAATTTCTAGACATTACCACTAAAGCTTTAAAGCAGTTTCTCAATGACAGTATAAATGCCCGTCTAAAATCAGCTATTGGTGCTGACGTCAAAGAATCGATTAATGTTGAAACTCAAGTTATTCCTGCTGAAGACGCAAATGAAAGTTCAGAAAAATCTAAAATTCTTACTACAGAAGAAGAAATAGAAGGTTTTAATATAGTTAAAGCAATACTTAGACAAAAAGTAGAAGTACAGAGAGTTTGTGCGCGTGATACTCAAAGCTATTTTGGGATTCTGCTCGATGATAACAATCGCAAGCCTCTATGCCGTTTGTGGTTTAATACTAAGCAGAAATATATTGGCATCTTTGACGAAGCGAAGAATGAAACTCGGCATCCGATCGAAACTGTGGATGATATATTCAATTTCAGTGAACAATTACAAAACACCCTCGCATTATATGAGTAAAAACACATAACAAAGCATTTAAGAGGGACAGTCAACGCGTGGCATTCGTGGTTTACTCGAAAATTTGTGTTTACGGTTGTCTATTTTAGTTCTGTGGTGGCGTTGTCTGCCCCTTAATGCGGCGTTAGGCAAAGTGAGTTTTTATCAGCTAAATCGAGTTGGAATTGAGCGGTAAATTCCATGTTTTCTGGCTTAAGTTAAGCAATAAATAATCATCACATATTTGTTGTTTCTTGATCGCGTTGGGTTGCTTGTCGTTGTGAATTTAGCGGCAAAATAACCTTCAACATCCAAACGTCCGCCGAGAATGCTACACTCGTCACTTTTCTTCCAAACCGCTCAATTTGAGTTTTTTGTTTCTTTGCTGATTTAGCGTTTTGGTTTATAAATGAATCGCTTAGTTGGTTTTCAGTTATCAAACAAGCCTTGTTCTTGGGTTTTGAAAGTATCGTTGTCAATCGGTTGGCCTAACAAACGGCTCAAGAGGGATTGCCAACGCGTGGCGGCTTTAGTGCAAAATTGAAGTTCAGCGTTTACAGTGTGTTTTTTGAGTTCGGTGGTGCGTTGTCAACCCCTTAGCCGGGCGTTAGCTGAGGTTAAGAAAAGTCATAGAATTAAGCGTTTATTTTTCTTAGTCTGAGGCTCTAGCTTTACACCTGAAAGTCAGCACTTTTCCACGTATCTCGCCAGTGGCACTGTTCGTGAAGCGGTTGAACTAACCGAAGTCTTCTTACGGGAAGTGGTGTGTTTGTTTATTTCTTTGGTGTGGCTTCTTTGGTTTTGAGGCTCTTTCGCGCTTAAATGGATTTCGTGCACTTGGTTGTTGGCTTCTTCGAAAGAATTCTTTGTAAATTTAAGTCTTAGAAGCTCGTCAGTTTTCCTGCTATTTCTTCTTTGCCAAGTGCGTTTTGTGGATTAGGTTTTAGTTTCTAAGTTGTCCGTTTTACTTTGTCGCTTGAAAGCAATAATGTTTTTTAAATTAGGCCGTTGGGCCGTAAATCTCCGGCTAAAGTGCAGCAGCTAACAAACGGCTCAAGAGGGATTGCCAACGCGTGGCGACTTTAGTGCAAAATTGAAGTTCAGTGTTTACAGTGTGTTTTTTAAGTTCGGCGGTGCGTTGTCAACCCCTTAGCCGGGCGTTAGCATTCGTAAAAATCAAATTAGGTTAAGTTGGAATATATGACAAGAAGAACACAAACTCATATAACAGATACATTAGCTATTCGTGAAATAATGTCAAAGCTACCAGAGAATTGGCTTGTTAGAGGGCTTGAGGAACGTGACTATGGGATCGACTTATCGATTGAACTTTATAACGGTGAAAACCCAACAGGTTGTTTTGGACTAATTCAGGTAAAAGGAACTTCTAAATCTTTTTCAGAAATAACTAGTTTATCTTTGAGTGGCTTTCCGACAAAAACGTTAAAGTACGCTGAGTTATTTCCGGAAGCATTTTTTATTTTTCATACATCAACTTCAGACAAAGAAACATACTTTGTATGGGCTCAAAAATACATTGAAATACGATTGGCTAGAGATAATCCCGGCTGGGAGTCGCAGGATACAAATACAATTTATTTTCCAAAGGAAAATATTTTAGGTACTCCTCAAGGTGACAGGAAAATGGAAGAAATAATGAATCGTTTGTCAAAGCAGCAAGACGGGCTCAGGTTTCTTGCCGAATACGATCGGCTACAATACTACTGGTACTATTATACACAAGGGAATTTAGAATATATTGATGCTTGTCTGGAGTTTACCAATAAGCTAAAGAAATATAAGTCGTTCTATAATTTTTATACATCCGACTCTACCTTTTGGGATTTGCATGCTTTGACTGTAAGTTTTAGAGACTTTAAGGAACACCCTATTGGAGTCGAGTACGGTATAGTTACGACCGAAGAAGATGGCGAACGGTGTAAGGATGTTGATTGTCAATTAGCGGAGTTGGTTATTGTAAAAGATTTATTTTTACACCATCTCGATAGAGACTTGGCTTTGGAGGCTAATCAAGACTCACCTTACTAGATGGTCTGACATAAATGCTAACAAACAATTTAAGAGTGATTCAGCACGCTTGGCATTATTGGTTTGAGTCTAGTTTAGTGGTTATGGCGCTTAAATTGAGTCTTGTGGTAGAGTGCTTCACACCTTAATTGGGCGTTATGAGTACCGAGTATGGGAGGATTACGGATGAATTCAGAGTCAGAACTGGAATATTGGACAAAACGAGACTGCCTTGATGCAATGCAGCTTTTTGTAGACTATTACATGAAGGGTGATGACAAAGAAAGATGGACAGTTTTGATAGAGGAATGTGTCGCTGAAGATCGGTTTCCTCCTGGCAAAGGGTTTCTATATGACATAGATAAAGCAATTAAAACCTCATGGAAGCCAAATATGAAAAATAGGTCTCAGCTATATATGAAAATCTGTGAGTTTTGCATTTGAGTCAATGTACTCATAACAAGCAATTTAAGAGGGATTCACAACGCTCGGCATTTTTGCTTCTACTTCAATTTTAGTGTTTATGGCACAATGTTTTAGGTTGGGTGGAGGCGTTGTTCACCCCTTAATTGGGCGTTATGTTTTTAATCAGGTTCAGAGAATCATGGAAGAAAAGAGTCAGTTATTTTTACAGCAGTACCTTCGAACTTTACCTAGTGAAGTGTCTGAAAAATATACATCATTTAGTTCGGATTACTTTTGTGCAGATGAATATAACGCAAATCTATGTGCTGATTTAATTCTACGTGGCGAGAAGCGTGCATCATGCAGCATGGAATACTGGTATAGCCACGAAAGTGAAGTATTACCTATAGTTGGCCACCTTCAAGTGGTCACAAACTGGTATGGTGAACCAATTTGTATCATTGAGATCACATCGGTCTCAAGTTGTCGATTCAACGAAGTGACGGAAGAATTTGCAGCAAGTGAGGGTGAGGGCGACAAATCGCTAGAATGGTGGCGTAATGCTCATTGGAAATTTTTCTCACGTGAATGTGACACTTTAGGTATAGAGCCAAGTGAGGATATGTTATTGGTTTTAGAGCACTTTAAGGTCGTGTATCACTAAAAACATAACAAAGCGTTCAAGAGGGACAGCCAACGCGTGGCATTTTTATTATGCGTTGGTTTTTGTGGTTACGTGTTATGCGGTAAGTTGGTAGTAGCGTTGGCTGCCCCTTAACGCGGCGTTAGGCATCAAGTTGTCGTTATATTGTCGAGAAATAAATATGAAAAAAGTAGTGTTGTTGGGAGTTTCAGTACTCCTATCTACAAATGTGTTGTCCACTGAGTTGAAAAAAGAATTTGCTTCTTGTGCTGCGGTAAAAGGAGAATTAGCGCGTTTAGAGTGCTATGACTCTCTTGCGGAAAAGTACAAGCTTGATAAATCACAAACGGTTGATTCAAAAATCTCTGGAACAGGAAAATGGATTGTCTCCGAAGAGGTTAACCCTATAGACGACTCCAAAACGGTTACTTTAATACTGGAAGCGTCATCAGGTAAAAGTAAGTGGAATGACAAAGTGTTTTTTGTAGCTCGTTGTCAGAGTAATAAAACGGATGTTTATATTGGTTGGAACGACTATTTAGGTCGTGAAGCATCAGTTCTTACACGCATTGGCTCCAACAAAGCCGTTACCTCGAAGTGGAGCATATCTACTGATAGCAAAGCTACATTTCATAGAAACCCTATTTCCTTCTTAAAAAATATGGAAAAATCGGACACGTTGGTTGCACAGATTACCCCTTACAATGAAAGCCCTGTAACAGCGCTCTTCGATACTGCTGGCTTATCAAATGCTTTAGTTCCCTTGCGTGAGACCTGTAGTTGGTAGGGGGCTTTGTTGCCTAACAAACAATTTAAGAGTGATTCAGCACGCTCGGCAATTTTGGTTTGGGTCGGGTTTCGTGTTTACGGTGTTCCAATTGAGTGTAGTGGTTGCGTGCTTCACACCTTAATTGGGCGTTAGCTGAGGTTAAGAAAAACCATAAAATTAAGCGCTTATTTTTCTTAGTCTGAGGCTCTAGTTTTACACCTGAAAGTCAGCATTTTTCCATGTATCTCGCCAGTGGCACTGTTCGTGAAGTGCTTGAACTAACCGAAGTCTGTTTACGGGAAGTGGTGTGTTTGTTTATTTCTTTGGTGTGGCTTCTTTGGTTTTGAAGCTCTTTCGCGCCTAAATGGGTTTTGCGCACTTGGTTGTTGGCTTCTTCGAAAGAATTCTTTGTAAATTTAAGTCCTAGAAGCTCGTCAAGTTTTCCTGTTATTTCTTCTTTGCCAAGTGCGTTTCGTGGATTAGGTTTTAGTTTCTAAATTGTCCGTTTTACTTTGTCGTTTGAAAGCAATAATGTGTTTTAAATTAGGCCGTTGGGTAGTCAATCTCCGGCTAAAGTGCAGCAGCTAACAAACGGCTCAAGAGGGATTGCCAACGCGTGGCGACTTTAGTTCAAAATTGAACTTCAATGTTTACGGTGTGTTTTTTGAGTTCGGCTATGCGTTGTCAACCCCTTAGCCGGGCGTTATGCAACTCAGGTAAATTTAGGGGCTCAATCTTTTGGGACTTCTCTGGCCATTCGTTTGGTGTTGTCGGCAAATGAGCATTTTTACCTTCAAATCCATTGTGAACTCAAGCCGTAAAACAGGCAAAGTTCTTTGTTTGCCTCAATCAGTTTTTGCGTTGGTTTGTTGTGAATTTAGCGGGCGCAAAGTATGGAAAGGGCAAGTTAATCGAGCATTTTGCACTTGCTGAAAGTCTTGCTTGTAGGGTTTGTCTCATTCAAAAGCTTGGTTTGTTGTTGAAAGGTGGGCTTTGTTTTGGCGGCTTATTTATCACGGCTCTTGCTTGGGTTGATTCTTGAATCACTCTACCATTGCAATCGTGGCTTTTGATCGAGTAAAGTTAGTTTATCTTATTGAATTTGCATAACAAACGGCTCAAGAGGGATTGCCAACGCGTGGCGACTTTAGTGCAAAATTGAAGTTCAGGGTTTACGGTGTGTTTTTTAAGTTCGGTGGTGCGTTGTCAACCCCTTAGCCGGGCGTTATGAAGCAGGAGGCAATCATGACTAAACCACATGAAAATATCGTACTGGAACCAGTAGCTGAATCAGAGTTTTGCAATGTATTTTCGGCGACAAAGCAAGCTCTTAAACTTCATGTTGAACCCGTTTATGGGTGGGATGATGAATACCAGTATCATCGCTTAACTACTGAATATCAGCATAGCTGGTATTATTGGGTAACTTATCGAAATCAAAGAGTCGGTCTTATTTGCTTCAAACCGTACGATCAAGCATTTCATATCCACTTGTTGATCATCTTTCCAGATCATCAGAAGAAAAAATTGGGTTTTAAGGTTATCAATCACATCCATCAACTAGCGGCTGAAGCAAATAGAAATCTCATTACATTATCTAGTTTTAAAAGCAACAAATCAGCCATAGGCTTTTATAGTAGTTTAGGCTACCAAATCACAGATAGTGGTGATGAAAACTTCGTTAGTATGGCGTGTGAAATTGCTTCATAACAAACGGCTCAAGAGGGATTGCCAACGCGTGGCGGTTTTAGAGCAAAATTGAAGTTCAGTGTTTACAGTGTGTTTTTTGAGTTCGGCGGTGCGTTGTCAACCCCTTAGCCGGGCGTTATGTGAATTGGAGAAATTGAGTATATGAAGAAGTTAATCGCTATATTTATAGCCGTCTTTTGTCTAGCTTCGATTGGTGCTCAAGCTAATGATCATCAGTTAAAAAATGCGTATGAAAATCATCAAAGTGATATTCAAGTTCAGGGCTCAGGCACAGTTATTCGCTTGTTACCTGATGACAACGAAGGAAGTAGGCATCAAAAATTCATATTGAAACTGGACAGTAAACAAACTTTACTTGTTGCTCACAATATTGATTTAGCTCCTAGGGTTCCAAATCTAAAAGTTGGCGATCGAGTCCAGTTTTACGGTGAATATGAATGGAACAAAAAAGGTGGTGTCATGCACTGGACGCACAAGGATCCAAACAATAAACACCCGCAAGGTTGGTTAAAGCACAACGGTAAGACGTACGAGTAAAATTCACATAACAAACGGCTCAAGAGGGATTGCCAACGCGTGGCGGCTTTAGTGCAAAATTGAAGTTCAGTGTTTACAGTGTGTTTTTTAAGTTCGGCGGTGCGTTGTCAACCCCTTAGCCGGGCGTTATGTAACAAGGAGAGTTCAGCTAAATGGAAGTAGTATCTGAAAGGCTGCAGATGAAGCCATTATCGGAAAATGACTGGCCTTTATTTCTGCAACTCCATACGAATCCTAGTGTCATTTCACTTTGTTTCGATGAGCTGCCAAAGTCAGAAATTGAGAGTAAATTTAAATCTCGATTAGTACCTTGGTTTGTAAAGTCGAAGCATTGGCTATGTTTGGTTGTTGTCGAGTCCAAAACGGACAAAGCAGTAGGTATAACAGGTTTTTGTGTTAACGATTCTGTTGCTGAAGTTGGGTTTATGTTTTTGCCCGAATATCATGGACTCGGGTATGGTACAGAGTCACTGCAAGCTCTCATAAATTATTCAATGTCAGAGTTTGGCATCGCTAAATACAGTGCAGTTATCACAGAGGGTAACATTGGTTCCGAAAAGGTACTTACAAAAGTGGGTTTTGTACTCGATAGGATAGTGCCTCAAGCTTATGAAATCGGTGGTCATTTGTACGCAGATCATGTCTACCAATACGCGTAAAATTGTTACATAACAAACAATTTAAGAGGGATTCCCAACGCTTGGCATTTTTGCTTCTACTTCAACTTTAGTGGTTACGGTACAATGCCTTAGGTTGGGTGGTAGCGTTGCTCACCCCTTAATTGGGCGTTATGGCGCAAGGTGAAAAATGGATACTATCGTTGATTTAGTTAGAAAAGATCCCGTTCGATTTGAAGCACTGGAATGTGTTTACCAGCTTGAATTGCCTCAGTGCTACATAGCCGCAGGTTTTGTGCGAAACCTTGTCTGGGACTTTTTACATCGCAACGTAAAGCCGACGCCATTAAACGATATTGATGTCATTTTCTTCGATGCTGATTGTGTCGATTCAGATTATGAAAAATCACTTGAACTCAAGTTATCGGAGCAAATGCCCCAGATCAATTGGCAAGTGAGAAATCAAGCCAAGATGCACTTACAAAATGGTGACGATCCTTACCAAAGCACATTGGATGCCATGAGCTATTGGCCTGAAAAAGAAACGGCGGTAGCAGTGAGAAAAGTCGAGCACGATCGTTACGAATGTATATCAGCCTTTGGTTTCGAGAGTTTATTTCAAGGTTTAATCACACATAATCCTAAACGAGCATATGGAACCTTCGAAAATCGAGTAAAGTCAAAGGGTTGGTTAGTTATATGGCCTAACTTGAGAATTGCGCCATAACAAACGCTTCAAGAGGGACAGTCAACGCGCGGCATTTTTACTATGCGTTGGTTTATGTGATTACGGTGTTATGCGGTAAGTTGGTAGTAGCGTTGTCTGCCCCTTAAGCGGGCGTTATGCAACTCAGGGAAATTTAGGGTTTCAATCTTTTGGGATTTCTCCGGCCATTTGTTTTGTATTCTCGGCAAATGAGCATTTTTACCCTCAAATTCGTGGTTAACTCAAACCGTAAAACAGGCAAGGTTCTTTGTTTGCCTCAATCAGTTTTAGCGTTGGCGCGTTGTAAATTAAGTGGGCGCAAAGTGTGGAAAGTGAAAGTTTATCGAGCCTTTCTACTTGCTGAAAGTCTTGCTTGTTGAGTTTGTCTCATTCAAAAGCTTGGTTCGTTGTTGAAAGGTGGACTTTGTTTTGGCGGCTTATTTATCACAGTTCTTGCTTGGGTTGATTCTTGAATCACTCAACCATTGCAATCGTGGCTTTTGGTCGTATAAATTCGGTTTATCTCATTGAATTTGCATAACAAACGGCTCAAGAGGGATTGCCAACGCGTGGCGACTTTCGTGCAAAATTGCAGTTCAGTGTTTACAGTGTGTTTTTTAAGTTCGGCGGTGCGTTGTCAACCCCTTAGCCGGGCGTTAGTTGCCAATAGGAGGCACAGTGTCACAAGAAAATATTCGTCAATTACATAATCAGCTCAGAGTGTCTCAAGACAAATACGTATATTTCATACTAGCTATTGCTGCTTCTGCAATTGCATTTACAGTTCAAGTTACAAAGGAAAGTACATTCAACCTGACTCTAATACCATTAGGAGTTGCTGTTTTTTGTTGGGCTCTTAGTTTTTTTTGTGGTTGTCGGCAGCTCCAATACGTAAATTCCATTTTGTATTCAAATGGAGAGTACTTGAGAATAAAAGAGGGAAGCCATCCGGATGTTGGAAATCATCCTCATCTCATTCAAGCTGCTTCTGAGGGCATAATGGAGGCAATATCAAGCCATCAAGATAAAGCTAATAGCTATGCTAATTGGCAATTTAGGTTGGTTGTCGGCGGTGGTGGTGCATTCATTTGTTGGCATTTACTTGAAATGTCTGCGAGAACGTTTGGCAACTAACAAACGCTTTAAGACGGATTCGCAACGCGTGGCGTTTTTACTATGCGTTGATTTTAGTGGTTTAGGTGGTATGTGGCAGCATCGTATTGCGTTGCTCACCACTTAAGCGGGCGTTATGCAACTCAGGTAAATTTAGGGGTTCAATCTTTTGGGATTTCTCCGGCCATTCGTTTTGAGCTGTCGGCAAATGAGCATTTTCGCCTTCAAATTCGTAGTTTACTCAAACCGTAAAACAGGCAAAGTTCTTTGTTTGCCTCAATGAGTTTTGGTGCTGGTTTGTTGTCAATTCAGCGTGCGCAAAGTGTGGAAAGAGCAAGTTTATCGAGTGTTTTGCACTTGCTGAAGGTTTCGCTCGTTGAGTTTTCCTGACATAAAAGCTTGGCTTGTTGCTGAAAGGTGGACTTTGTTTTGGCGGCTTATTTATCTCGGCTCCTACTTGGGTTGGTTCTTGAATCACTCAACCATTGCAATTGTGGCTTTTGGTCGTGTAAATTTAGTTTATCTCATTGAATTTGCATAACAAACGGCTCAAGAGGGATTGCCAACGCTTGGCGGCTTTAGTACAAAATTGAAGTCTAGTGTTTACAGTGTGTTTTTTGAGTTCGGCGGTGCGTTGTCAACCCCTTAGCCGGGCGTTAGGCAAGGTGAGTTTTTATCAGCTAAATCGAGTTGAAATTGAGCGGTAAATTCCATGTTTTGTGGCTTAACTTAAGCAATAAATAATCATCACATATTTGCTGTTTCTTGATCGCGTTGGGTTGTTTATCGCTGTGAATTCATCGGCAAAATAACCTTCAGCATCCAAACGTCCGCCGAGCATGCTACGCTCGTCACTTTTCTTCCAAATCGCTCAATTTGAGTTTTTTTGGTTTCTTTGCTGATTCAGGATTTTGATTTATAAATGAATCGGTTAGTTAGTTTTAAGTTTGCAAAAAAGCCTGTTCTTTGTTTTTGAAAGTATCATTGTCAATCGGTTGGCCTAACAAACGGCTCAAGAGGGATTGCCAACGCTTGGCGACTTTAGTGCAAAATTGAAGTTGAGTGTTTACAGTGTGTTTTTTGAGTTCGGCGGTGCGTTGTCAACCCCTTAGCCGGGCGTTATGTGTTTGATGAGTTTTTAAGGTCAAAGCTACGATTTCATTGATAATTCGTTTCGTGTTTTCGGCAGGTTGGCTTAGTCGAAATGGATTCTTGAACAATCTGAGATTGATCGTTTTCAAGGTTCTTGGGTTGCCTCACTTAAGTTTTGGATCTGGCTTGTGTTGAGTTTAGTCAGTTTCAAATCGCTTCAATTGAAATGTCTTTTTGACTGACTCTCTTGCTGAAGTTCAGCTCTGAAAGTCTGGTGAAGCAAAAGGTTTTGTTGTGGCTGAAAGGGCGCTTTCTTTGTTGTTGGTTCTGCAAGTGGCTCTCTTTGGCTAAGATCGCTGTGAAATTTAGGTTTTAGTAAGCATCGTTTTGCACGTAACTTATTAAAATTCCATCATTTCTACGGTGGTTTACTTTGAATTCACGGTAAAATTCACATAACAAGCAATTCAAGTGGATTCTCAACGCGTGGCAGTTTTACTATGCGTCAGGTAAAGTGCTTTACGGTGCAATGCAGCGGCTTGGCCAGTGCGTTGTTCACCACTTAATTGGGCGTTATGCAACTCAGGTAAATTTAGGGGTTCAATCTTTTGGGATTTCTCCGGCCATTCGTTTTGTGTTGTCGGCAAATGAGCTTTTTTACCCTCAAATTCTTGGTTAACTCAAGCCGTAAAACAGGCAAAGTTCTTTGTTTGCCTCAATGAGTTTTGGTGCTGGTTTGTTGTGAATTTAGCGCGCGCAAAGTGTGGAAAGGGCAAGTTAATCGATCATTTTGCTTTTGCTGAAGTTTTCGCTCGTTGAGTTTGTCTCATTCAAAAGCTTGGTTTGTTGTTGAAAGGTGGACTTTGTTTTGGCGGCTTATTTATTACGGCTCTGGCTTGGGTTTGTTCTTGAATCACTCAACCATTGCAATCGTGGTTTTTGATCGAGTAAAGTCAGTTTATCTTATTGAATTTGCATAACAAACGGCTCAAGAGGGATTGCCAACGCTTGGCGGTTTTAGTGCAAAATTGAAGTTCAGTGTTTACAGTGTGTTTTTTGAGTTCGGCAGTGCGTTGTCAACCCCTTAGCCGGGCGTTAGCTAAGGTTAAGAAAAACCATAAAATTAAGCGCTTATTTTTCTTAGTCTGAGGCTCTAGCTTTACACCTGAAAGTCAGCACTTTTCCTCGTATCTCGCCAGTGGCACTGTTCGTGAAGTGCTTGAACTAACCGAAGTCTGTTTACGGGAAGTGGTGTGTTTGTTTATTTCTTTGGTGTGGCTTCTTTGGTTTTGAAGCTCTTTCGCGTTTAAATGGATTTTGCGCATTTGGTTGTTGGCTTCTTCGAAAGAATTCTTTGTAAATTTAAGTTCTAGAAGCTCGTCAAGTTTTCCTGTTATTTCTTCTTTGCCAAGTGCGTTTCGTGGGTTAGGTTTTAGTTTCTCAGTTGTCCGTTTTACTTTGTCGCTTGAAAGCAATAATGTGTTTTAAATTAAGCTATTGGGTAGTCAATCTCCGGCTAAAGTGCAACAGCTAACAAGCGGCTCAAGAGGGATTGCCAACGCTTGGCGACTTTAGTGCAAAATTGAAGTTCAGTGTTTACGGTGTGTTTTTTGAGTTCGGCGGTGCGTTGCCAACCCCTTAGCCGGGCGTTATACCAACTATCATATTGCATGCCTATAAGTATATGTTATTATTCGCTAAATTTAGTTGCATATTGGTGCCCAATGGAAATAACGAAACTCAGTGAGTACATGGCGTTTGTTGAGGAACTAGACAAAGATTTTTACCTGTCGCGAGGTCAGTCTCAAGATTACCCACTTTTGCCTAGCGCGTTACGTCGCGATGTCTCCGGGAATAGGAAGTACCCAAAGAGGGCTATCAGAACATTCTTAGAACAGTTTAAAATTAACTCATATCAATATATGCCAAACCCTTGGGATATTAAAAATGATATAGAATGGATGCTCTATGCACAGCACTATGGTATTCCTACAAGGTTGATGGACTTTACTACTTCTCATATTACAAGCTTACTTTTTGCGGTAGAAAAATCATTTCAACAAGACACAGATAAAGATGCAGTTGTTTACTTTCTCAACCCTTCCAACTTGAATATGAAGTTCAAGCAGCAAATGTCTATTGTAAACATTTCAAGTGAAAGTGAGCGCTCTCTCGAAGGGCTGGATGGTCCAGTAGTTATACAGGGGCGAAAAATCAACCCACGTGTAAATGCACAAAAAGGGCTGTTTGTATTGTTTCAAGACGATGACAAGCCTTTAGAGAGTATAAATGATGAATCAATACTAAGAAAAGTAGTGGTGAAAAGCGATTATACAAAAGAAATATTAGCCTCATTATACTCTATGGGTGTGACCTTTACCCATATTTATCCTGAACTATCGTCTGTCGCTAAAGATATTGTAATGCAACAAGATATTAACGATTTTATTAGAGAAGATTCGTAATTATGGATAGTAAATTTAAAATTAACCCAAAAGACGAAACACTAACATGGCAGACCATATTCGAACGAATTAAAAATGGATTTGAGTTGCAAGAAATTGAGTCAGAGGACTTAGATGCAAGTCAAATTATAAAGTTTAATGATTCAATCGTCATAGCTCCTGATTATCAACGAGAATACCGTTCATCAATTTCCGATGAAAGCTCCTTGATAGAATCAGCCTTACTTGAGATACCGATCCCACCGATTTTTTTAGCTAGCCATAAACTAAAAGGAGTGCAAGTGTTAAACGTAGTTGATGGACAACATCGATTACGAGCATTCTATCGTTTTCTTTCAGGTGAATATGCGCTGCAAGAACTGGGCATAATTAAAGATTTTAATGGTTGCTATATTAAAGATCTACCTCTTGATGACCAAGTTGAGCTAATGAGTCGACGTGTGTCGACAATTACTTTTCGAAACTTCCCCGGTAAGGAGTTCGAATTGGAAATATTCAACAGATATAACAAAGGAACTAAACCATTAACTCCTCAAGAGATTAGACATGCAGTCTTTGACTCTCGAGTTAATCAACTCGTCAATAGTTTCTGCAATAGAATGATGAGCGGCGATAAAGATGCTTTGTTTGAGGCATATGCAGTATCTAAAGATCGATTCCAAAAGAAGACAATACATGAAAATATTTTCGTAATATTGAGCATCATCGAAAATGGGGTAAATCAAACTTACATGAACGACAAAGGGCAGGTTTCTAAGGTTATGAAATCTCCCCAATATGCTGAGTCTTATATGAAAGATAAATCAGAAAATGATTCGTGTGATTTAGCTTTTGAGAAAACCGAGCGTCTCCTTGATGGTTTTAATGAATTTGTGACCACGTTAGCTAAAATAACTCCATATCCTTTCTCTAGAGAAATATATGGTATTTCGTCGAAGCGTGGCAATAAATTCCAAGTGTCAATTTCAATGATATTAGCTGGTATCTATAAAAAGTTAATAGAATCAGGTTTTGATTTTACTTTATTAGAAAATCCTATCAATTTAGAAACATTCTCAATAGAAATAACCAGAATACTAAATGAATCTCACTTAGAAGACCCGGAGTATAAAGCTTCTACTACCAACCCAGTAGAAATAGAGAAAACCGTCGCGTCATTTGACCTTAAGTTGGTATAACAATCTGTTTAAGAGTGATTCGCAACGCTTGGCATTTTTGCTATGCGTTGCGTTTTGTATTTCAGGTGGTATGCGGTAACTTCGGTAGTGCGTTGCTCACACCTTAACAGGGCGTTAGGTTTCTTTGAGCCACCCCGTTGAGGGTAGCTCATTAAAAAACTAGACTGTTGCAGCGAGGTGATGTTCGATCCTATCCAAGACTTTAGCATCCTCTAATAGGTCAAATTTTCGAGCGAAAAGGTTAGGGCTCGAAATTAAGTTAGAAATATCGGCCATTGTAAACGTCCTCGGTCTAAGCTTTATATCTCCATCTGGTACCCAATCGATAAGTCGCAAGTCATCTTGAATTATTTCACCATGACAATCGTTATTCATCATAACTGTTTGGAAAAATCCTTCATCAGCAATAAATGTATTTTTATAAAATTCTTTATAGGGCTGAGATGCATCCGTGTTACAAACAAAATCACAGAATTTTCGTGACACAATCATCCATTGGGTGCCAATAAATGGTGTTATCCCTGACATGAATTTTCTAGCTATTTTAGGTCGGTAAATATGCTCTTTATATTCAAAGCACATATTTTGTATGCGATTCATCGTTTCAGGCCTAGCTTCATTTTGGTCTAATGCTCGAATAAATTCCTTGTCTTTATTATTTGACAAAAACTCATGAATATATGGCTGAGTTTTCAATGGAAAATCTTGTCCACTTAGGTTTATAAAATGCGTCCAGCTTTTGTTCATATTCAATAGCTTAGCCATGCCACGAAGTTCAATGTTAACTAAACTATACCCACCCCATAGTGCATTTTCTGATTCAAGAATTTCAGCATTTTGGTAATCATTTAGAAACAAAGTTATTTCATCTGAAATTTCTTTTCCAGAAGTTTTGTCAACATGGATAACGTAATGATTATTTGGGTGGTATATTGCATGAAATAGCCGTTTAAATTGATCTGGATAGCGGTGAACGAGAATAAGATAAGCAATCATTAGATCATTCCTTGAGAAATCTGGAATATTTATTTTCACGCTCCAGTTATCTCAGTTAGGGAATGTATGTTCTGAGTGGTAAGGCGTGTTCTTATCCATAGACTATATGGGGGTTCTGTCTTGATTAATCAATAGCAATGAAATATAAACCTAACAAACGCTTCAAGATGGACAGCCAACGCGTGGCATTTTTATCATGCGTTGGGTTTCGTGATTATGGTGTTATGCGGAAAGTTGGTAGTAGCGTTGTCTGCCCCTTAAGCGGGCGTTAGCTGAGGTTAAGAAAAACCATAAAATTAAGCGTTTATTTTTCTTAGTCTGAGGCTCTAGCTTTACACCTGAAAGTCAGCACTTCTCCGCGTATCTCGCCAGTGGCACTGTTCGTGAAGTGTTTGAACTAACCGAAGTCTGTTTACGGGAAGTGGTGTGTTTGTTTATTTCTTTGGTGTGGCTTCTTTGGTTTTGAAGTTTTGTCGCGCTTAAATGGATTTCGCGCACTTGGTTGTTGGCTTCTTCGAAAGAATTCTTTGTAAATTGAAGTCTTAGAAGCTCGTCAGTTTTCCTGTTATTTCTTCTTTGCCAAGTGCGTTTCGTGGATTAGGTTTTAGTTTCTCAGTTGTCCGTTTTACTTTGTCGTTTGAAAGCAATAATGTGTTTTAAATTAGGCCGTTGGGTAGTAAATCTCCGGCTAAAGTGCAGCAGCTAACAAACGGCTCAAGAGGGATTGCCAACGCTTGGCGGCTTTAGTACAAAATTGAAGTTCAGTGTTTACGGTGTGTTTTTTTAGTTCGGCGGTGCGTTGTCAACCCCTTAGCCGGGCGTTAGCTGTTTTCTGAAGCCTGACGGTTTGTTTGTGCTCGTAAACGAATATATTGAATATATGGGGCGTTCATGGAAGGTGTTGTAGTAGAAAAAAGTAAGATGGGTGAGATTGTATATCTACTCTATTGTAAAAAAGAGTCGGTAAATAATCCTTTAGTCATCATCTGTCATGGGTGGAACAATGATAAATATGAAGGTTCTAATCTAGCTTTAAATTTAGCTCTTCAGGGTTACTCTGTTATCTGCTTTGATGCAGATAAACACGGCGAAAGAGATGATGGTAATGCTCAAAATGTCAGTAGTCATTCGAGCTTTATTAAAAGAATGACGGGGGTTATCAAGCAGAATTCAGATGACATAAATACACTCATTGATCACTATCAGGAAGATATTCGGATTGATCGATCGAGGATTGCGGTTGTGGGTATCTCTATGGGCGCAATGTCCACATTTTATTCTTTGACCCAAAATCAACTGATTAAAGTTGCAGTACCAATTCTCGGCTCTCCTGATTTTGTCGGTTTGGAGAAGTTCGCCTTAGAAGCAGACTCGGTGAATAAGATTCTTAGTGATGATGAGGAGTTGGCTATTAGGTATATGGCAGAGATTGATCCATGTTTGTATCTTATAGAAAATGAAAGTCGCCCTATGTTGATTATAAATGGCGAGAAAGATGATTGGGTTCCTGCCAATTTCGCGAAGGACTTTTATGAAAAAATGAAGAGTAAATACGATAAAAATAATACTGAAATTGAGTTCAATTTAGCTGATGAATCGCATTATTTTTCCAACGACATGAGAGATCATACGATAAAATGGTTGAATAAAAATTTGTAGGCTAAAAGTAAATCTGTAGCAATAAAAAGCTAACAAACAATTTAAGAGGGATTCCCAACGCTTGGCATTTTTGCTTCTACTTCAATTTTAATGGTTACGGTACAATGCGTTAGGTTGGGTGGTAGCGTTGCTCACCCCTTAATTGGGCGTTAGCAATATAAGAGGAAGTTTAGTGGAACTAAAATTAATTTATTTCAAGGATATAATTGACGATTCGACCATAAACGAATCTACAGAGAGTCTTAATTTACATGGTTTGTCGCTTAATACTTATGATCGTTCTGGAAGGCTCGAAGCTTCACTATCTGATTTCGTTAGCCAGATTTTTGTAATGTTATCTCCTGCACTCGTTCATGCTATCGCAACTGGTTTATTGACTAACGCTGTTTATGATGCACTCAAGACTCAGTTATTGGCACTAAGTCGAGATGTTAAAGGTAAAACTTATAAAAGGATCAGCGGCAGTGAGAGTATCAAAACAATTGATGCTGATTTTGGTGTTAAATTCCGTTCGGGTTATGATTCTTTCGACCTTAAAATTTCTCCAAACGCTAGCGATGAAGTGAAACTTCGTTGTATTGATCGAGCATTTGATATTATTCGCGAAAATGGAGTCCAAAAGGAATTTAGTGAAGATTTTTCATTAAAGCATAAAGAGCGCATAGGCTTTTTTGATGAATCAACTGAAACTTATAAACTAATAGACTTGTTGGAGTTGATAAATTACCTAAGAGATAACGGCAAGCTGTAAATATATTGCTAACAATCTGTTTAAGAGGGATTCGCAACGCGTGGCATTTTCACTATGCGTTGATTTTAGTGTTTAAGGTGGTATGCGGCGGCATCGGTATTGCGTTGCTCACCCCTTAACAGGGCGTTATGCAACTCAGGTAAATTTAGGGATTCAATCTTTTGGGATTTCTCTGACCATTCGTTTTGTGTTGTCGGCAAATGAGCACTTTCACCCTCAAATTCGTGGTTAACTCAAACCGTAAAACAGGCAAGGTTCTTTGTTTGCCTCAATGAGTTTTGGTGAGAGTGTCCTGAATTCTGTGTAACTGTCTAAACTTAAGCCTTAAAGGCTAAGGATGGACAATATGGATAAGAAAGCACTCGAAGCTTTTGCTCGTGAAGCAGCAAAGTCAATTAAGACAGAATCTG